>JBAVLA010000274.1:0-1737 GCA_049688595.1 Candidatus Nanopelagicales bacterium | reverse complement strand
GGCCAGGCGTGCGCTGGCAGCGGGCTCCCACCGCGCCCTCCGGCACTTGTCCTCCGGCCTGCATCGGCGGATGCTGGACACGTGGGTCAGCGTCCTCGCCGCCGGCCAGGAACCGCAGCGGTTGTCGTCGCCGCACTGGCCATCGCGGCTGCGGGCTGGACGCTGGGGGGCGCGTGGCCAGGAGCGCGGTCCGCCGCGCCGTCCGCAGCGCGTGCCGGGGCTCCATCGGCAGCTCCCGTGGACAAGGCTGCCACGGCCGACCCCCTGGACTTCGACCTCAACGGCGATGGATTCGCCGACCTCGTCGTCGGCGCGCCCGGGGAGGCCATCGGGCCGGTTGCCGGCGCTGGTGCTGTGCAGGTGATCCGGGGATCGGCCAACGGACCCACGGCGACCGGCAACCAGATCTGGAGCCAGGACACGGCCGGCGTCGCTGGGGCGGCCGAGGCGCGTGACCGCTTCGGCGACTCGGTGGCTTCCGGGGACTTCGACTCCGACGGGTACGCCGACCTCGCGATCGGCGTGCCGGGGGAGGCCATCGGAACCATCGCCGGGGCCGGAATGGTGCACGTCATCCATGGGACAGGTTCCGGCCTGGCCAGCATCGGCAGCCAGGTTTGGCACCAGGACTCGGCCGGCGTGCCGGGCGCGTGTGAGTCCGGGGACCGCTTCGGCGACACGCTGGCAGCCGGCGACGTGAACGGTGATGGTTTCGACGACCTGGTGATCGGATCGCCGGGCGAGGGGATCGGTGCGGTCGCCCATGCCGGGTCGGTGACGCTGCTGCGCGCCGGGAGGACCTCGCCGTGGGCGTTCCCGGTGAGGTGACGGGCACCGGCAACGGCGCCGTTCACGTCCTGCGCGGCGACGCCGCGGGACTGACTGCCACGGGCAGCCAGTTCCTGACCGCGGGGTCCACGGGAGCCGGGTGGCCACCTCGCGCGCAGGCGGGCTTCGGCAGCAGCCTCGTCCTCGGCGACCTCGACGGGAACGGCCGGAAGGACCTCGTGGTCGGCACGCCGCTGGGCGCGGTGAACCAGGGCGGCGAGCCGATCGGGACGGTTGCGGTCCTCGCGGCGAGCGGCAACGGACCGGTTCGGGTCGGCGCTCGTCGCCGGCGACCTGACCGGCGACGGGATCACCGGGGCGGCCCGGGCGATGTCGCAGGACAGCACGGGGATCCTGGGCGCCGCTGAGGACCACGACCTGTGGGGCACGCTGGAAGGTGCGGGGATCGCCCAATGGCCGGTCCTGCCCGCGCGGATGGTCGGCCGGGTCGTGACCGCCATTCCGACATCTGCCAGGACGGTGGCCCTGACCTTCGACGGCGGCGCGAGCAATGCCGGGTTGCCGGCGATCCTGGCGACCCTGGCCGACGAGCACGTCCAGGCGACCTACTTCCTGTCGGGCGACTTCGCCCGGGCGTACCCGGCCAGCGTCCGGGCAATTGCTGCGGCGGGGCATCGGATCGGCAACCACACGGCGACGCACGCCGACATGACCACGCTGACGTTGTCGGCCCAGGCCGATCAGGTGCGCCGCGCCGAGGCGACTGTTCGGCCGCTGGCGGGGCAGACCACGCATCCGTGGTTCAGGTTCCCGTTCGGCGCGAGCAGTGCGTCGACGGTCGCCAACGTCAACGCCGAGGGCTTCTCCGCGATCGGGTGGACGGTCGACACGCTCGGCTGGAAGGGGAGCAGCGGGGGCCAGAGCGAGGCATCGGTTGTCAACCGGGTG
>JBAVLA010000273.1:0-13985 GCA_049688595.1 Candidatus Nanopelagicales bacterium | reverse complement strand
GGCTGGTCGAGCGGGCAGCTGTCCCGCGGGCCGCCAGGTCCGCCGCCACCGCGGCCTCGACGCGCGCGGACGCCTCGTCCAGCCCGAGGTGGGCCAGCAGCATCGCGACGCTGAGGACCGTGGCGGTGGGGTCGGCCAGACCGCGGCCAGCGATGTCCGGCGCCGAGCCGTGGACCGGCTCGAACATGCTCGGGTTGGTCCGGCTCGGGTCGATGTTGCCGCTTGCCGCCAGGCCGATCCCGCCCGCGATGGCGGCCCCGACATCGGTCAGGATGTCGCCGAACAGGTTGTCGGTCACCACGACGTCGAACCGCTCCGGCTGGGTGAGGAAGAACATCGCCGCGGCATCGACATGGCAGTAGTCGGTGGCAACGGCGGGGAACTCCTCGGCCACCTGCGAGAAGGTCCGCTGCCACAGGTCCCCCGCGTGGACCAGGACGTTCGTCTTGTGGACGAGCGTCACCTTGCCACGCCGCGCCGCCGCCCGGGTGAAGGCGTCGCGCACGATCCGCTCCACGCCGTAGCGGGTGTTCAGGCTCTCCTCGGTGGCGACCTCATGCGGCGTCCCGCGGCGCAGCGTGCCACCCGAGCCCACATATGGCCCCTCGGTGCCCTCCCGGCACACCACCATGTCGATGTGCTCAGGCCCCTTGCCGGCCAACGGCGTGGCCACCCCGGGGAACAGCTTCACCGGGCGCAGGTTCACGTGGTGGTCCAGCTCGAAGCGCAACGGGAGGAGCACGCCGCGCTCCAGCACGCCCGGCGGGACGCTGGGGTCGCCGATTGCGCCCAGCAGGATCGCATCGTGGCCGCGCAGCTCGGCCAGGACGCTGGCCGGCAGGGTCTCCCCCGTGGCGTTGTACCGGCGCGCGCCGAGGTCGTAGTGCGTCGTGGACACCGACAGCCCAGCGGCGGCGGCCACGGCGTCGAGCACCTTCAGGCCCTCCGCGACGACCTCGGTCCCGATCCCGTCACCAGGGATGACAGCAAGCTTCAGCGTCTGCACGGTGAGAACCCTAATGCGGTCAACAGCCGCATCGGGGCCGGGGCGCCGCGGGCCTGCGCGAACTCGGTGGGTTGTGGTCGAACTTGCGACCACAACCCACCGAATTCCCACACGGGCAGGTACCCGCCTGCCGCGCCGGCACTGGCCGCCGATCAGATCGGCAGTCGGCGGAAGACCGGCCCTGGTGTGGCGCGCAGCCCGAGCATCACCAGGCGCATCGCCGCCGGGACGTAGACCGTGCGACTGCCGCGGGCGATCCCGCGGACGACCACCTCAGCCACATCCTCAGCACCCACGGCCAGGGGGCCGCCACGCATCCCCGAAGTCATCGACGTGCGGACGAACCCCGGGCGCACGATCAGGACATGCGCACCGGATCCGTGCAGGCGGTCGGCCAGCCCGTTGGCCAGCACGTCGACGCCGGCCTTGCTCGACCCGTAGATGTAGTTGCTCCGGCGGGCTCGCTCACCGGCCACCGAGGACAGGACGACCAGGACCCCGTGGCCCTGCGCCTCCAGCTCGGAGGCGACCGCCAGACCCGAGCTCACGGCCCCCACGTAGTTCGCGCTCACCGCAGCCGCTGCCGCGGCCGGGTCGGACTCCAGCGCCGCCTGGTCGCCGAGCACCCCGAAGGCAAGGACCACGAGGTCTATGTCGCCGCTGGCGAAGGCCTCGTGGATGAGGCGCTCGTGATCGGCGGGGACGCTGGCGTCGAAGTCGACCGCCGTCGTGGCCACGCCCTGCCCCTGCCAACGGCCGACGAGCGCGTCCCGCTCCGCGGAGGGCCTGCCGGCCAGCAGGAGTCGGCTCAGGGAGCCCGACGATCGTCGGCAGATCGCCTGCCCGATGTCGCTGGTCGCCCCAAGGAGGAGCACGGACTGGGGGCGACCCAGGGAGTCCATCACAGGTTCAGCCTCCTGGCCAGGTCGGAGTTGAGCGTTCTCGAGGGGTCCATCCCGGCCCGGACGGCTCGCCACTGCGCCAGCCGCGGGTACATCGCGGGCAGCAGCCCCGCCCGCATGCGTCCGTCCTTGGCCAGGTAGAGGCGCCCGCCCAGGCCCACGACCTCCTCGTCGAGCGCGTCGAGGACCCCAGCCAGGCCCGGGACGCCTGCGGGGAGGTCCACGGCGAGGGTCCAGCCCGGCATGGGGAACGACAGCGGGGCGGCATTGGCGGCGCCGAACCGCTTCAGGACGGCCAGGAACGAGGCCGCCCCGATCCCCTGGAGTGCGCTCAGGGTCCGCCTGACGAGCTCGGATCCACGGTCTGGCACCACGAACTGGTACTGGACGAGGCCCCGTGGGCCGTAGAGCCGGTTCCAGTCGCCGGCGGCGTCCAGCGGGTGGAAGAACTCACGGACACGAGCGAGGTGCGACCCGGCCGGCTTGCGGTACCAGGCCTCGTTGAACGCCGCGACCGTCCAGCGGTTCAGGGGGTTGACCGGAGGCGTGAACGGGACCCGGACCCGCCGCCGGCCGGGAAGGCTGCTGTGCTCACCGGCGCCAGGCACCTGGTCGGCAGGCGCGTGCTCGGCCGTGGTGAGGATGCCCCGACCCATCCGGGAGCCCCGGGGGGTGCCGTCGATCCAGGCAACGCTGTACGTGTGCGAGTCGCCGGCCACGAGACCTGACATGAGCGCGTCGAGGTCCGGCGCCCGGTGATCCTCGACGAGCATGTGGGCGCTCGGGATCGGGACCAGCCGCAAGGTGGCCGCGCTGATGACCCCGGTGAGCCCCATCCCGCCAACCGTTGCCCAGAACTGGTCGGCCGTCGCCCCGGAGGGCCTCAACGTTCGGACCACGCCATCGGAGGTGACCAGCTCGATCCGGACCACGTGCGACCCGATCGTCCCGTCGGCGTGGTGGTTCTTGCCGTGCACGTCCGCTGCGATCATCCCCCCGACGGTCACCATCCGCGTTCCCGGGGTGACGGGCACGAACCACCCGAGGGGGACGAACTCGGTGATCAGGTCGTCGAGGACCGCCCCTGCGGGGCAGGTCAGGAGGCCCGAGGTGGAGTCGAAGGCCCACTCCTTGGAGCGCTCCAGGGTGAGCACGCGACCCCCGCCGTTCTGGGCGGCGTCGTTGTAGCTGCGCCCCAGTCCCCGGGCGATCACGCCGCGGCGACCGCTGGACTGCATCGCCGATTGGATGTCGGCGGTCGCGTCGGCCACGACCACGTCGGCTCGGCTGGGCGAGGTCCGGCCCCAGCCGGTGAGGAGCCGGTCAACCACGGCCGACCCCGAGCACGAAGAGCAGCAGCCAGGCCAGGGCGAGGACCTGCAGCCACCGGCTCGTCAGGAGCACGTCCTCGGGGGCCTCGGCCTGCGCTGCGTCGATCACCTGGCCGTACTTCAGCATCGCGAGCGTGAAGGGCACCAGTGAGGCCGCCGGCCAGGCGGACTGGCCGGACCCGTTGAGCTCCACCGCCCACAGGGCGTAGGCGGTGATCGTGACGCCCGCTGTGGTGCCCCACGCGAAGCGGAGGAAGCTCGGCGTGTAGCCGTCCAGGACGACGCGCGCGTGGGTGCGCGCGGAGGGGTTCAGCAGCTCCGAGTAGCGCTTGCCCGCGGCGACGAAGACCGAGCCGAACCCCGCCACGAGGAGGAACCACATGGAGACGACCAGCCCCGTGGCAGCGCCCCCCGCCACGGCTCGCAGCAGGAACCCGGCAGCCAGCAGGGCGAGCTCGATGATCGGCTCGGCCTTGAGCCACCATGAGTACGCCGTCGTCGCAGCGAGGTAGGCGACCAGGACCCAGCCGAGGGCCGCGCTCGTCGCGAAGCCGATCATCAGCGCAGCGCCGGCCAGGCCGGCCGCGACTGCCATGGCGGTCTGCGAGTCGAGGAGTCCGGCGGCGATCGGCCGCTGGCGCTTCAGCGGGTGGAGGCGATCCCGGGGTGCGTCGATCACGTCGTTGACCAGGTACGTCGCACTGGAGGCCAAGCAGAAGGCGGCGAGGGCCGCCAGCGTCGACGTCAGGATGTCGGGGTCAAGGAGGCGGCCAGCCGCCAGCGGGACTGCCAGCACGAGGAGGTTCTTCAGCCAGTGGTATGGCCGCATCGCCTGGACGACCGGCAGTTGCACTCGGCTCGCCGTTGGGACGCTGGTCACACCGGGAGTCTACGAGGGGCCAAGCGGCGGAGGCACCCGTCCCGGCGGCCGCTACGTTGGCCCCGTGCCCGAGCGCGACCACGGCAGGGGCCGCACCCCGAGGTGGGTCCTCGTCTGGGTCCTGACGATGGCCGCGGTCATCACCGCGCCGGTGTGGAGCCAACCGGGATTTGTCCTGACCCACGACTGCGTGGCCGTGCCAGGGCAGGACCTCCTGCCCTGGATGTGGGGAGCCGGCGGGGCACCTCCGCGATCGGTCCCCCAGGACGCGATCGTCGCCGTCCTCGACGACGTCGTGCCCGGGCACCTGCTGCAACGCGCGATGATCGTCGGCAGCCTGATCCTGCTGGGGACCGGCGTCGCAGGCCTGCTCCGGGTGCGCCCCGCCTTCGACCAGGCGGCTGCCGCCACGGTGGCCATGTGGTCGGCGTACGTCTTCCAGCGGTCCGTCATGGGCCACTGGGGACTGCTGATCGGCCTGGCGTCGCTCCCCTGGGTGCTCAGCGCCGCTCAAGACGTGCGGGTCGGCCAAGGCGCAGGCCTGGGGCGGCTCGCGGGGTGGACCGTGCTCGGGTCCCTAGTTCCGACGGCCGGGGCCCTGCAGGCGGGCGCCGCCACGGTGGTCCTTGGCTGGCCGCGACCGCCATCCCGGTGGCGTGCCGTGCGCGGCGTCGTCGTGGTGCTGCTGGTCCAGCTGGTGTGGGTCGTCCCGGGCCTGGGGAACCCAGGGGTCCCCAGCCAGGCAGCGGCCGAGGCGTTCGGCGCCCGTGGGGAGGGTGCGGCCGGGCCGCTCCTGACGATCCTGGGGACCGCAGGGATCTGGAACGCCGCGGCGACCGCCCCGTCGCGGGCCGGACCGATGTCCGTCATCGCGCCGCTCGTGCTGGTGGGGCTGGCCGCGCTGGGCCTCTGGCGGCTCAGGAGCGTGCCGGGACCGATCGTCGCGGCCCTGGCAGTGCTTTCCGCCGCGGGGCTGACCTGGGCCCTGGCAAGCGCGCTGACGCCGATGACCGGTCTCGTAGTACACCTGGAGTCGCTCCCCGGAGGCGGCCTGCTGCGCGACGCCCAGAAGTGGCTCGCGCCATGGGTCGTGCTGCTCTCACTGGCCGCCGGCGCGGGCCTGGGCCGGATCAGGGAGCGGGCCCGCGGCAGCGACGGCGAGTGGCCGGTGGGAGTGCTGCTCCTGGCCGTTCCCCTGCTCCTGCTTCCCGACGCCGCGTTCGGCGCGATGGGCCGGATCCAGCCGGTCACCTACCCCGAAGTCTGGGAACGCGTGCGCACCGCCCTCCTGCAGGCGCCGGACTCGGGCGACGTCGTCTCGCTGCCATGGAGCGCGATGCGCGCCTACGACTGGAACGAGCACCGGACGGTCCTGGATCCCGCCCCGCGCTACCTGCCCCGACCCGTGGTGACGGACTCACGGCTGCTGGTGGCCGAGCCTGACGGACTGGTCGTGATCCCCCCCGACGACCCGCACTCGGTCGCGGTCGCCGAGGCGCTGCTGGCCCCCGACGTTCCCCGGGCACTGCGCGACCTGGGCGTCGGGTGGGTCCTGTGGCAGGAGGGCCAGCAGGCCACGCCGGGCTTCCCTGCGGAGCTGCCTGAGTCGGTGCGCGAAGCAAGTGCCCTTGTGGTCGACTCCCCCGGCCTGTCGCTGTACCGCCTCGATGGAGCGGTGGAGCCGGTGCGCCAGCCCGCGGCGTGGCTTGCGCTGGGCTGGATCGCATGGCTCCTCGCCGTCGCGGCCGCCCTCGGCGGGATCGTCCAGCGGGCCCGGCGATCAACCGCGCGGCGGGGGTGAGGCGCCCCGCTGGCCTGCTAGCCTGCGCCCCGAGGGATGGGAGCCACCGTGAACGGGCCGTTGAGCGCTGCTGTGGGCGGGGTCCTCGCGGTCGTCACGGCATTCGTGCTGGTGGGCATCGTCTCCAGCGGCACGCCGGCTCCGGTGGACAGCCCCTACATCGTTTACGGCCAGTCCTGAACCGGGCGATCCAGAACCTGTCGGCCCCTCCGCGTGTGGCTGGGATCCCCCGGATCCAGGCTGGACTCGACCGTGACCCGGCCCACGTCCACCGGGCGGCCGATCACCCGGCCCAGCACCTCGCCGAAGGCGTCCGCAGTCGCCTGCCAGGACAGCGCCGCCGCCCGGTGGGCCGCCCCCCGCGCCAGCGCAGCCCGCAGCCCATCGTCGAGCAGCACGCGCCGCAGGGCCGCGGTGAACCCCTCCTCGCCGCCGTCCACGAGCAGCCCGGATTCCCCGTGGCCGATGGACTCGGTCACCCCGCCCGCCGATCGGTACGCGATGCTGGGGACTTCGTGGGCGGCCGCCTCAGTGACGACCAATCCCCATCCCTCCTTCAGCGAGGGGACCGCCAGGACCCACGCCCTGGCCAGCTCACGCTGCTTGGTCGCGTCATCGACGAAGCCATGGAACTCCACGATGTCCGCGGCGCCCACCCGGCTGGCCTCCGCGCGGGCCTCGTCCCGCCACCATCCGTCCCCCACGACGGACACCCGCAGCCCCGGGACGTGCGCACGCAGTGCTGCGGCCGCGCGGATCACGTGCTCGACCTGCTTGTGCGGCACGAGGCGACCCAGGACGAGGACCCGCGGCGTGCTGCTGCGCAGGGCGCAGCGCGGGGGGCTGGCCTGGACCCCGTTGCGGACCACCTCGATCCGGCCTCGGTCGACCCCCAGGCCGGCCAGCTCCGAGCGGGTGGCCTCGGACACGGCGACGTACTGGCTGCCCCGGTACAGCCGAGGAGCCACGCGGGACTCGGCCCACCAGCCGATCCGCGAGCGGACCGGCCCGTAGACGACGGGCCACTGCTCCCGGTGCACGTGGTGGACCAGCACGACCGTCGGGACGCCGGACACGAGGCGGGAGCCGAACGGGATCCCGTTCTGGACGTCGACGACGACATCGGGCCGGCCGAGGGCACCTCCGGCAAGCGCGCGCAGGGCGGTCGGGTAGACCGTCAGCTTGGAGCCGCCCCGGACGACCCGCACCCCGCCCACCGCCTGCTCGGACTCGGCCCCGGGGAACGCGGCGGCGAAGAGGGAGACGTCGTTGCCGCCGGCCGCCAGCGCGCGGGCGACCGTCTCGACGTAGACCTCCGACCCGCCCGCCTCCGGGTTCTGGCAGTCACGCCAGTTGAGGAACACCACCCGGGCAGGCGCCGGCGAGGCTTGCCCATCGGCGAGCCCAGCTGGTCCATGCCCGTAGATGTTCCACCTCCGGCAGCCGAGGGTAGCCCCGCGCCCGGACGGGGCGGAGCGGACCCCGACGTGCCCGTTAGTCTCCTGCGTGTGTTCGGAACCGCCCGTGCCGGGGTAGATCCGGCGGCCACGATCGCGCGGTCGGTGCGCCTGGCTGCGGCGTTCCGCGTCGAGCAGTCCGACCCGGGACGCTTCTACGGGCTCCTGGCCGCCGACAGCGCGCGACAGGTCAGCGCGTACGTCGACCTCACGGGGGCGTCGCTGCTCGACGTCGGCGGCGGGCCGGGCTACTTCGCCGACGCGTTCACCGCCGCCGGGGCCCGGTGCATCGCCGTGGACGTGGACGCCGGGGAGACGCGCCTGCATGGGCGAGCGCCCGGTCCGTGCACCGTGCTGGGCAGCGGGATGGCCCTGCCCTTCGGCACGGGAGCCCTGGACATCGCGTACTCATCGAACGTGCTGGAGCACGTTGACCGGCCGTGGCGGATGGCCGACGAGATGGTGCGCGTCGTCCGCCCGGGCGGGACGGTGTTCCTCAGCTACACGCTCTGGTACGGGCCATGGGGCGGCCACGAGACCGCGCCGTGGCACCTCCTCGGCGGCAGGCGCGCGGCCGACCGGTACGAACGGCGCTTCGGCCGTCGCCCCAAGAACGACTACGGCGTCACCCTGTTCCCCGTCACCGCAGCGGAGGGGTTGCGCTGGGCACGGCGGCACTCGGGCGTGGAGCTCGTGGCCGCCGTGCCGAGGTACCTGCCGCGATGGTGCACGTTCGTGCTGGGAGTCCCCGCGGTCCGGGAGGTGCTGGCCTGGAACCTGCTTCTCGTGCTGCGGGTTCGCACGTGACCCGGACGGCCTACCGCGTCCGGCTAAGCGTGGTCTGCCTCGCCCTGGTCACGATCGCGTTCGTGCAGGATCCCGGCCGCATCGCCGCCGACACGAAGCTGGACCTGACGCTGAACCCGTGGGGCTTCCTGTCGCGCGCCCTGCACCTGTGGGATCCCATGGGCTTCTTCGGCCAGGTGCAGAACCAGGCGTACGGGTACTTCTTCCCGATGGGGCCCTTCTTCGGGATCGGCCAGTCCCTGGACCTCCCGGGCTGGGTCATCCAGCGCGCGTGGTGGTCCGTGGTCCTCGTCACCGGCTTCCTCGGCGTGGTCCGGCTGGCCCGGCACCTCGGAGTGGCCAGCCCGCTCGCCCGTGTGCTGGCCGGCCTTGCGTACGTGCTCGGATCGAGGTACCTGACGACTCTCGGGCCGATCTCCAGCGAGACCTGGCCGGCGGCCCTGGCCCCTTGGGCGCTCGTCCCGCTGGCGAGCACGGCCCGGATGACTCCACGGGCGCGGGGGCTGCGGGCAGCGGTGCCGATCCTCATGGTCGGCGGGGTCAATGCGGTGGCCACCCTGACCACCCTGGTCCTCCCGGGCATGTGGCTGCTGACGCGCCGACGCAGCCGCGCGCTGGCTGCGACTGCGCCGTGGTGGCTCCTCGGTGTCGGGCTGGCCTGCGCGTGGTGGGTCATCCCGCTGGTCGCGCTGCGATCGGTGTCGTCACCGTTCCTCGACTGGATCGAGTCCAGCACGGTGACGACTCGATTCACCGAAGTGGCCAGCGCCTTGCGGGGCACGACTTCGTGGATGGCCTACGTGGGCGACCCATCCGGGCCCGTGTGGGGCGCCGGATGGAGCCTCGTGACCGAGTCAACGGCCACGGTGGGTCAGTTGGGGCTGGCCGCTCTCGGGCTGGTCGGGCTCGCCCGGTGGCGGGGCCCGGAGCGTTGGTTCCTCTGCTGCGCGCTCACCGCTGGGCTGTTCCTCGTGGCGATGGGTCACCTGGGGCCGGCCCAGGGGTTCGCTGCCGGCTGGCTGCAGGGCCTCCTGGACGGGCCCCTGGCCCCCTTCCGGAACACGCACAAGTTCCAGCCGATCGTCTCGCTGGTGCTGTGCCTTGGGCTGGGGGGCGTCCTGGCGGAGGCCGTGCCCGCCCTCGTGGCACGCTCCCGTCGACCCGAGCCCAGCCGGACCGCCCTGACGTCCGCGGCAGCCAGGTCCGCGGGGATCGTGTCCGTGGCGGTCGTCGCCCTCGTGGCGGTATCCGCGCCAGCGTGGACGGGGGCCCTGACGAGGGGCCGCAGCTACGAGGTCGTGCCCGGGTACTGGCGGGAGGCCGCCGATTGGCTGGCCCGTGAGGGGGGCCACGGCCGAGCGCTCGTGGTGCCGGGCGCCCCGACCGGGGACTACTTGTGGGGGCGATCGCAGGACGAGCCCCTGCAGGGATTGGCCGCCACGGCGTGGGCGGTGCGCGACGGCGTCCCGCTGTCCAGCGCGGGGAACATCCGGCTCCTAGACGAGGTCGAGGCAAGGATCGGAACCGGCCATGGCTCGGCCGGGCTGACTCGTGCGCTCGCGCGCAGCGGGGTCCGGTTCCTGGTGGTCCGCAACGACCTCGACGCGGTGGCCACGGGGGCGCCGCGTCGCGGGCTGGTTCGCCGGGCACTGCGGCAGTCCCCCGGCCTGCACCTGCGCACGACCGTCGGTCCACCCATCCAGAGCCTCCAGACCGGCGAGATCGTCTCCCCTGAGTCTCAGGAGCTTCCCTACGCGGCGGTGGAGATCTGGGAGGTGGACGCCGGTGGGGACGTCGATCGCAGCCTCGCCGTCGCGGGCGTCGGGCTGCGCAGCTTGGCCGACGCACGAGTCCTGGACGGGGCGCCCGAGTCGCTGCCCGGCCTGGGCGATGCCGGGATGCTGCCCGACTCGGCGCTCTTCCTTGCTGGGGACGCCCCGACCGGCATCTCCGGTAGCACCATCGTGACCGACCAACCCCGGCGGACCGAGGTCGCGTTCGGGTTCATGCGGAACAACCGGACAGCCACGATGACCGCGGACGAGGACTACGCCTCACGGCGCCGCGTCCACGACTACGTGATCGACGGGGCAGCGACCGACGTGCGCACCAGGACCGCCGCAGTGGCGGTGACGGCCACCTCCTCGGGTTCACGGGCCGAGGTGACGGCACTGGGTGCCATCGACCCGGGCTCGGCACCCGGCTCGAGCCTCGACGGGGACCTGGCGACTGCTTGGCGCTCGCCGGCGGGCCAATCGCGGGGCGCCTGGATCCAGTGGGACCTGCCGGAGGCCCGGACCCTCTCAGCCGACGACCTGCGGGTGGCCTTCGTCGCTGACGGGACCCTCGGAGCAGCGCCGCGGACGGTCCACGTCCTGACCGAGGCGGGCAGCGCCGACACCGGGCTGGTGCCATCCGATGGCCTCCAGCCGCTCGCGGTCGCGGGGGGGCAGACGTCCTGGATCAGGCTGACGCTCCTGGCCACTGATCCCGACGAGCGGGCCGTCTCGTTCGGCGTCCGGGAGCTGCGGATCAGGGGCCTGCCGCCCTCGCCCCCAGGACTGGCCGTGCCGGCTGCGCGACCGCGAGACGCCGATGCCGTGGTGCTGTCGGCACGGACCGGGGAGCTTGGTGCGTGCGTCCTCGTGGGCCTGTCGGACGCCTGTGACCCCTTCCTCGCGCGTCAGGGCGAGGACCGGGCCTCCCTGCGAAGATCCGTGGACGTGCCGGCCGACGCCACCGTGCGGGTCCGCGTGCGCCCCCGCGCCGGCCCTGCCCTCGATGCCCTCCTGGCGACCGAGAGGGACGTCCTGCGGATCGAGGCGACCTCCCAGGCGGTTGCCGATCCGGCCGGACGCGCGGCCGCCGCCGCCGACCGCGACCTTGGGACCACCTGGGTGGCCGGCCGCCAGGACGAAGAACCTGCCCTGACCGTCCGCCTTCCCGAACGGCGGAAGGTGTCCGGGCTGCTCTTCCTGACCTCGCCCGGGGCGCCCGCGTCCTCGCCGTTCGAGGTCTTCGTCGACGTCGACGGCCAGGAGACGAGCCACTTCGCCCGGGCCGATGGGTCGGTTCGCTTCCCGGCCGTCTCGGCGGACCGGATCACCGTCCGGTTCGGGTTCACATCCCCTCGCCGGGGCGTGAACCCGGTCACGGGCGCGCTCGAGGCCTACCCGGTGGGGGTGGGCGAGCTGGTCGTGCTCGGGGCGGACGACCTGCGGCCCGCGGCCGACCCCGCGACGCCCGTCCGGGTTCCGTGCGGGTCCGGGCCGACCGTGGCGGTCGGCGAGCAGATCGTGCGCACCGCTGTCTCCACGACGGCGGGGGCGCTCATCGACGGCCTCGTCGTGGACGCGACCGTCTGCGACGATGTGGCCCTCCACGGTGGGCAGTCCGAGGTGCGCGCTGACGCCACCGCGGGCTTCCTCGTCGACCAGGTGGTCTTCCGCACCCGTGGTGCCGCGGCCGTGAGGAGCGGTCCCGCGACGGCCATCGCACAACCCGTCGTGCGTGCCTGGGAGCCCGCCCATCGCGGGATCGAACTGGCTGTGGTGGATCAGCAGTCCGTCCTGGAACTGGGCGAGAACTTCAACCCCGGCTGGCGGGCGACCGTCGCCGGGGTGGCCCTGACCCCCGTGCGGGTCGATGGCTGGCGCCAGGGATGGATCGTGCCGGCCGGCGCCTCGGGCACCGTGGACGCCACGTTCGAGCCGGATTCCACCTACCGGATGGGCCTGCTCCTCGGGCTGATCGCCGCCGTGTGCCTGGTCGTCGGGGCACTGACCCCACCACGAAGGTCATCCCGTCGGACCGCCCCGCCGGCCGCGCAGCTCCCCAGCCGGCTGGCCTGGGCCCTGATGCTGGGGCCTGGGCTGGCCCTCGTGGCTGGGGCGGCGGGGATCGGCACCTGGATCGCAGCCATCGCCCTGCGCCCGCGGCCACTGGCGCGCTACTGGGCCATCGGGTCGGCGTGCCTGGTCAGCGCGATCGTGACCGTCGTGTGGACGTGGCCCACCACGGTGCCCCCCGCAGCGGCCTGGGTTCAGGCGATGGCCGCGACCCTCGCTGTCACCCTCGCCGTGCTTCCGGAACCAGGAGCCCAGGACCGGGCGGCGCGTCGGCCCACCGGTCACCGGAGCGCACTGTCGACGGTGACGAAGGAGTAGCCCAACGCCCGCAGCCGCGCGATCACGGTGGGCAGGGCATCGGCGTCCAGCGTGGTTCCATCATCCGGGTTCGCGCCGACATGCATCAGCACGATCTGGCCGGGCCTGGCCGTGGCCACCACCCGGTTGACAACCGATGCCTCGCTCTGGCCCCCGCTGCTCCCCTTCCAGCCGAGCGTGTCGACCGTCCACCCGATCGCGGAGAAGCCCTCGGCGTTGACGTTGGCGACCGTCGATGCACTGCTCGCGCCGAACGGGAACCTGAACCACGGATGCGTGGTCTGCCCCGCCAGCGGCCGAACAGTCGCCTCGGCTCGGCGCACCTGATCGGCCTGGGCGGACAACGTCAGCGTGGTCATGTCGGCGTGCGTCGCCGTGTGGTTGCCGATCCGGTGCCCCGCCGCAGCAACTGCCCGGACGCTGGTCGGGTACGCCCTGGCGAAGTCGCCCGACAGGAAGAAGGTCGCCTGGACGTGCTCGTCGGCCAGGGTCGCCAGGATCGACGGCAGCCCGGCATTGCTCGCGCCGCCGTCGAAGGTCAGGGCCACCGCCCTGGCAGTTGTCGGAATGGAGGTCACGACCCGGCCGACCATCCGCGCGGGCAGGACCGGCCATTGGGCGATCCCCGCACCGTCCAGCGTGCCCCAGAAGTCGTGGTCCTCAGCGGCGCCCAGGATGCCCGTGCTGTCCTGCGACATCGCCCGGGCCGCCCCGACATCAGGACCCGAGGCCGAGCCGACGAGGACGTAGGCCGCGCCGGCATCAGCCGCAGTGCCCACGCCGCGCCAGGGCGCGCCGACAGCCACGTCGGTGATCCCGTCGCTGGTCAGGTCGCCGGCGACGAGCGCCGACCCGAACCGGTCCGTTGCCCGGGCCGCGCCGGGCAGGTCGGAGCGGTCCAGGTGCCAGACCTTGGCGGAGGCGAACGTTCCGGTGCCGCTCGCCGCGAGGACCGCAACCGTCCCGATCGGCTCGCCGCCCTGGTTCACCGCGCCCAGCGGCGTGCCGACCACGAGGTCCTTCCGACCGTTCCCGTCGAGGTCGCCGAGGACGAGGCTGCTGCCGAAGCCCGCCTGCGTACGAGGCGGCCACCCGGCCCCCACGGACCCTGCGGTCAGGAACTGGCTGCCCGTGGCAGTCAGCCCCGCGGCGCTGCCGCGCAGGACGTGAACGGCGCCGTTGCCGGTGCCCGTCACCTCACCGGGAACGCCCACGGCGAGGTCCTCCCGGCCGTCGGCGTCCGCGTCCCCGATGGCCAGGGCCGCCCCGAACTCCTCGAACCAGGCCGGCTCCTCGGCAGAGTCGGCCACCCCGGCCGAGTCCTGGCTCCACGACTGGGCTCCGGTCGCCGAGAGCCCAGTCGCCGTGCCGCGCAGCAGCGTCACCGACCCGGCATGGGCGACCGTGCCGATCCCCTCGCCCGGCGATCCGATCACCAGGTCGTCGAAACCATCACCGTTGACGTCGCCGGCTGCCAGCGCCCGCAGCCGCGATGGCCAGTGCGGCGACGACAACCGCTGCGGTTCATGGCCGGCGGCGAGGACGCTGACCCACGTGTCCAGCATCCGCCGATGCAGGCCGGAGGACAAGTGCCGGAGGGCGCGGTGGGAGCCCGCTGCCAGCGCACGCCTGGCC
>JBAVLA010000272.1:0-5028 GCA_049688595.1 Candidatus Nanopelagicales bacterium | reverse complement strand
GCCAGGGCCCGCTGCCACCCGGGGAGAGTCCCGCGCGGGCGGGCGCCGCGGGTATTGCGCCAGGTGGGGTCCCCTTCCCCGCCCCGCCTGCGGAGGCAATCGCTCCGCCCTCTGGGACGGCCGTCGGTACGCAGGCGGTCGGCACGCCGGCGGCGGGTACTCCTTCGTTGCCGTCAGGCACCCCGACTGGCGCGCCGGGGGCTCCTGCGGGGGGTTCGGTCGGACCGCCCGGGGCAGGGTCGGCCGACGTCGTTGACGCCCGCTCCACGGCCGCCCAGGTCAAGCCAATGCCCAAGCCGACCGACCTGCGTCCGCGCCCCGGAGCGCCTCCCCGCAATGGAGGCGACACGCTTCTGTACACCACGTCGGCCGGGCACTCCGGCTACTCCCCCGTGCCGGACTACGCCTTCTATCGGCTGTCCGACCTGACCACCCAGGCCGAGCAGTACGAGGACGCCGCCGAGGACGCCCGGACCACCTTCGACGCCATCTCCGTGGGCCGCACCTACGCCCGTCGATGGCTGAGCCGGGCGACTTCCGAGGCCGCGTCGATGCTGGCGCTGGAGTACCCGGCGATCCCGCGCACGATCGACGCGGAGCTCCTGCGCTACGCCGTAGCGCGCGGCATCGACACGTGGACGAGCGAAACCGATAAGTTCGCGGTCCGGCAGGCGTTCTGGGCTGGCGTTCGCCACGCTGGGGGGGCAGCCCCGCCCACCGAGACCCACGAGTAACCCGGAGGAAACAATAGGGACACGGACGGGAAACCCCGTACTCGTAGGTTCAGCAGTGAGCGGCTAGCGATCAGGAGTCGTGCGCCGCGCGAGAACACCGAACCGAGGGTCGCAGCGCGCGGCCTGAACACAGGAGG
The DNA here is from genome assembly GCA_049688595.1 of Candidatus Nanopelagicales bacterium. Lineage (GTDB taxonomy): Bacteria > Actinomycetota > Actinomycetes > S36-B12 > CAIYMF01 > Prado023. The sequence continues at coordinate 4,157 of JBAVLA010000272.1, read as the reverse complement.
TTGGATTGTTCAGCAACGCGGAGGAAGTCCTCCGGTACATCGACGAGAACGACGTCAAGTTCGTCGACGTCCGCTTCTGCGACCTGCCCGGAGTCATGCAGCACTTCAACGTGCCGGCCAAGGGCCTGCCCGCTGAGTTCTTCACCGAGGGCCAGATGTTCGACGGGTCGTCGATCCGCGGCTTCCAGGCCATCCACGAGTCGGACATGAAGCTCACGCCCGACTTGGCCAGCGCCTACATCGACCCGTTCCGCGCCGAGACGACCCTGATCATCAACATGTCGATCCGGGACCCGTTCACCGACGAGCCGTACAGCCGCGACCCGCGCAACATCGCGGCCAAGGCGGAGGCGTACCTGAAGTCGACCGGCATCGCCGACACCGCCTTCTTCGCCCCCGAGGCCGAGTTCTACATCTTCGACTCGGTTCGCTTCGAGACCAAGCAGAACGCCGGCTACTACTTCATCGATTCCATCGAGGGCAAGTGGAACTCCGGCGTGGAGTACGAGGAGGACGGCACCCCCAACCGCGGCTACAAGACCCCGTACAAGGGCGGCTACTTCCCGGTCCCGCCGGTGGACCACTTCGCTGACCTGCGCGACCAGATGAGCCTGAAACTGGCTGAGGTCGGCCTGACGGTCGAGCGCGCCCACCACGAGGTCGGCACTGCCGGCCAGGCGGAGATCAACTACCGCTTCGACTCGCTGGCCAAGGCAGCCGATGACGTCATGAAGTTCAAGTACGTCATCAAGGGCGTGGGCTGGGAGGCCGGCAAGTCCGTGACCTTCATGCCCAAGCCGATCTTCGGCGACAACGGCTCGGGCATGCACGTGCACCAGTCGCTGTGGAAGGACGGCAAGCCGCTGTTCTACGACGAGGCCGGCTACGGCGGCCTGTCGGACGTCGCGCGCTGGTACATCGGCGGCCTGCTCAAGCACGCCCCGTCGCTGCTGGCCTTCACGAACCCGACAGTGAACTCCTACCACCGCCTGGTCCCCGGCTACGAGGCCCCGGTCAACCTGGTCTACAGCCAGCGCAACCGCTCTGCGTGCATCCGCATCCCGATCACCGGCGCGAACCCGAAGGCCAAGCGCATCGAGTTCCGCGTCCCCGACCCGTCGAGCAACCCGTACCTGGCGTTCTCGGCGATGCTGATGGCCGGCCTAGACGGGATCAAGAACAAGATCGAGCCCCGCCAGCCGGTCGACAAGGACCTCTACGAACTGCCGCCGGACGAGGCTGCGGACATCCCGCAGGTCCCCGGCTCGCTGCCCGAGGTTCTCGACGCACTCGAGGCCGATCACGCCTACCTCACCGAGGGTGGCGTGTTCACCGACGACCTGATCGAGACGTGGATCGCCTACAAGCGGTCCAACGAGGTGGACCCGATCCGCCTGCGCCCGCACCCGCACGAGTTCGAGCTGTATTACGATATCTGATCGGCAATATGGCGCTGACCTGCGACGATGCCTGCACGGATTCCGGCGTAGTCCAACGGTAGTCCACAACGCTTGACAGTCAGCACCCAAGTTGGGGGCTCCATCTGCACATGGATGGGGCCCTCAACGGCGTCCGGCAAGGCAGCCAGGCTTCCCGCGCCGACGCTGCTGCTGACCATCTCCGGAACACTCGCTACGGCCGCTACAACACCTACGGCGACGTCCAGGTGCGTGCTCAGCACCGCGCGACCTTCGGGCCTTGGGGGTAACGGCCCGGTGGTCGCGTAGCGGCATCCCAGCTTCTGCTCACAGGTTGCCTTTCCCGTGGCCGTGCCGACTCGTCGGGAGGATGTGCGACGGGACTGCCAGCATGGGACCAAGGAGGCGAGCCGCGGATGACTCAGCTGGCAGGCAAGGTCGTCGCAGTGACAGGTGCCGGGTCCGGGATCGGGCGCGCGCTGGGGGTGGCGTTGGCCCAGCGGGGTGCCGCCGTGGCACTGGCCGACATCGACCCCGAGGGACTCGCCACCACAGCAGCCATGTGCCCGGCCGGCCGCCGGGTCACCTCGCACGTGGTGGACGTGGCAGACGCTGGAGCAGTCGCCTGCTTCGCCGACGAGGCGCTCGCGGCGCACGGGACGGTGGATGTGCTGATCAACAACGCCGCCGTGCAGGCCATCGGCACGGTGCAGGACCTCACCCTTGAGGACTTCGGGTGGGTCCTCGGCGTCGACCTGTGGGGCGTCATCCACGGCGTGAAGGCATTCCTGCCCCACCTGATCACCCGACCCGAGGCGCACATCGTCAACGTGGGCAGCGCCAACTCACTCGTGCCGTTCCCCACCGGCAGCGCCTACGCCGCGGCCAAACACGCCGTCGACGGACTCACCGGATCGCTGCAACAGGAACTCATCGGCACACGGGTCCAGGTCAGCATGGTGTACCCGGGCACCGTCGCCACCAACGCAGCCCGCAACTCCCGCTACGTGACCACCAAAGAGGCGGAGGCGACCACACGGCGTGCCCTCACCTCACCGGAACGGGCCGCGCGGCTCATCATCCGCGGGATCGAGCACAACCGGTCGCGGATCTACATCGGCGCCGACATGCGCGCACTCGCAACCGCCAACCGCCTGGCACCGCTGATAACCCGCCGCGCCCTGGCCCACGCAGCCCGACGGATCATGGACCATCAGGAAACCCAACGGCTCCCCGATCGCAACTGAGGCCCAGCACAGAGCAACCGAACATGGTCCGATCAGCCGGGCGCCACGAGCAGGCACAACGGGTCCTTCCACCTCCGCCACCGATCCGGTGGCGCTGTGATGCCTGTCCCAAGGTGCGCGATACGCGGCGAAGTGGGGCTGGTCGGGAAGCTGGGATGGCGACGCTCAACGTCCCGGCTCCGAGGGTGACGGCGTGGGCTGCCCTACATCCCCGAGCTTGCGCAGCGGGCGCTGCGCGAACCTGGCGTGCGTCCCTCGGTCAACGGGGTCGGTAGGCGTCGCGGCGGTGGTCGATGCGCAGCACGATGACCTCGCGGGTGGTGTCGTTGATCCGGTACAGCACGCGGTAGGTGCCGCGCCGAGCGGAGTGGATGCCGGCCAGGTCGCCGCGCAGGGGCTTGCCCACGCGCCGGGGATCGCTGATGAGTGCCCCGGTGAGGAACTCGATCACCGCTGCGGCGACGGCCTCGGGCAGCCCGGACTGGATCGCGCGGGCGGCGGGCGGTGTGACGACCAACTCGTAGGGGTCCGCGCCGGTCACGGGCGCAAGGCACGCACGGCGTCCACGCCGCGGACGACGTCACCGAGGCGGTAGGCGGCATCCGCCTCGCGGATGTCGGCCAACGCACCGGGGTCGGACAGCACGTCGAGGGTCTCCTCGAGCTGGGCCAGGTCCTCCGGGCTGAGGATCACCGCCGCCGCGTGCCCATTGCGCGTCACTGTGACCCGCTCGTGCTCCCGCTCGACTCGGTCGACGACCTCGCTGAAGTGGTCGCGGACCTCCCGCAAGGACTGGATGCTCATGGCCACAATTGTGGCGCACTATCGAGGTCCCGGCAAGGGGGCGACGAGACGACGGGACGCGAGATTGGCGATCTGGCTCAGGACCTTGGTCCCGTTGCGGAGTGACGGGTGCAGGGAAGAGGGATTCTGTCAGGGCTTTGCATGACTGTTGAACGGCCGGGCGCTCTCGCCCGGTGGGGTAGGGCATCGGTCTGTGGCCGGGTGGGGCGATCGCATCAGGATGGCGCGCCGGGTGCGGCGCGGCGGTAGGAGGGAGTGGCGCATGAGCGCTCAGAGAGTGGCACTGGACAATCCGGAGGTCCTGCTCGCGGGGCTGAACAAGTCCGGCCTGGAGTTGTACGCGGTGGTCGACTCACGACTGAAGTCCGAGCAGTGCAAGGAGCTGCGGGGGCAGCTGCGGGACGTGCTGCGCCGCACGATCACGATCGAGGCCATCAGCGGCGCGGACTTCACCGCGATCGCCGGTTCCCAGGGCGCGGGCAAGACAACGTTGCTGGGCATGCTCTACGACCTCCCACCGGCGATCCTGTCGCCGAACGCGGGCGTCGGGGAGAAGGTGCCGCTCCTGGTCGTCGAGGACCGCAATGTCGCAGTGCCGACGCGCGTCGTTCGCCGGCTCGCCGAGGATCGGGACAGGCCCACCATCGAGAAGCTGGCTCCCGGCGACCGGGAGTGGGCCGCGGCCCTC
>JBAVLA010000271.1:0-30845 GCA_049688595.1 Candidatus Nanopelagicales bacterium | reverse complement strand
AGGACGACGCATCCGCAACCACGTACGCCAACTCGAAGCGCTCGGCTACGAAGTCACCCTCTGCCTCCCGGCCGCCTGAAACCGCCTGCGGCCACTGGTCAGCTGAGCTATCTTCCGGTCAGAACGGCGTCGGGATGTGCCGCAGGGGTAGGTCCGCCTCACGGTAGTCTCCGGGTTCCTGCCGCTCGGGCAGGGTGATGTCGCGCATCGCGAGGGGCTCGTAGGGCACGCGGCTGAGCAGGTGGGTGATGATGCTGAGCCGGCCGCGCTTCTTGTCGTCGGTGTTGGCGATGTACCAGGGCGCCCACGAGGTGTCGGTGGCGGCGAGCATGGCGTCGCGGGCCCGGGAGTAGTCGTACCAGCGGCTGTAGGACTTCAGGTCCATGTCCGTGAGCTTCCACACCTTGCGGGGGTCGTTGATCCGGCCCTGCAGGCGTCGGGTCTGCTCCTCGGGGCTGACCTCCAGCCAGTACTTGAGCAGGAGGATCCCGGAGTCGACCATCGCCTTCTCGAAGGAGGGCAGCAAGTCGAGGAACCGGTCGATCTGGTCCTCCGGGGTGAATCCCATGACCCGCTCGACGCCGGCACGGTTGTACCAGCTGCGGTCGAAGATCACGACCTCGCCGGCGGCCGGGAAGTGCGCCATGTACCGCTGGACGTACATCTGCGACCTCTCGCGGTCGCTCGGGGCAGGCAGGGCGATCACCCGGAACACCCGGGGGCTGACCCGTTCGGTGATCGCCTTGATCACCCCGCCCTTGCCCGCAGTGTCCCGGCCCTCGAACACGATGCACACCCTGGCCCCGCTCGCCTTCGCCCATTCCTGCAGGGCGACGAGTTCGCCGTGCAGGCGGCGCAGCTCCTTCTGGTACTGCTTCTCCGTCATCGCCGGAGGCGGTCCGCCGGTGGGCGTGGTACCGGTCGGATCAGGCTCGGCGCCGCGCGTCTCCCGCTTCCTGGACGGGTCGTCCCTGCCCTTCTTGCCTTTGCCCGGCTTCGTGTCCATGGCGATGTCAGTGCCTCCGCTCGTTCCGATGGGTGTTCGGGTCTGTGTCAGCCCGCTCAGCGGGTTGCCGACGCGTGGGCGCGGTTCGGGGCTACGGCCCGCTGTGCGTCGGTCACGACCGGGGTAGGTATCCGGCGGCGGCGGGCCCACTTGCTGGCCTCGATGACCACGGGTAGCAGCAGCGACAGGCCGATGCACGCCCCCCACTGCGGGCCGGTCAGCGCGACGGTCATCAGTGCCGCCTGGAATCCGGGCAGCTGGGTGGCCAGCACGATCATGAGGGCCGGGACCAGCCCGATGGCCGCCGCCTTCAACACGGGGGCGGACAGCCCGCTGGTGGGGTCGCGGCGGTTGGTCAGGGCGTTGAGCACCGTCCCAAGGCCCATGACCACGAACGCCATCGTCATCGAGGTTGTGGCCACATCGACGCTCGGCTCGTCCGGACCGACGACCAGTGGTGTCACTGCGGCCAGGAACAGCACCGTGCCGTAGAGGATCCACTGGGAGATGGCGGCACGGTTGGTGATCGGGAGCTTCGGGTCCCGCGGCGGGCGACTCATGACGTCGGGGTCCCCGGGGTCCACGGCGATGATCACGACACCGGCCGAGGTCACGAAGAACAACAGGAACAACACTATGGATGGGGTCAGCGCCACGCCCTCGTTGATGTTGAACGCCGTGGCGGCCACGAACAGCATCACCAGGGACAGCAGCTGGGTCATCTGGTAGCGGATGTAGGAGACGACCTTGTCGTAGACCCGGCGGCCCAGCTCGACGGCGTGCACGAGCGTGCCGAAGTTGTCGTCGGTCAGGATCATCCGGGCGGCCTGCTTGGTGACCTCGCTCCCACTGCCCATTGCCACGCCGATGTCGGCCTGCTTGAGCGCGGCCGCGTCGTTGACGGCATCGCCGGTCATCGCCACGACCATGCCTGCCTCCTGCATGACTCGGGCGAGGCGCAGCTTGTCCTCCGGTGTGACGCGCCCGAATACGTGCAGCTCGGGGAGCCTGGCCGTCAACTCCTCGTCGGACAGCGCCTGCAGCTCGGCTCCGCTGATCGCCCCCGGGCCCAGGCCCAGGTTCTCGCCGATGGCGCGGGCGGTGACCGCGTGGTCGCCGGTGATCATCCGCACGTCGATCCCGGCCTTGAGGGCGGTGGTGACAGCGGTCTTGGATTCGGCTCGCAGCGGGTCGATGATGCCCACCAGGCCGACGAAGACCAGGCCAGTGGTCAGCGACATCGGGTCGCTGACCATCACCTCTGCCTCATCGTCCTCGACCAGCCGGGCCGCGAAGGCCAGCACACGCAGGCCCTTCTCGCCCATTCTGGCGTTCGCGGCCTCGATGTCCTTCCGTGTCTGATCGATCGGCGCCTGGGCACCGCCCAGGACGATCCCCGAGTGGCTACACCTGGCCAGGACCACGTCGGGGCCGCCCTTGACCAGCTGGACCACGCGCTCCACGCCGTCGACCGGCACGTGGTGGAACGTGGCCATGAACTTGTACTCGGAGTCGAACGGCACCTCCGCCAGGCGCGGGTAGGCCCGCCGGGTCTCTTCCGCGTCGACCCCGAGCTTGGCAGCTAGCACGACCAACGCGGCCTCGGTCGGGTCACCGACGACAGCGCCGTCGTTTGACACGGTCGCGTCGCTGTCCAGGACCAGGCCGAGGGCAAGCCGGGTGAAGTCCGGGACCGGGGCGCTGGCTACCGACAGGATCGCCCCGGACTTCTTGTACCCCTCCCCTCCGACGGTGAACCACGACCCGTTCGCGTAGATGGTCGAGACCATCATCTGGTTCAGGGTCAGGGTGCCGGTCTTGTCAGAGTTGATCACGCTGGTCGCGCCGAGGGTCTCGACGTCGGTCAGGTTCTTCACGACGGCCTTGGCATCGGCCAGCTGCTTGGCCCCCATCGACAGCAGGCCGGAGACGAATGCCGGCAGGCCGGTCGGGATCGCCGAGATCGCCATGGCCGTGCCCAGCAGCAGCAGCTCGTCGGCGGGCATGCCCCGTATCAGGCCGACGACCACGATGAACGCCACGGCCGTCCAGGCGATGATGCCCAGGACCTTCGTCAGGGAGTCCAGCTCCCTTTGCAGTGGCGACCGGGTCCGGGTGACAGAGGTCAGCATCGTAGCGATCTGGCCCATCTGCGTGTTCATGCCGGTGCCGGTGACGACCATCGCGGCGGTCCCGCGGGTCACCGACGTGTTCTGGAACAGCATGTTCGCCCGATCGCCCAGCGCGACGTCCCGGCCGGGAAGGGCCGAGCTGTCCTTGCCCACTGGCGCGCTCTCCCCAGTGAGCGCGGCCTCCTGCGCCTCAAGGGTCGCCGAGCGCAGGATCCGCCCGTCTGCCGGCACGATGTCGCCAGCCTCAAGCTGCACCACGTCGCCGGGGACCAGGTCGGCCGCCGGCACGAGGACCAACTGACCGCCCCGCACCACCTTGGCCTGGGGGACCTGCAGGTTCGACAGAGCGTCCACGCTGGCCCGGGCCTTGAGCTCCTGACGGGAACCGAGCACCACGTTGAGCGAGATCAGCAGCGCCACGATGATCCCCGTGGAGACCTCCCCGATCAGGAAGCTGACCACCGTGACCGCCACCAGCATCAGGTTCATCGGGTCACGCAACTGCTCGAGCGCCACGACCCACATCGACGGAGGCTTCTCCCCCATGATCTGGTTGGGGCCCACCTTGGCCAGCCTGTCGGTGGCCTCCTGCGGGCTCAGGCCACGCGACGCGTCACTGCCCATCGCCGCGACCACGGCCTCGCCCGGCTGGGCATACCAGCTCTGCTGGTCGCCGCCGGCGCCCGTCGCGCTCCGCCCCGACGTTCCAGTGCTCTCAGCCACGGGGAACTCCTCTGCATCGTTGCTGCCACGGCGGGACGACGTCCACGGCCTTCGTGGCATCGCAGCTATCTGCACTATCCCGCACCCCGGTCCAGTAGTCCTTGGTTCGGGGCTTGGGCTGCCCGGCGACCCGGGCCCGGCAGCGACGAGCTGCATGCCCCCGGGGCCGGAGTGCTCCGAGCACCACGTTGCGAGTAGCGTCGACAGCCCAGGACCTCCTCCGGCGCCCTGGCCGGCAGCGGAGGAGAGGCGCGACCTCGTGTGTCAGCGCAGAGGAGGAGATGTCCATGGTTGGCGTCGAACGCACGCGGGTTGATTCCTTCGGCAATCCCGAGGATGGGTTGTTCGAGTCGACGCCCTGGTACCACTGGGGGCCCTACCTGTCCGAGCGGGCGTGGGGCACGGTACGGGAGGACTACAGCGCGGATGGGTCGGCGTGGGACTACTTCCCGCACGACCACGCCCGGTCCCGGGCCTACCGGTGGGGCGAGGACGGCATGGCCGGGGTCAGCGACGTCGGCCAGGAGCTGTGCATGGCCCTGGCGCTGTGGAACGGCCGGGACCCGATCCTCAAGGAGCGGATGTTCGGCCTGACCGGCCCGCAGGGCAACCACGGCGAGGACGTCAAGGAGTACTGGTGGTACCTCGACGCGCTGCCCAGCCACGCGTGGCTGCGGTGGCGCTACCACTACCCGCAGGCCGAGTTCCCCTACGCGGACCTGGTGGCCGAGAACGGCCGGCGCGGCCATGACCAGCCCGAGTACGAGCTGCTAGACACCGGCGTGTTCGACGACGACCGGTACTGGGTGGTCGAGGTCGTGCACGCCAAGGCCGACCCGCACGACCTGCTGATGGAGGTCCGGGTCACCAACGCCGGACCCGAGCCGGCCACCCTGCACGTGCTGCCGCACCTGTGGTTCCGCAACACCTGGGCGTGGGATGCCGGCGCGGCACGTCCGGGGCTGCGGGCCACGGGAACCGACCGGATCGCCGCCTCGGGTCAGGCCCGGCTGGGGGATCTCGAGTGGCTGGTGGATACCGCGCCGGACGGGTCGGTACCCGACCTGCTGTTCTGCGACAACGACACCAACACGGCCCGGCTGTACGGCTCGCCGGAATCGCCGCCGTACCCCAAGGACGCCATCAACGACCACGTGGTCGCTGGCGGCGCGACGGTCAACCCCGAGCGAACCGGCACGAAGGCCGCCGCCTGGTACCGGCTGGCGGTCGCACCGGGTGCGACGCAGGTGGTGCGGGTGCGGCTGCGTGCGCCTTCGTCGGCGCCGGCGTTCGGGCCGGGGTTCGACGAGGTCCTGCGCACGCGCGAGGCGCAGGCCGACGAGTTCTACGACGAGGTGATCCCCGCAAGCGCCACCGACGACGAGCGTCTCGTCGCCCGCCAGGCGTTCGCCGGGATGATCTGGGGCAAGCAGTTCTACTGCTACAACGTGCGACGCTGGCTCGACGGCGACCCGACTCAGCCGCCGCCCCCACCCGAGCGTCGCTGGGGTCGGAACTCCGGCTGGATCAACGTGGATGCCCGGGACATCCTGTCCATGCCCGACCCGTGGGAGTACCCGTGGTTCGCCGCCTGGGACCTGGCCTTCCACACCATCGCGCTGGCCCACATCGACCCGGCGTTCGCCAAGTACCAGCTGCTCGCGATGTGCCGGGAGTGGTTCCAGCACCCGAACGGGGCGATCCCGGCCTACGAGTGGGCGTTCGGTGACGTCAACCCGCCGGTCCACGCGTGGGCGGCGCTGCACGTGTGGGACATCGACGGTCGCCGGGACCACACCTTCCTGGCCCGCCTGATGCCCAAGCTCCTGGTCAACTTCACCTGGTGGGTCAACCGGATCGACCCGGAGGGCACCAACGTGTTCGCCGGCGGGTTCCTCGGGCTGGACAACATCAGCGCGATCGACCGCTCCAACTTGCCGGTCGGCGGGCGCTTGGAGCAGGCCGACGGCACCAACTGGATGGCGTTCTACTCCCTGACCCTGCTGCAGATGGCCAGGATCCTGGCCACCGAGGACCCGGCGTGGACCGACATCGGGGTGAAGTTCGTCGAACATTACGTGCTCATCGTCGACGCCATGCGCTCCCAGGGCCTGTGGGATGACGACGACGGCTTCTTCTACGACGTCCTGCACACCGCTGACGGCGCAGAGGTGCCCATCAGGGTCAGGTCCATCGTGGGCGTGCTGCCCCTGTTGACCAGCGTGGTGCTGGGTCCCGAGATCCTGGGGCCGGCAGGCAGGGTGCACACGCGCTTCGGCGCCCTCCAGGAGCGGTTCGACCCGGTGGCGATGGCCCAGGGTCGCGGGAGCCTGGTATCCGCGCACGGTCGAGACCTGCTCGTCGTCGGCGTCATCCCGGCCGGGGATGGCCTGCGGGTGCTGGCCAGGGTCTTCGACGAGGCCGAGTTCCTCTCGCCATACGGCCTGCGCGCACTTTCCCAGTTCCATCGGGACCATCCGGTGTGGGTGGACCTGGGCGGGTCCGTCGTGTCAGTCGACTACGAGCCCGCCGAATCCACCACCGGGATGTTCGGCGGCAACTCCAACTGGCGCGGGCCGGTGTGGATGCCAGTCAACTACCTCGTGCTGCGCAGCCTGCAGCGCAACGCCCAATCCATCGGGGCCGACATCGTCGTCGAGTACCCCACCGGCAGCGGACGCACCGTCGGGTTGGCCGCCGCCGCCGACGACCTGCGCCGCCGGCTCATCTCCATGTTCCTTCGCGGCCCCGACGGGCGCCGCCCATGCCACGGTCAAGTCGGCAAACTGCAGGACGACCCACGCTGGCGGGACAACATCACCTTCTTCGAGTACTTCCACGGCGACAACGGCGCCGGCCTCGGGGCCACGCACCAAACTGGGTGGACAGGCCTGGTCGCGGACCTGATCTGCCGCCCCGACCCCTTCGCCGCCGACACCACCGGATTCTGGACCCGCTGACGCGAGGCCGCGCGGGCGAGGGCTCAGGACTCCTCATGGGACTGGCGACCGCGGCCTCGGCGGGTACATCTGCGGCGCACCCGCCGGGGATCCCACCGACCGATCCAAGGTCACAAGAAGTCACGATCCACCTGCCCAGACCGGTACGGGCGCACCACCCGCGAGGGAACCTGATGCCCGTGAACACGCGCTGACAACTGCCTGCGGATCAGGCGAGCGCCTTCGCCCTTAGGGCACCGAACTGGGCCTGCGTGATCGCGCCGGCGACGCGGCCACGGACCTGATGCACAGTCCGCCTGCGCGTGGTCCTGCTGCTCCATGGCCCGCTGGCTTCTCATCCCGCCGCCCGGGGGTTCATGTACACCATGATGCCCAGCCACGGCAGGATGATGACGAAGAACACCCAGAACGTCGTCGCCCCACCGCCGAGGTTCTAGCTACCGAAGATGTCGCCGAAGACCCGGCGCCGGGGACGGCCCCGACCAGCCCAGGCTGATCGCCGTCGCCCCGATCGCAGGTTCCCGCGCGTCTTGAACGCCGCCGCCAACATCGCAGCGGCGTTGGGCCTTGCCCTGGCCATCGACGAGAGGCTCGCTGAGGCTGAGGCTGAGGCCGACGAGTCCTGAGCGCACGGTGGTGGGGCTCGAGCTGCGTTCCAGGCCCCCAGCGGCCGGCAACCTGATCTCGGGCCGAGGGCGGACCGCCGTAGCCGGCCTCATCGATGGCGGGCCTCATCGACGTTGATCATCCACGGCGGTGGGTCGACGGATGATCGCTCGTCGACCCGGGGGGCTCTGGTGCGTCCTCGGTGCCGCCGCGGTCGGCTCGGGCCAGTGCCAGCGCGACGACGCCGGCGAGCACCGCTCCTAGAAGGGTGGCAAGGACCCGTTGGAGTGCCAGGCCCGCTGTGTCGGCTGCGTCCCCCTGAGCCCCGAGCAGGACGATGCACGGGGTGAGGAACAGGACCTCCTGGGCGTAGCGCCCCAGGACCGCGTAGGCGATGATCAGGACCAACAGGACGATGGTTGCCACGAATGCGGCCCACCCTGGCAGGACGAGGGCCATGATCACCGCCAGCACCCCCCCGGCCAGGGTTCCCGTGATCCGATCGCGGGCGATGGCCATGGTCTCGGTTCCGTACGGGCGCAGCACCAGGGTCATCGTCATCGGGATCCAGTAGCCGTGCGGCTGGTCGAGCGCCGTGATCGCGAACACGACCAGGCCTACGGCCGCCGCCATGGCGATGGCGTGCCGCCACGATGTCCGGGCATCCACGCCCACGAGTTCGCGGGGCCGAGTCACCCGGGACACCAGCCCGACGGCGATCCCCCCGCCGACCAGCATCCCGGCCGCGACCGTGCCCGACGGCTGCTGCGTGGGAAGGGTCGCATAGACCGCGGCAACGGTTGGGATGCCGGCCAAGAGCCCGTTGTGCATCACGTTGGCTGGCGCTACCAGCAGGCAGGCCAACGCGACGAAGCACGCCGCGGGGAAAGCCTGCCCTGCCACGGAGGCGGCCACCGCCCCGGTCATCGCAGCAGGGACGACCGCCGCCAGTGCATAGCCGTACCTGAGCCTGGTCGCCGGTGTCAGGCACATCGCGAAGCCCAGCCCCACCGCCAGAGCGGCGGGCTCGCCGAACGCCGCGTACGCCACGACCGTCGGGACGAGCATGACCAGAGTGAGCAAGAGCGCGACCTTCAGCGCAGGTCGCGGGATCGACCACACCCGGGCCGGCTTCCGGGCGCGGTACATGCCGGTCAGTCTCCATCCCTTGGGACGTCCCAACAACTCAAGTGCCTCGATGGGGCGAGGACCCCGTAGGGGCCCGGGAGGACGGGATGAACAGGGCTGGGGCTACGCGCCGCCTTGGGGGGCTCCGCCAGCCGGATCTCCGCCGCGGCTCTGCGAGGAGGCGGTCGACGTCGGCCAGGCTCACGTCGGGTCGGGCAACCAGCGCGCGCAGTTCCTCCAGGGCGTCGGCCGGCTCCTAGGCGGTCGTCGCGGGTGTCGCCTCGGCGGCGGGCTTGCCTGGCGAGAGGAAGAGGTTGGCCAGGTAGCCGGTGAACGTCCCGAAGATGCCCACGCCCACCACGATGATGAGCGAGCCGATGAGCCGTCCGGGGTTGGTCACGGGGTACTGGTCGCCGTAGCCGACGGTGGAGATGGTGACGATCGTGTACCACAGCGCGTCCGAGCCGGTCGTGATGTTGGCCTCGGGTGCGTCCTGCTCGAGGTAGAGCATTTCGAGGCTGCCGAACTGCAGCACGAGGATGCCCATGAGCAGCAAGGTGAGAAGCGCGCTGCCGGCGCGGTCGCGGATCAGGGTCCGGGCGATCGGTTTCACACCGACCTCGCGCAGCAGCCGGTACACGCGGACGAGGCGGAAGATCCGCAGGAACTTCAACTCGGCCAGTGGGAGGCTCGCGAGGAGATCGGCCCACCCGAATCGACGGAAGAAGTAGCCGCTGCGCGAGGGAGCGGTGGCGATGCGGTAGGCGAAGTCGATCAGGAAGATGCCGCTGAAGAGTCCGTTCATGACGTGCAGGATGTTCTGCAGGTCCGGGTCGTCGGCGAGCCACAACAACACGATGTTGACGATTGACAGCACCGACAGGATGCCGATGAAGATCTCGTAGCCGGTGTTCTTCAGCTCGCTGCGACTCGCCCGCTCACCCACCGCCGGATTCTGTCACGTCCGCAACGCCGCCCGTCGACGCCGCCCCGGACGCACAGCCACGCGCCACCTGGACAGACGAACGGCACCGGGGACAGAGTCCGGGTGTGACGCCACACCGGCTCCAGCAGCGTCCGGTGCCGGCCAGGCTCAGAGGTCGATCGGCGCTCCGCCGCCCTCCAGGTGGGAACGCTCGATCCGGCCGTCGCGGATCGCGGTGAGCAGGGCCTTGTAGTCGGCGTCGTTCTGGTCTGCGTACGACCCGGCGAAGTCAAGCATGGCCCGATCGAAGGACACCCCCGATCCCAAGTAGGCCGCCAGCGCCTTGGCGGGTCCGGATCGGGCGTGCGCCCGGCCCAGGGTCCAGCCGCAGATCCGGGCGTAGATCCCGAAGCCGACGGCGTCCATCGCCTCGAGGTCGGCCGATGTCTTCCAGTCCCACATCTGGCGCACGTAGAAGTCGAACGACTCCCCGGCGAACGACGCTGCCCTAATCCAGCCGAGCAGGGCGTCGCTGGCGGCCTGGATCATCCGCTGGCCCTCGACCACCCGCTGGCCGTGGTTGGGGAACCGGCTGGCCGGCAACGCGCCCTCCAGGACCGAGGGCCCGGCCTGCTTGTACTGCAGCACCAGGTCATCGGTGTCGTCGTCGGTGTTGACCATCAGCGCGATCCAGCACCGGGTGCCCACACTGCCCACGCCGACGACCTTGCGGGCGGCGTGCACCGGGTGATAGCCGGCCATCAGGGCTTGCCGATCCGGGGCCAGGCTGGCCAGGTACCCCTCGGACACGTTCTGCATGAACGCCAGCAGCTCCACCCCGGTCATCGTGCCGGCCAAGTCCTCCACCGGGGTGACCAGTGGTGGCTGGCGGACCAGGCGCAGGGCCCCATCCGGCCCGACGGTCGTGTAGCGCGACACCGCCTTGCTGCTCGTCCGTGACTGACCCTTGGCGATCGTCTTCTTGAACCTCGCCATCCGCGCGGCATCGACCTCGGACTCGAAGGTGGCCAGGATGTCCTGGACGTTCAGCCGGGCGTACCAGACATCCAGCCGGGCCATCGACGCGAACCTGCGAATCGCCTCCCGGTACGTGCGGGCCACCGCCCCGACCAGCTCGGCGCGCTGCTTGGCGGTGAACCCCTTGTGCCGGCCGGCGACCTCGAAACTGGCCACCAGCCGCGCCACGTCCCACTCGAACGGGCCCGGCAGCGTCTCATCGAAGTCGTTGAGGTCGAACACCATGGTCCGATCCGGGGTCGCGTAACCGCCGAAGTTGGCCAGATGTGCATCCCCACACAGCTGCACAGTCAGCCCAGTCTGCTCGCGGGTCGCCAGGTCGTTGGCCATGATCGCCGCCGCCCCTCGATAGAACGCGAACGGCGACGTGGTCATCCGCTCATAGCGCAGCGGCACCAGCTCCGGCACCCGGTTGGACTCCTGGGCCTGCAGAACCGCCACCGGATCCGGCCGATCCACCGTCGCGGTCCACGCCCCCAGACGCTGCCGCGGGACCCGCTTGCGCGCTGAACGACCCACCTCCCAATGCGCGGCCCGTGCGCTCGCGGCGGAAGGGGTCGGGTCGATGCCAGCCATTGGACTCCCAAGGGTCGTCCGGGCCGGGCCGGACGCGCACCTTGGGTCAAGGTACCGAACCCAGCCAAACAGGGGAAGACCCGTCCCATCGGAGGGTCGGGCACGTCCCGCGGCCTGCGTCCCCGAAGTCGTGCAGACGGGGCCTTGACTCGCGGTTCTCGCGACACGGAAAGGCATCGGGCAAGTTCCTAGCGAGAACACTCGACCACCGTCGTGCTGCGTGTTGTCCTTGCTGCCGAAGTGCCTTTGGCCGTCGCCCAGCCACCGCAGTGTTCTCGCTGCCGCTGGCCCTGTCGACATACAACTGGCTCGGCGCAGTCATGGTCCTGCTCCTCAGCGGACTGCGGCGCGCGGCCCTGGCCCGCCCTCTGTCGTTCGCAGAATCGACCGTTACCGCACGTCCGAAACCCCGACCAGTCCTCTTGAAGACACGCCGGCGATGGCGACCGTCCGGAACTCGTGTCCAAAACGATCGTGGCGCATCCGCGGTGTCGGCGGGTTCTGATACACCTCGGCCCATGGGATACCGACTCGGATACGCGCGGGTCTCCACCGCCGCGCAAGACCCCCAGCTCCAGCTCGACGCCCTGGCCGCCGCCGGCGTCGACGAGGTGTACGTCGACCACGCCTCCGGAGTTGCGACCTCCCGGCCCAAGCTCGACGAGTTGCTGCGTCACGCCCGCGCCGGCGACACCATCGTCATCTGGCGTCTCGACCGGCTCGGCCGGTCCATGAAGCACCTCCTCGAACTCATCGAGCAGCTCGAGCAGCGCGACATCGGCCTGGTGTCCCTCAACGAGCAGATCGACACGACCAGCGCCAACGGCCGGCTCATCCTGCGGCTCCTCGCGTCGCTGGCCGCGTTCGAGCGCGACCTCCTCGCCGAGCGGAGGAAGGCCGGACTCGAGGCCGCGCGCAAACAGGGCCGCATCGGCGGACGACCCAAAGCCCTCTCCCCTGCCGCCGCCGAAGCCGCGACCGACATGTACCGCGAGGGGAAGACTGTCACCCAGATCGCCGACACCCTGCGCGTTAGCCGCGCCACCATCTACCGCCACGTCCAGCAACTCGTCGAGCAGAACCCGACCCCCACGCCCGGCGGTCGAGATCCCCGGGAGTCCCACGATGTCCGTACCTAATTTCCTGCCCGGGTTGGTCCTGACCTGGGGTTGGAAGACACCCATTGGCGGCCCTCGCTTCCGAACTCCATGGCTGGCTTGAGACGATCGGCTTCCGATTCTGCAACACCGACGACAACACCCGACAACGCCCTGAGACGGCCGCCGAGTACCGTTCGGCACGACCAGCCGCCCCCACCGGACCACATCTGTGCCACATTCCTGGAGGAGTTGATGGCTGAGCCGCGCGCACTCGGTGCGCCAGCCGCCGAGGTGGCGCCCAGTCGTGTACCTGCCGGTCGGAGGTTCGCGCCCGGCGCGGAGAGTCTGCTCGACGATGACCTGCGCGCGCTTGCGGGCAAGTTGCCTTCCGCAGGCGGAGGCCTGTTTGTACTGGCGGAGTTCGCAGGCCCACGAGGCATCGCTGACTTGCTTGCGGTTACACGCGCTCTTCCGACGCTTGAGCGACGGTTGTCTCGTGGTTCGCCGTTCCTCGACAGCCCAGCCGACGCGTCCATCGTGGCGGCCATCCCGCTCGGCCGCTTACGGACAGGAGAGACGATTGCCCGCCTGACAGGCATGAGCCCCGAGCAAAGCGCCGTCCGACTCCGTCGCCTAGCAGCCGACGGACTCCTGACGGAAGTCGGCTCGGGGTACCGGAGGCCCTCGACGATCACGACCATCGGCCGCTGCTACGCGATCGAGGCAAAGGTCTCGGACTGGCAGCAGGGGCTGCGGCAGGCCCTCCGGTATGCATCATGGGCTGATGCCGCAGCCGTCACCCTTCTCCAACCCCCCCGGGACTTGCCAGGCGTTGGAGATCGGTACCGCGCCTTGGGCATCGGGTTGGCTGTCAGGGACACGTGGGTGGTGCGCCCCCGGCTCAACAAGCCCGTCCCCGCGCTGCGCCTATTGACCTCGGAGATGTTCGCCGCCAGCGTCGCCGCTTACAACCCCTCCGGATTCGCGTAACCATCAACGATCGCGCTGGGTCGGGCACACCAGGCTTCCTTCTCGCTCTGACGCACAGTCCCCGGGAGAGCCGCGATCAACACGTCGAATGCGGCGGCGGCCTCGTTGTAGCGTTGCTTGAGCGCCGTAACGCGCTCGCCTCGGGAGGTTGCACCGTTGATCTCAGTTGCCGCTTCTCGGAGCCGGGCGAGATGGTGCATTCGCTGGGCCTGATCGCTCGGGGGCATGGGTCCGCCACGGATCGCCCCGGCTCTATGCGGATCCCACCGCTCGATCGTGTCTGCTGTGTCTCGCCGAAGAACCGCGTTGAGTTTCCCCTGCGTGACGTATGAAGCGGGAATGCGAATGCCGGGATCGGAGTCGAGCCGGTATGAGTTGGGATCGAAGGTTCTCTGCCCTCTGTCCCATCCGCTGCCAACGGTGTCGGCACCGGCAGCAACGGCTGGGAGCCCGGCAAAGTCGGCGGTTGCCACGATGACGCGGGAGCGTAGCGACAGGGAGTGCACAGTGCGGCACATTCCAATAAAAGCCTCGATGTCGGCAAGGTCAGGGACCTGGTCCACGACGACCTCGTTGACCATCGTGACAACCCAGACGGGCGCCCGAAGCGCAGCGAGGCTTCCCACATACGCATCAAGCCCCACCCCGGACGCCCAGAAGGCGCGGGTTCCCACCAACGATTGCCAGCACTGAGAGTCCACGCCTTTCGCGAGCCGGGCGGTGGCAAGAGCGAACGTTGCCTCCTCAGCGCTCCCGTTCAGAAGTCGGAGAGTGGGGGCGAGATGTGGTGCACCCACCTGATCCTGTCGGCGGAAGACCCGCTCGACGTGCTCAAGACGACGCTGTTGCGTATCCAGTCCAAGGCCCGACGGGCCCCAGAGCTCCCACGCATCGTAGAAGTCCAGTCTGTTTACGCCGGGGAGGAACCGGGCGTGGGTCATCGGGTCAAAGATGACCTCTCCCCCCACGCCCCGGACCTGACCGGCCATGTCTGAACCACTTGGGTGGCGAGGCTCCGACACCCGGGGTGTCGAGAAGGGGGACAGGATGACTCCATCGGCGCTGCCGCCCCGAATCGCATCTAGGCACCACTTGCGGTGCCCAATGCGCCGCCCATCGTGGATCAGCACCCCGCTCATTGACCACTCCCCCGCTTGCCCAGGACCGCGGCGCGCAACTCTTCACCGTCCAGGTATCGACGTGCTGGCTGTCGCTGCAGGCAAGTGTCGACAACATCGGCCAAGGCCTCGGCTACATCAACTCTCAGGCTCCTGACCGAAGGTGCTTGTGAGCGTAAGAGTCTCTCGTTGTACGCATGATCGGGGCCGGCAGGGTCGATCGGGAACTCGCCTGTCAGCGCGTAGAACGCAAGGATGCCCACGGCATAGACGTCACTGGCGGGGATCGGCTCGCCCCCAGGAACGTGCTCCGGGGACCGGAAGCCCGGAGTGCCCGGCTGGAATTGGCCAGTGAGTGCCGTCTTGGCAAGATGTCGGGCAAGGCCTGGGTCCATCAGCACGAACCGACCAACCGCCGTGCGGCGGACGTTGCCGGGCGAGAGATCTCGATGCACGACTTCTAGCTCGTGGCATGCCTGAAGCCCCTCAGCTAGGTCGGCGAGCAGACACCACACGTCATCGTCTGACCACGGCGAGGTGAGGTGCGTCACCAAGTCCTCGCCATCAAGGTATTCCTCAGCCCAGCAGACCACCTCGGGCGGGTCTCCAATCTCGACCGCGTCGGTTAGCACCTTCACTACGTGCGGCGAATCCACGGCAGACAGAAGCTCGACCTCGCGATGAGCGCGTTCGAGTGCAACAGCGCCATTAGGTCCGGGGGCGAGGAACACGACTTTGGCGACGGCTGGAGCCCCACCGAGCACGCCCTTCAAGACAACCTTCTGACCGCCTTGTTTCAGGGCCATGACTTGCTCCAGACCCACAGCTGCAGCTACTTCGCCAAGCAACGCCTGAACGTCCACAGGCTTCCCCCCATCCTCGTGGAGAGCCTAGATCTTCGACCCCGTCATTCCCAAAGTGACGGCTAGTTCGGCGAATTGGGTGAGAGCGGCTTCGAGCTCCTCGACGATCTCGGCTGCCAGCACGCCAGGTGCGGGCAGCGCAGATCCGTCGTCGAGCGTCTCGTCACGTAGCCAGGTGATGTCGAGGTTTGCCTTGTCCCGGGCGATGACCTCGTCGTAGGTGAACCGGCGGAATCGCTCGCTCTCGACCCTACGACGCCGGTCCTCGGGGCTGTAGGCGGTGACGAAATCGACCAGGTCCTCGTACCGCAACGGCTTGGTCTTCAGGGTGAAGTGCATGTTGGTGCGCAGGTCGTACACCCAAGTCTCCTGCGTCCACGGATCGGCGGCTGCCGGCTTGCGGTCGAAGAACAGCACGTTGGCCTTCACGCCTTGGGCGTAGAAGATGCCGGTGGGCAGCCGCAGGATGGTGTGCAGATCACACTCGGCCATCAGCCGGCGGCGGACCGTCTCTCCGGCCCCGGCCTCGAACAGCACGTTGTCGGGCAGGACGACCGCGGCCCTGCCGTTGACCTTCAGCATCGTCTTGATGTGCTGCAGGAAGTTCAACTGCTTGTTGGAAGTGGAGGCCCAGAAGTCGTCCCGGACGATGACCAGGTCCTCCCGGGCCACCTCCCCGGCTTCGTTGACCATCGTCATCGACGACTTCCGCCCGAACGGCGGGTTCGCGGCGATCACGTCGAACCGCACCCCCGGATCGGCACGTAACGCGTCGGCAACGGTCACCAGACTCGGGCCGGTCGGGGTGCCGATGCCGTGCAGCAGCAAGTTCATCGCACACAGCCGCGCGGTGCCGTCCACGATCTCCCAGCCGTGCAGCGCCTCGTCGCGCAGGAACCTCTTGTCGTCAGCATCCATCTCGGTGATGTGGTGGTCCACGATCCACTCGTGCACGGAAAGCAGGAAACCGCCCGTCCCGCACGCCGGATCCGCGGCCTTTTCACCGGGGCGCGGTTGCAGGCAGGCCATCATCGCCCGGATCAGCGGCCGGGGGGTGAAGTACTGCCCGGCGCCGGACTTTGTATCCTCCGCACCCTTCTGCAGCAACCCCTCATAGGCGTCGCCCTTCAGGTCGGCATCGACCGCGGTCCACGTCTCCTCGTTGATCAGGTTCACCACCAGCCGACGCAGCTTCGCCGGATCCTGGATCCTGTTCTGGGCCTTGCGGAAGATCGTGCCCAACGTGCCCCGGCGGCGGCCCAGTTCGGACAGGATGTGCCGGTAGTGCACCTCGAGATCGTCACCGTCCCGGTCCAGCAGGGACTGCCAGTCCAGACCTGCCGGCACCACCGGGCCGAGACCGGCGCGTTGACGTTCGTCGGCCATCTTCAGGAACAGCAGGTAGGTCAGCTGCTCGACGTACTCGATCGTGGACACCCCGTCGTCGCGCAGCACGTTGCAGAAATTCCACAACTTCGCCACCAGGGCACTGGACTCGCTCACGATGCCTCCACCTTCGCCCGGCCCCGCCGGGGCGCCTTCCCCGGAGCCGACGTGCGTTCGGAACGGATCCGTTCCAGCAACGCCGCCGCCGGCTCATCCGACGGATCCTGCTCCACGAGACGCCCCTCGAACGCCGCCTTCAACACCGACCGACGCAACGCCCCCGACCGGACCAGTGCCGCGTCCACCGCCCGCTCACACGCATCGATAAACGAGAACTGCCGTTCCACCTCCGCCACGATCCTGACCTGTTCTCCGGGCGGCGGGACCGGCACCACCCATTCGCTCAGGGCCTGCTGGCCGAGGTGGTGAATCCCCACCCCCCGCGACCCCTCGGCGAACTTGCCCGACAGGGCCTGCTGTCGGAAGTAGTGCTCGTAGAAGTCGGTGTTCAGCCCATGTCCGAGTCGTACTCGGATCAGGGTGTTCTGGAAGCAACAGTTCGCGATCTCCCCGCGGAACTGAGCCGGCTTGCCGACCTCACCCGGGCTCCCAGAAGCCTCGGACAAGAGCAAGTCACCCGGGATGAGCTCGAATGCCCTCGACTCGGATTCGGTGAAGTCCATTTCCTTGACATCGCTGAGCTTGAGTCCGCTCCAACCGACGTTGGCTGCTCGCAGGTACGGGCGCATACGCGGGCCAGTGGCGCGGCCTGGAGATCGCTGTCGACCGAGCTTCACCCCTGCAATGCGAGCGAGCGGCACGTAGGTCCAGCCTGGGGGAACCGTACATTCGGGTTGGGCCGTGGGGGTGACGTCCCTCTTGGCGAGCCAGTACGCCGCAGGGGTGTCGCTGGGGTCCTGGGGTACCAGACTGCCGGTGACGGCGGCTGTGAGGACGGAGTCGCGCATGCGCTTGAGCCGGGAGCGGGTGGCGTGTAGGCCGGCCTCGCCGGCGTCGAGCAGGGAGAACGCCTCCTCGATGGCGGCCACTATCCGCTCCTGCTCGGGCAGCGGAGCGAGCGGGAGCGGGAGTGCGCGTAAGCCACCGAGGTTGAACCGGGGCCGACCGACTCCCTTGATGGCGTTCGCGACTCTGTCTCGCGTCGCTGGGCTGTTGAGCGCCCACATGAGGTATGCGCCGTGAATCGCCTCGCCGGGGTGGATGCGGATGACATCGGCTTTGACGATGGCTGGGCCGAGGTCGGCAGGAGCCTGGCACGAGCGCGGCAGCACTTCACCGAGTGATGCCACGAGCACGTCGCCGGGCTGGACCGAGTGCTTCAGAAGGCTCTCAAAGTGGTCTTGGGCGATGTGAGCTCGCTCGTCCCGAAAGATGCCATCGCCGACGTTCTGCAGACGGATCACCCTTGGGCCGGCGTCCGTGTAGTGGGCGGTCTTGAGGTTTGACCCGAACGGACCGTCCGTGATGCCTCGGTCAGCCGCGAGACCACCAACCGATGCCCACGTCCACCCCCGCGGAAGTTCGTTCATGCGGCGAGTTCCTGCGTGAGTTGGTCGAGCAGCGCTCCGAGCCGACCGTTGAAGGTGGTGTTGGCGCGGGCGTAGCCGCCGTGGCTGGTGAAAGGTTCGAGCTCGAAGTCGTCGGGGGCGATGGTGAGGCTGGTGGCGAGGTGGTCCTTGATGCGGGTGAGCCACACGAGCTGCTCGCCGGTGAACTCCACTCCGGCCTGCTCCTGCTGGGCGAGCCAGGCGTGGAACCGGTCGTCGACGGTGAGCGGGTAGGCCACGAGCTCGGCATCGGGGTGCAGGGCCTTGTCGACCAGGCTGATGAGGTTGGTGAACTGCTTGCCCGCCGAGCCGCGGACCCTGGAGGCCTCCAACGCCTCGTACGCGGCCCACAGCCGTTCGGGGGTCCAGTTGTACGGCGGCCGGCCGATCGCCGCGGCCAGCTCCTTGATCGCGCGCAGGGTGAGGCGCTTGCCGTAGGGGCGGGAGTACAGGATCTGCAGGGCGTCGATGTCGTCCTTGTGCTCGCCGACGAACGCCCGCCAGGAGGTGATGGTGGCCCGCGCCCGGTCGGTGGCGTCGCGGGAGAACCCGGCGTCGATGACCTCATCATGGGAGGTCTCGTCGAGGACCTGGGTGTACGAGCGGCGCACGTCGAGCAGCTTCTGCCGCAGCACCGGGCGTTCGGCCAGGACCCGGCAGGCCTCCTCGATCAGCGACCCGCGGGCGGCCGCGACCTGCTCGGGGTCGGGCTCGGCGACATCGTGGTCCGCGGCGGCCCGGTCGACGGCGGCGTCGATGTCGACAGCCTCCGCGAGCGTCCGCACGAGGTCGGTCAGCGCGGTTCCGTCGGCGGCCTCGGCCAGTTCGGCGCGGTCGGCCGTGGAGATGACCCGGTCCAGCCGGGCCAGCCTCCCGGCGATCGACGACACCACGTCGGCGTCGCGCACACCGGCGGCGACCTGGTCGAGCAGGGCCTTCAGCGGCACGGTCTTGTGCCGGTCCAGCGGGTTGGTGTCGTTGAACTCGGCCTCGGTGACCCCGACGGCGTCGACGAGGACGAAGTGGGTCTTGGCGGTCGCGTCGGCCGAGACGGCCTGCAGGTCGTCGGCGTTGATGATCCGCACCCCGCGGCCCTTCATCTGCTCGAAGAAGTTGCGGGAGCGGACCTGCCGCATGAACACCACGCACTCCAGCGGCCGCACGTCGGTGCCGGTGGCGATCATGTCCACGGTGACCGCGATCCGCGGGTTGAAGCTGTTGCGGAACGCGTTGAGCAGGTCCTCAGGCTTGACCCCGGTGGTGCGGTAGGTGATCTTCACCGCGAAGTCGTTGCCCCGGCCGAACTCCTCCCGGCAGATCCGCACGATGTCGTCGGCATGCGAATCGTCCTTGGCGAACACCAACGTCTTGGGCACCTCCGAGCGGCCCGGAAAGATCCCACCCTGGTCCGCCGGCAGGTACAGGCGCTCGCGAAACGTGCGGATGACGGTGCGGATCTGATCGAGGGCCACGACGTCGCGATCGAGCTGCGCGGCGTCGTAGACGACGTCCTCGTCGAGCTTCTCCAACCTGGTCCGCCGGGTCTCCCGGTCGCGGAACCTGGTGACCAGCCCGGCCTGCACGACCGAGCCGTACTCGGTGATCTTCGTGCGGATCCGGTACACGTCGAAGTCGACGTTCACCCCGTCGGCGACAGCCTCGGCGTGGCCGTACTCGACGACCAGGTTCTGGTTGAAGAAGCCGAACGTCTGCTTCGCCGGGGTCGCGGTCAGCCCGACAAGGAACGCGTCGAAGTACTCGATGACCTGGCGCCACACCCCGTAGATCGAGCGGTGGGCCTCGTCGATGATCACCGTGTCGAACGTCTCGATCGGGATGGCCGGGTTGTAGGCGACCTCGACCGGGCGGGACGGCTCGAGCTCTGCTCCGGACTTCTCGTCGACGTCCTCGGGCAGCTCGGCCTCGCCGCGCAGCATGGAGTAGAGCCGCTGCACTGTGGTGATCACCACCCGGGCCGCCGGGTCGATCCGGTTGGAGGTGAGTAGCTGTGCGTTGTACAGGTCGGTGAACTTGCGCCCATCACCCGGGGTGGCGAACTGCTGGAACTCCCGCAAAGTCTGCCGGCCCAGGTTCGCCCGATCGACCAGGAAGAGCACGCGCTCGGCGTCCGCGGCCTGCACGAGCCGGTAGGCCAGGTTGGCGGCCATGAACGTCTTGCCCGACCCCGTGGCCATCTGAGCCAACGCCCGAGGACGGTTTGCCCGCATCGAGGTCTCGATCGCCCCGATCGCCTCCACCTGGATGCGGCGCAGCCCATCGACTGGCACCTCACCCAGCCGGCCCAGCCGCGCCCGCAGGGAGCCACCGTTCGGATCGGCGTGCCATTGACGCAGCCAGCGGGCCATCGTCTCCGGGCGGTGGAATGCGAAGACCGGCCGAGCCCGCGGATCCGGGTCGAACCCGTCGGTGAACATGATCTCGTCGCCGGTCGCCTCGTACAGGAACGGCAGTGGCCGCACCACCGCCGGCAGATCCGCCGGCAGCCCGGCCGCGTACTTCGCCGACTGCGGCTCCACACCGGCCAGCGCCGTGCCGGACGGCTTCGCCTCGACCGCCCCCGCCGCGACGCCGTCGACGAACAGCAGGTAGTCCGCCCGCCCATGCCCCGGGGCCATGATGAACTCACGGACCGCCACACCCTGCCCGCCGTACAGGTTCAGCCCGGCGATGTCCTGGATCACCCACCCGGCGGCTATCAGTTGCTCGTCGATCCTGATCCGAGCGCGCGCCTCTGCAGTCAGGTAGTCCCCCTTCACGAGCCTGATCGTAGAGGCGGGCGGTCGGGGTTCAACGTGTCACTCGCTTCGGGTGGGGCTTCAGCTGCCACCTGTTGGCGCTCATGGCGCCGCTCGGCAAGCCACTGGCTCTCGGCTTCCAGCATGGCGTCCTTGTCCCGGGCATGGACCAGGAGCCCAGAGGAGCGATCCGTCCACTTGTGGACTTCCTTGCGGAGGTCGTCAACGGCCTTCACGACTTCGTGCAGCGGGGTCCTCTCAATCGAGGCATCCGAGATACTGGCCAAGTCCAGGATGTAAGTGTCGACGTACGAGCGACCGTGGTCGTCGGCGTAGGTAACGGCCACTTCATACGACATGCAAAGGTTGCCCGCCTTGAAGCGCGCCGGAGCCGAGTCCAATAGAAAGGCGTACCTCTTGCCGGGGGGCAGCATGGGCAGTCCCTCCCGCAAGGCACTGGCCCTCACCGCGCTGGAGTCACCGATCGTGCTGGTCAACGGCTCCGAGAAGCTGAATCGGACTTCGCGCGCCGGGCGTGTACCGATGTTTGCCACCACAAGATCCACTATGAAGTCGACCGAGAAGTCGACGACCACGTACGGCCTCAACGCCTCCCGGCGCTCCTGGCGGTACTCGTCAAGCTGTCGCTTGGCATAGAAACCGATCACCACGTAGACGGCGAGGGTCAACCACGCGGCCAGCGCCGCCCAACGTGCTGCATCCATATGGCGAGGATGCCCCCAGGGTCCGACATCTCGGGGAGGAGCGTTCTCGCCGCCACCCATGAGGAGGCTCCATTGGCCAGGAGCGCTCGACACCTGCGCCGGTTGACCTACCGGGCGGGGTCACAGTCACCCTGGTCAGCCAGCCCGTCGGATCATTGCCCTCCTATTCCTTCATGAGGAGCATCGGCGCATATCGGACCAGGAGCCTCTTCGCTCCGACCCCCTCGAAGTCGACGACCACTTGCAGGCTTGGTCCCTGCCCCTCAGCCGCGACCACCCTTCCCCGGCCGAAGGTCCGGTGGCTGACGACGCTTCCCACTCTGACGTCCGCGCCATCGGTGCGGTTCCCTGTGTTAGCGGGCGTGGCACCCTTCCTCACGCTGTGTTCGTAGATCTCACAGAGGTAGACGATGCCGGGGAGGACCATTCCCGCTGTCATCCTTGCTAGGCGTTCGTCAACCAACGGGGCGCCGCTTCGACCGTGCCCCGTACCTCGCGCGTTTCGCAACTCGGCGGTGCCCGTCAACACTGACGACAGCCCGCCGAACACTCGCTTCAGCGCGCGAGCCTCGGCGGGGTCTTCCACCTTCTTGTCTGCGTCCTTTGGATGAAGACCTAGGTGGATGAGCGTCTTGTTGACCAACTCGGGCACCTCGTAGTGCGTCTCCGGGCCCGCACCCGTGATACCCAGAATGGTCTTGCAGGCCGTCTCGATCAGTTCCTTTGCCTGTCCGACAAGGGCTTCCGGATCGCCTGCGTAATCACGGCGTATGCGC
Organism: Candidatus Nanopelagicales bacterium; assembly: GCA_049688595.1. Classification (GTDB taxonomy): domain Bacteria; phylum Actinomycetota; class Actinomycetes; order S36-B12; family CAIYMF01; genus Prado023. The sequence continues at coordinate 8,469 of JBAVLA010000271.1, read as the reverse complement.
TCGACCTGTCGCCGCATCTCCGCCACCTCAAGGCGGCTCGCCGCTGCCTCAGCTGCGTCCAGCATCGTCCCGTCTGGGAGTGTCGCGTCGGCGTCGGAGCCCGTGCAGACTTTCGCGTAGAGGTCCGGATCGTTCTCTGCCAGCCAATCCGGCAGCTCGAGGTAATCGCTGACAGTCCCGAGGTTAGGGAGGGCGGAGCTCAAGTCATGGGCCCCGTGGGAGGCCAAGACGGCGCCACGATCCACCTCGCCCAAGACTGCCGGGAGCACGTCGTAGACAGCGCCCTGGTAGTCGTCGTCTCCCCAGTAGAGCGCCCTGAGGAGCCGGCTGTGCCCCTGGATACGTTCGGTGCTCCCGGTCAGCAACCCAAGTTCGGCCCACCGAGCCTTGTCCATGACAGCCCCGAGGCACTTGCCCACGGCAAGCTTGACCAAGTTGCGCGGGGCGTCTTGGCGCCAACCACTCGGTGCAACCACGAGGACAAAGGGTACTGAGGTGGGCACCTCCGCCAGCCTTGCGGCTTGGGACCCCAAGCCGACTCGGGGGTTGAGGTGTCTCGGCCGCCCTCGATGTAGAGACCCCGGCAATCCGGCTCGCCCCCCACGGAGCGCAGCACGGAAGCAGTGGCGCGCTGGGGGCTGCTCAGCGGGCGGCCGCCGGCCGATGTGACCGGTGCGGGCCGGCATGTCCGCGGGGTCTGAGGGTTCACGAGCCACGCGGCGGGTCACGGGGAGAATGAAGGCCGTGTCTGGTGTGTCCGCGGTTCCCGGCGAGCCGCGCAGGGTGGTGGTGCTGGATGCGGTGCTGGAGCGGGTGACGTTCGTCAGTGAGGACACCGGGTACACGGTCGCGCGGGTGGCCACGGACCGGACGGGTCCGGATCTGTTGACGGTGGTGGGGCCGCTGCTGGGTGCGCAGGTCGGGGAGAGTCTGCGGCTGACCGGGCATTGGGGGTCGCATCCGAGGTTCGGGCTGCAGTTCGTGGTCGAGTCCTACACCACGGTGCTGCCCGCGACGATCCAGGGGATCCGGCGATACCTGGGCTCGGGGTTGATCAAGGGCATCGGCCCGACGATGGCCGAACGGATGGTGGATCACTTCGGTGACGACATCCTGACCGTGATCGATGAGGCCCCGCAGCGGCTGGTCGAGGTCCACGGGCTGGGCCCGAAACGTACGGCCCGGATCGCGGCGGCGTGGGAGGAGCAGAAGGCGATCAAGGAGGTGATGGTGTTCCTGGCCGGGGTGGGGGTGTCGACCTCGCTGGCGGTGCGGATCTACAAGAAGTACACCGACACCTCGATCGAGGTGGTGCGCACGAGTCCGTACCGGCTGGCCTCGGAGGTGTGGGGCATCGGGTTCAAGACCGCCGACACCATCGCCCAGGCGGTGGGGATCCCCCACGACAGCCCGGAACGGATCAAGGCCGGGCTGCAGTACACGCTGTCCCAGGCCGCCGACGACGGCCACTGCTACCTGCCCGAACCCGCCCTGATCGCCGCAGCGACCACGATCCTCGACGTGCCCGGGGACCTGATCGGCCCCTGCCTGGAGCGGCTGGTCGCCGGGCGAGGGCGTGGTCCGCGAAACGGTCGACCCTGTTGCTGACGGCGAGGCCGGCGTGCCGGCGGTGTACCTGGTGCCGTTCCACCGGGCCGAGACGTCCCTGGCCACCGGGCTGCTGGGCCTGCTGGGCACCCGGGCCGATCGGCTGGCCGGGTTCCGCGACGTCGACTGGGACAAGGCGTTGGCGTGGCTGCGCACCCGGACCGGGCAGGACCTCGCCGCCGAGCAGCAGCAGGCCGTCCGACTGGCGCTGACGTCCAGGGTGGCCGTGCTGACCGGGGGCCCTGGGTGCGGCAAGAGCTTCACCGTGCGGTCGGTCGTTGAGCTGGCCCGCGTCAAGGGCGCCACCGTCGTGCTGGTGGCCCCGACCGGTCGGGCCGCGAAACGGCTTGCCGAGCTGACCGGGCACGAGGCCGCCACGGTGCACCGGCTGCTGCAGCTGCGCCCCGGCGGTGAGGCCGCGTTCGATCGGGACACCCCGCTGGAGGCTGACCTGGTCGTGGTCGACGAGGCCTCGATGATGGACCTGATCCTGGCCAACAAGCTGGTCAAGGCCATCCCGCCCGGGGCGCACCTGCGGCTCGTCTGTGACGTCGACCAGCTGCCCTCCGTGGGGGCTGGGGAGGTGCTGCGCGACCTGCTCGCCGCCGAGTCGATCCCCCGGGTCCGGCTGACCCACATCTTCCGCCAGGCCGCCCAGTCCGGGATCGTGGTCAACGCCCACCGCATCAACGCCGGCACACCCCCGCACCTGTCCGGGTTCCCCGACTTCTACTGGTTCGACTCCGACCCCCCGCCCGACACCGACCCGGCAGCCAACGGGGATCGGAACCCCGCCGAGCAGACCGCCAAGCTGGTGGTGGACCTGGTGGCCCGCCGGATCCCGCAGCGCTTCGGGCTGGACCCGGTCCGCGACATCCAGGTCCTGACCCCGATGCACCGCGGACCCGCCGGCGCCGGCAACCTCAACACCCTGCTCCAAGAGGCCCTGACCCCGTTCCGGGACGGCGCCCCGGAACGCCGCTACGGCGGGAAGGTGTTCCGGATCGGGGACAAGGTCACCCAGCTGCGCAACAACTACGACAAAGGCACCGCCGGGATCTTCAACGGCACCGTGGCGACCGTGACCGGCCTATCGCTGCAGGACCAGACCCTGACCGTGCTCACCGACGAGGACGAGACCGTCGACTACGACTTCGCCGAACTCGACGAGCTGGCCCACGCCTACGCCGTGACCATCCACCGCTCCCAGGGCAGCGAGTACCCGGCCGTCGTCATCCCCGTCACCACCTCGGCGTGGATGATGCTGCAACGCAACCTGCTCTACACCGGCATCACCCGCGCCAAGAAGCTCATCGTCCTCGTCGGATCCCGCCGCGCCCTGGCCCAAGCCGTCCGCACCCCGGGCACCGGCCGCCGGCACACCGCCCTCACCCACCGCCTCCAACCCCACGGCGCCGGCATCGCCCCACAACCGGGCTGACCAGCGACATCGGACAGACTGCTGGGGCCCACACCGTCGGATCAGCTGCGGGGACTGACCGACCCGTGGGGGATCCAGGCGCTGACCAGGGCGTGCCACCCCTCCCCCACCACCGGGGAAGCGCCGGGCCCGATCGGGCAGGGCCGCGGTGTCAGGGGTGCGGGTTAGCCTGCCGGGGTGGGTGTGGGTCTGTCGCCGGTGAACCGGGCGTTGCTGCGGGTGCCGCGGCGGGCGGAGTCCGGGCAGGTGGAGCGGCTGGCCGACACGTTCGTGGACTCCGGGATCGCCGCGGCGCTGGAGACCGTGGACCATCAGGTGATCTACGGCCGCCGCGGCACCGGCAAGACCCACGCCCTGCGCTACCTGGAGGCCCAGGTCACCGGCGCGGGGGATGTGGCGGTGTACCTGGACCTGCGCACCGTCGGCTCCCCGGAGGGCCTGTTCATGGTCGGGTCGGTGCCGGTCGTGGAACGGGCCGGCCGGCTGCTCGTCGACCTGCTGGCCCAGTTCCACGAGGCGGTGCTGGCCGCGGCCCTCGACGATGACGCGCTGCTGGCCGACAGCATGTTCGTGCACCACCTCGATGACCTGCTCGCCGCGATCTCCGCGGTCACGATCACCGGCGAGGTCGCAACCGAGACCGAGCAGGAGACCACCGCCGGGCGGAAGGACTCCCTGGAGGGCCAGGTCACCGTTGGGCCGGCCCCGCAAGTGAGCCTGACCGCCGGCGGGGAGACCAACTCCGACCGCCGGCAGCTGGTCCGCCGCTCCCACAAGGGCATCCAGCAGCGGTCGCTGAACTTCGCCGACATCGCCCGCGCGCTACGCGCCCTGGGCACCTCGCTGGCCTCGACGCGGGTGTGGCTGCTGCTCGACGAGTGGTCGGCCATCCCCGCCGACCTGCAGCCGTACCTGGCCGAGTTCCTCACCCGCTGCGTGCTGCCGCTGCCCAGGTTCACCGTGAAGATCGCCACCATCGAGCAGCAGACCTCGTTCCGCACCGCCACCGCGGCCGGTCCGCCGGTCGGGTTCGAGCTCGGCGCGGACATCGCCGCGAACCTCAACCTCGACGAAGTGATGGTCTACGAGCAGGACCCGGCCCGGTCCCGGGACTTCTTCGCCGGCCTGTTCCACCGCCACCTCACCGCCGGCGCCAGCGACGCCGGGCCGTCCCTGGGCCTGGGCACCCCGGAAGATCTGGTGCGGGTCGGGTTCACCGACCCGCGCGCGTTCGACGAGCTGGTGATGGCCGCCGAAGGGGTCCCCCGGGATGCGATCAACATCGCCGCCAAGGCCGCGTTCCGCGCCGGCACCCAACGGATCTCGGTCACCGATGTCCGGGCGTCCGCGCAGGCCTGGTTCCAGGAGGACAAGGAAGCCGCGCTGGCCCACCGTGAGCAGGCCGTGGCCCTGCTGCACTGGATCATCGACCGGGTCATCCGGGATCGGCGGGCCCGGGCGTTCCTGGTCGCCCAGCACGACTCCCGCGCGCCGCTGCTGCAGGCCCTGTTCGACGCCCGCGTGCTGCACCTGTATCGCCGCGGCTACTCCGGACAGGACACCCCCGGCACCCGCTACGACGTGTGGATCATCGACTACGGCGCCTACATCGACCTGATCAGCACCCGCCACGCCCCCCTCGGGCTACTCCCCACCGGCGCCGGCGACACTGAAGGCCACGTCGAGGTCCCCGCCCTGGACCTGCGCGCGATCCGCCGAGCCATCCTCGACCTGGACACCTACTCGACCACCACCGCCCAGGACGCCGGGACGCCCTGAGCCACCGGCTTGGGCGTGCAGTCCCGCACCCCATGGATGCCCGATTCGTCGGGTATCGTTGATCTTGAGGTCGTCTCAGGTCCTCGAGGGGCAATGTGGCGCAAGGTTGCCCGTGGTCGGCATCGGCGTCGGCGGAGCCACTCTTTACGACATCCGTGGCTTCCTCTCAAACAGTTGGACCGTCCAGCCGATACCGAGAGTATGAGCCAAGAATCAACGCCCACCACCCCCGAGTTCCCCGAAGCCACCACTCGTCTGTACGCATCGGTCTGTCCGCGCGGAGTCCCTGGGTTCTGGGATGCGTTCGTCCAGGAGGATGGACTGTGCTGGGCGTGCGGCGAGTACCACCGCCCAGGATCTTCGGCCGCCATCCAACTCCGCTGGCCGGGGAACCCGGCCCAGTCGGCATAGAGCCAGAGGCGCGTGCTCGGTACCGGTGCATTGGCCGCTCCCGGACCCGCTCGTGAGAACCGCCCCCGGCCCGTCCAGGCGGACCTTGCTGGCAGCGGTCACGCACGTCGGCTGCTACGTAGGATCGACCCACAGTGGCAACTGGCCGACACCCGCGCCACGCGACCTGACGAGCTCCACCAGCGCCCTGAAACCCGGCGCCGCAGACCGGGTCCCGGTGGACGCCGGCCGCGCAACATTCGTACGGTGAACCGTGCGATCAGCGCGTCCGCCCGCTGACCCCGCCCCGGTCAGCTGACGACGCGAAGCGCGGGACGTCGGCCCACCGGAACCTCCGCGTCGCCGTGGCTGCGGGGGTGGGTGGTTTCGGTGGGCAGCCGGGTGAGGGTGGCTTCGACGTCGGTCCAGACCTGGCCGATGGCGATGCCGAATACGCCTTGCCCGCCGCGGACTAGGTCGATGACCTCGGCGTCGCAGCGGCACAAGTAGACCCCGGCACCGTCGCTGATCAGGGTGATCGCGGCCAGGTCGGTGGTGCCGTGGGCGCGCAGGGTGGCCAGCGCGGCGCGGATGTTGGCCAGCGACACGCCGGTGTCCAGCAGGCGCTTGACGACCTGCAGTACCAGGACGTCGCGGAAGCTGTAGAGCCGGTGGCTGCCCGACCCGGCAGCGCCACGCAGGGAGGGTTCGACCAGGCCGGTGCGGGCCCAGTAGTCCAGCTGCCGGTAGGTGATCCCGGCGGCCCCGGCGGCCACTGGGCCGCGGAACCCGCGCTGGTCGTCGACCGGGGGCGCGACGTCGAACAGGGAGCCCTGGCCGGGGGCGTGCTCTGTGCTCACGGCGTCCTCCAACGTCCACGGGTGGGTGGGCGCGTGGGGAAGGCCGCAGCCGGGGTGTGGGCCATTCAGGGTACTCCACCGGGCGGGTCGATGAGGCTCACCGCCTGACCCAGGACCGTGCCGCGGCGCCCGTCGGGGCGGGGGCGGGGGTGCGGGGTTTTGGGGGCATCACCGGACCGGGGGTAAGTATGGCCAGGGCGGTGTCGGGGCCGATGCCGGCGTGGCGTATCAGCACCGCTCCGAGGGCTGCGCGTTGGGTGACGGTGAGCCCGGTGCTGTGCGCGGCCGCGGCCCGGGCGGCGGCGACCCGGACCTCCGGGGTGTCCGCGGGCGGGCGGGCAGTCAGGTGCTGTTCTGCGTACACCAGCCCGGCGGGGCGGGCTGCGGCCAGCGCCTGCCGCACGGCGGGGGCCCCTCCCCCGGCATGCACGTCGGCCAGATCTGCCCCGGGCGGGGTGGTGATCGCCGTGGGGTGGCCGGCGCCGTGGTCGGCGAGCATGGCCAGGGTGCGCCCCAGGGAGCCCAGCCCGGCGGGGTCAGCGTCCGGGGCCAGCACCAGACTCCGGCCCCCGGTGGTGGCGATCCGGAGGTGGTGGTCGGTGACCGCGGTGCCGCACGCGGCCAGCCCCACCGCGGCCCCCCCGGTTGCGGTCGTGATGGCGAGGGCGTCCCAGGGCCCTTCAACGAGCACCACCGTCGCCGTTTCGGCGGTGACGTGCTGCGTTCCGTAGAGCAGCCGGCTCTTGTCGTACAGGACTCCGGCGGGGCTGTTGAGGTACTTGGGGGCGCCGTCACGTCCGGTGGTGTCGCGGGCGGTCCAGCCGACGACGCCGGCGTGGTCGTGGATGGCGAAGGTGATCCTGCCGCGCAACCGGTCGATCAGTCGGCCCCGACTGGTGGTGGTCGCGACCCCGGCGGCGAGCAGCTCGTCGGGGGTGTAGCCGTGGTCACACAGGTGGTCGACCAGCCCGGTCCACGACGACGGAGCCCAGCCGACCCCGTGCTCGATGGCGATGCCGGCGGTGTGCCCACGGGCGATGGCGGCGGCGGCGAAGGTGGGGCTGGTGGCAGCCTGCGCGGTGAACCAGACCTGCGCTGCGGCAGTGATCTCGCGCAGCCGCTGCGTGTGCCCGCCACCGTGGCCTGCCGCCGCGGCGACCCGGGCGTGGCTGGCCTCGGCGTCGGCGGCGGTCCCCTCCGCTATCTGGGCCCCGGCGTCGACACGGGCGGCCACCGCGTCGGGCACCGTGTCCCTGGTGGTCGTGTCGGGGTCGGTGACGGCGATGAGGGATCGGGCTGCGGACAGGACCCGCCCGGCGGTGGCGGTGACGGCGTGGTCGTCGCGGCCGGCCCAGCCGGCGATGTAGGCGAACGTGTAGCCGGAGGTGTCCAGGCCGTGGTGGGCGGCGACCAGGTAGGCCACTGATTCGGCCTCGACCTCGATCAGCCCCCGGCACGCCGGACCCTCAGCGGTGGGATCGAGCGGGTTGTGCAGCCACACGTGCCCGGCCTCATGGAGGAGCGTCTTCCAGGCCATCGCGTCGTCGACGTCGGCGCGGACTGTGACGGTGCGAGTGGTGTAGTCGGTGATCCCGTTGGCCCCACCGACCTCTGCCGCGCTCGCGCAACGGGTGACGGTGTACCCGCGGGCGGTGATCGCGTCGGCCAGCGCGTCCCACAGCCCGAGTGGGGCCTGCCCGGCCAGCAGCTGGGGCCGCGGCGGGGTGGGCAGGTCGGGGCCGTCGGTCTGGGAGATGTCGAACACCCCGACGCCGCGGAACCCGACCACCGCACCCCGGCCCCGCCCTGCCTGTCCCGTCGCCTCCTCGGGCCCGGTGGCGGTGGTGGTCGGGCCGGTCAGATCCTCGACGTCCATGGGGTTGTCGTCGCCGGGTTGGGAGGGCCGGCGGGTGACGGGGGCGAGCACCCACAGGGCCTTCTCGCCCTTGCGGACCTGGCGGCCCATCACCGCCCACGCCTGATACCCGGCGACCATCGTCGCCTGCGGGTTCTGGGCGGCGATGAGGATCTGGTTGCCGAAGGAGTAGCGGTGGAACTTCGCCGCGGTGGCCAGCCAGTCGGCCCAGGCCTGGCCGTCGCGGATCGCGGCGACCCCGTCGGCCAAGGTCTGGTGCAGCTGCTCGAGGCGTTCCTCGCGGGCGGCTGCCGCGGCGGCGGCCTGCTCGGGGCTGCGTTCCCGCCGCCGGGGCTTAGGCGGGGTCGGCATCGCGGGCCTCGGCCAAGTCGATGACCAGGTCTGTCAGCGCGTCGATGGTGGCTTGCTGGGCCTTGACGGCCCGGTTCAGGGCGTCGATCTGGGTCTGCATCGCCTCGAGGACGATCGTCACGTCGGTGGCCATGGTCGGGTCTTCCCTTCTCATGTCTGTCGGG
>JBAVLA010000270.1:0-34063 GCA_049688595.1 Candidatus Nanopelagicales bacterium | reverse complement strand
GACCAACGAGCCGCAGGGCGCAGCACCGCAGGCTGGGCGTGACGTGTGGGCGCTCGGCGTCCGCCGGGATGCGGCCGTCGTGCTCGCGGCGGGGCGGGTCGCCTGGATCGGCGACGCTGGCCACGGGCCAGCGGCCGATGAGCGCGTCGACTGTGCGGGCGCAGCGGTGCTGCCCGGCTTCGTCGACTCGCACGCGCACCTCGTGTTCGCCGGTGACCGGGCCGAGGAGTTCGCCGCTCGGATGGCTGGGAAGTCCTGCGCCGCGGGAGGGATCAGCAGCACCGTGGCTGCCACGCGAGCCGCGTCCGACGACTTGCTGCGGTCCAACCTCGCGCGCCTGGTGTCCGAGCTGGTGCGCTCCGGCTCCACGACCTTCGAGGTGAAGTCCGGCTATGGCCTGACTGTCGTGGATGAGGCACGGGCTTGCCGGCTCGCCGCCGAGTTCACCGAGGAGGTCACCTTCCTGGGGGGCCACGTCGTGCCGCCGGAGTACGCCGACGACCGGGCGGGATACGTCGCCCTCGTGACCGGGCCCATGCTGGCAGCGTGCGCCCCAGTGGCCCGCTGGGCCGACGTGTTCTGCGACCGGGGCGCGTTCGACGCCGACGAGTCACGCGCAATGCTGCTCACTGCCGGGGTCGCCGGGCTCGGCCTGCGCGTCCATGCCAACCAGCTGCAGCCGGGGCCCGGCGTGGCACTCGCGGTCGAGCTGGGGGCGGCCTCCGCCGACCATTGCACTCACCTGACGCAGGCCGACGTTGACGCACTGGCAGGGGGCACGACCGTGGCCACGCTGCTGCCCGGGGCGGAGTTCAGCATGAGGTCGCCCTACCCCGAAGCCCGCCGGTTGCTCGACGCGCGGGTGACAGTTGCGCTGGCCACGGACTGCAACCCGGGGACCTCGTACACGACGTCGATGCCGTTCTGCCTCGCCCTGGCCGTGCGTGAGATGAGGATGACGCCGGCCGAGGCGGTCCGATCCGCGACCGCGGGTGGCGCCGCAGCCCTGCGCCGGCACGACGTCGGCCGGGTGGCCGTCGGCGGGCCTGCTGACCTGGTCGTGCTGTCAGCTCCGTCCTACGTGCACCTCGCGTACCGTCCCGGCGTGGGCCTCGTCGCGCAGGTGTGGCGAGGTGGGCGCCTGGTCCACGCCCGCGGGCAGGTCGACATCCACGGGCGCGCTGGAACGCGCAGCCAAGGCCCGTCTCGCGGGGCAGGGCGGGCGCATCAGGGCAGGCGGGCCCCTGGGGAGGACCGTGCTCGTGGCTGACGACCCGAAGTGGCCGCGCGCCTCGGATTGGATCCGTCGCTGCACCGATGAGCACGCCTCGCATGCACCGTCGAGACCCGCGCAGCTGGCACTCTTCGGCGTGCCCGCCCACCGCACGTCGCTCTCCCCCACGGGGGCCGACGAGACACCCGGCGCCGTGCGAGCCGCGCTGCGCCGCTACTCGACCTGCGTGACTTCGGCCGGGATCGACCTGTCCGACCTGATGCTGGTGGACATGGGCGACCTGCCTGAACCAGACACTCCTGCCGGCGAGCGCCGCGTCATCGAAGCCGTGCGGCGGTTCCCCGGCACGCCCGTGCTGGCCCTGGGCGGGGACAACTCGATCACCTACGCCGTCGCGATCGGTGCGGATGCCGACGGCCTGATCACCCTTGACGCCCACCACGACCTGCGCGACGGCCGCTCGAACGGATCACCGGTCCGCCGGCTCGTCGACGCGGGGCTGGCCGGTCCGCGGGTGGTGCAGATCGGCATCAGCGACTTCGCCAACTCCCCGGCATACGCTGCGCGGGCGCGTGATCTGGGGGTCACGATCGTCCCGCGGGGCGTCCTGGACCAGCGGCCCATGGCCGACGTCATTGCCGAGGCCCTGGAGATCGCGGCGGGCGGCCCGGTTGGTCGGGTCCACCTGGACCTCGATCTGGACGTATGCGACCGAAGCGTGGCGCCAGCGTGCCCGGCATCCGTGCCAGGGGGTATCTCTGCCGCGCAGCTGCGCGCAGCCGCCCGCGCGGCGGCATCCGATCCGCGCGTGGTGAGCGCGGACATCACTGAGGTGGATGCTTCGGCTGACGCCCCCGATCTGCGCACGGTCCGGCTGGCCGCGCTCTGCCTGCTCGAGATCGCGGTCGGCGTGGCCCTTCGGTGTCGCTGACCCACCGGGACAAGGATAAGGCTCAGGCGAGCTCGCCCACGACTGCGATGACGTCGGCCTTCCGGGGCGCGCCGGTCGCCCGCCGGTGGATCCGCCCGGCAGCGTCCAGGATCAGCACGGTGGGGGTGCGAGTCACGTCCAACCGCCGCACCAGGGGGAGGTTCGACTCGGCGTCCAGCTCCACGTGCGCCACGCCGGGCACCCGATCGGCGACATCCCCCAGCACCACCCGGGTGGCTCGGCAGGGCTGGCAGAAGGCGGAGGAGAACTGGACGAGCGTCGCCCGCTCCCCCAGCGGCGCGCCCAGGTCGACCTCGGTCAGGGCGTCGGCGCTGGTCGCGGGAGCGGCTCGCCCAGGACCGCTGACCGCGTGATGCGCGACCCCGGGATCGTAGACCGCGGGACCATCGACCGCCGCAGGCTGGACCGGGCGCATGCGCCCATCGGTGCGTCGTCGCCAGAGCCCGAAGGAGGTCGCGCCGGTGAGGATCGCGAGGAGCAGAGCGGCCTCGGTCATGGCCGGTCCAACAGCCCGCGAAGCCGTCGGATTCCCGCGTCGCTGCTGACCGGTCGCCAGTCGGCGACGTCCGGGCCGGCTGGGATCGCCCAGCCCACCAGGGATTCCCGGCACGCGCCCATCCGCGACCGGTGACGGACGTCACTCCCATCGCGCACGCCGATCCGTGCCGAGAACCGGCAAACGACCCGAGCCGTGACGGTTCCCTGTGGGACCGGGGCGAGCGCGTATCCTCAGCACGACGCCCATGAGGGGAGCCCGGGAGGTGACATGAGCAGGTTGCTGCTGATGACTTCCTCACTGGGCCCATCGGGCGAGATCCTCCCGGCGCTCGGCCTGCTGGCCCACCACGTGCGCGTCCTGCCAGCTGAGGCGGGTGCCCTGCTTGACGCCCCGAAGTCCGATGCGTTGCTCGTGGACGGCCGCCGCGACCTGACCCACGTCCGGGCCCTGACGCGGCTGATCCGCCAGACCGGTGTTGACTGCCCCATGATCCTGATCACCACTGAGGGAGGGCTGGCTGCAGTCAACGCCGAATGGGGCATCGATGACGTGCTGCTCGACGTCGCCGGCCCGGCCGAGGTGGAGGCCAGGCTGCGGCTGGCGATGGGGCGCTCCGAGGTCGCCGCCGACGCTGGGCAGAGCGGGGAGTACCGGCTGGGTGCCCTCACGATCGATGAGGAGGCCTACAGCGCGCGGATCCGCGCCCGGACCCTCGATCTGACGTTCAAGGAGTTCGAGCTGCTTCGCTTCCTGGCCAGCCACGCCGGGCGGGTGTTCACCAGGGCGCAGCTGCTCCAGGAGGTCTGGGGCTACGACTACTACGGCGGGACCAGGACGGTCGACGTCCACGTCCGCCGCCTGCGGGCCAAGCTGGGCGTAGAACACGAATCGCTCATTGGAACGGTCCGCAACGTGGGGTACCGGCTGGTCCCCCCGCGGGAGGACGAGAGCCTGGACGTGGCAACAGCGGCCACGCTCAACGAATCGCCGGGCTGAGCCACACCGACACGGGCGGGTTCCATCCACCGATGGACGGCTCCGACCGCCGATAGACTCTTCTCGACCAACGGGGTCGGGAGGAGGCCGCCATGACCGGCTCCACCGTTGCGGGCGCGATCCCGACCGCATGGTCCAACGGCTCGATGCCCGTCGGGCCCGCGAACTCCACCTCACAGCCCACCGGCCCTGCGCCCGGGAACCAACTTCCCGCGGACCGGTTCGCCGACCGGGAGCTGTCGTGGCTTGCGTTCAACGAACGGGTGCTTGAACTGGCTGAGGATGCCTCTGCTCCCCTGCTGGAGCGCGCCAAGTTCCTGGCCATCTTCGCCTCGAACCTCGACGAGTTCTTCATGGTCCGCGTCGCCGGCCTGAAGCGGCGCATCGACGCCGGGATCGCCGTGCGCGCAGCCAGCCTCCTGATGCCCCGTGACCTGCTCGAACAGATCCTCTCGAGCACACGCCAGTTGATGGACCGGCACTCGGCCTGCTTCAGCGACTCCGTGCTCCCGGCATTGCAGGCCGAGGGGATCCACCTCCTGCGCTACCACCAGGCATCCGACGAGGAGCGGGAACAGCTGCGCCGGCTGTTCGCAGACAAGGTCTTCCCGATCCTGACGCCACTCGCGGTCGACCCCGCGCACCCGTTCCCCTACATCTCCGGCCTGAGCCTCAACCTTGCCGTGGTCGTGCGCAACCCGACCACCGGCACCGAGCTGTTCGCCCGGGTCAAGGTCCCGCAGAGCCTCCCCCGATTCGTCGAGGTCGCCGAGCAGCGCTTCGTGCCGCTGGAAGAGGTCATCGCAGCCAACCTGTCCGATCTCTTCCCGGGGATGGAGATCCTGGAGCAGCACTCCTTCCGGGTGACCCGCAACGAGGACGTCGAGGTCGAGGAGGACGATGCCGAGAACCTGCTCAAGGCGCTCGAGCGAGAGCTCATGCGCCGCAGGTTCGGGCCGCCCGTGCGCCTCGAGGTCGAGCGCTCGATCGACCCGCACGTGCTCGAGCTGCTGGTGCGTGAGCTGGGCATCTCCGACGACGAGGTGTTCTCACTTCCCGGCCCGCTGGACCTCACCGGCCTGTGGACCCTTGTGGCCATCGATCGGGAGGACCTCAAGGAGTCCCCCTTCCTGCCCCGGACGAGCCTGCAGCTGTCCGATGTGGAGACCGCGGCCCCGCCGGACGTGCTGGAGGCCATGCGCGACCACGAGGTCCTGCTGCACCATCCCTACGACAGCTTCTCGACCAGCGTCCAGCGATTCCTCGAGCAGGCGGCGGCCGACCCCAAAGTGCTGGCCATCAAGCAGACCCTGTACCGGACCTCTGGGGACTCGCCCATCGTCGACGCGCTCATCGACGCGGCCCAGGCCGACAAGCAGGTGCTTGCCCTGGTCGAGATCAAGGCCAGGTTCGACGAGCAGGCCAACATCAGCTGGGCCCGCAAGCTCGAGCGCCAGGGAGTGCACGTCGTCTACGGCCTCGTCGGGTTGAAGACGCACTGCAAGCTGAGCATGGTCGTGCGCGACGACGGCGACCGCCTCCGGCGCTTCGTTCACATCGGGACCGGCAACTACCATCCCGCCACCGCGCGGCTCTACGAGGACATGGGGCTGCTGACCACGGACCCGGCCGTGGGCGAGGACGTCTCGCACGTGTTCAACGTGCTCTCCGGCTACTCGATGAACCGCACCTACAAGCGCCTGCTGGTCGCCCCCCACGCCATCCGGACAGGCCTGGTCGAGCGGATCGAGCGAGAGGTGGCGAACCATCGCGCTGGCCTGCCGGCCCGCGTGCGGTTCAAGTGCAACTCGATCGTCGACGAGGCGATCATCGACGCCCTGTACCGGGCCTCCCAGGCAGGTGTGCCGATCGACATCTGGGTGCGCGGCATCTGCGCGATCCGGCCAGGGGTCTCAGGGATGAGCGAGAACATCCGGGTCCGGTCAGTCCTGGGCCGATTCCTCGAGCATTCGCGAGCCTTCGAGTTCGCCAACGGTGGGTCGGCCGAGACCTGGATCGGCTCGGCCGACCTGATGCACCGCAACCTCGACCGCCGCGTGGAGGTGCTGGTTCGCCTGAGCCCCGAGCACTCGGCACAGGTGTCGGAGCTCATCGACCTTGGGTTCGCCGACACCACCCGGGCCTGGGTGGCGCGTCCGGACGGCTCATGGACCCCGCACCGCACCGATGCGAGCGGCAATCCGACAGTCGACCTGCAGGAGTACCTGATCGAGCAGCGTGCAGGGCGCCAACGCACGAAGAGAGGCTGATCGTTGAGCGAGTCCCCCGAGATCCGCCGCGAGGTGGAGCGCCGGCTGCGCGTCCACGCGCTCTTCCGGCTGCCGCAGCTGGTCGGCACCGTCGCAGGTCTGGGTGGCACGACCATCACGACGAGGATAGCCTCCGTGGAGCACCGTGAGCCGGTTCACATGCGTGCGGTCTACCACGACACCGAGGACCTTCGGCTCATCCGCTGGGGCGTCACGCTGCAGCGCCGGGAGGGCGGGACCGACGAGGGATGGCGTCTGGTCCTGCCAGTCGAAGGAGCCGATCAGGGCGTCCACGACGAGATCGTGCTCCCGCTGTCCGCAGGGGAGGCCGGTCACGTGCCGGCCGAGATCTGCGACGCCGTGACGGCGCTGGCCCGCCGCAACCCGCTGGTGGAGGTCGTCACGCTGCACACAGCCCGGACCGCGCATATCCTGCATGATGCCGAGGGCACGGCCGTGGCCGAGCTCGTCGACGACGTCGTGTCGATCATGGACCGTGAAGTGGTCGCCGGCCGGTTCCGCGAACTGCAGGTCCAGGCACTGACCGAGGACGCCGCGGCACTCGACCCAGTCGTCGAGCTGCTGATGGCGCACGGCGCGATGCCGGGCGCGTCGAGCAAGGCAGGCAGCGCCCTTGGCCCGGCCGCGAAGGCCGCCCCCGACGTGCCGGACCCTCGTCCAGTCACTCCGGAGGACCCCGCGGGCGATGCCGTGCATTCCCACCTGCTCACCCACGTCGGCCGGTTCCTCCTGCAGGACATCCGTGTGCGCCGCGACCTGCCGGACTCCGTGCACCAGATGAGGGTGGCCGCCCGCCGGCTGCGCAGCGGCCTGCGGGTGTTCTCCCCGCTGGTCGACCCGGAGTGGTCACGCCACCTGCGCGACGAGCTCGGGTGGGCCGCCTCCGAGCTTGGCCTGAGCCGCGACTCCGAGGTCCTGTTGGCCCGCCTCGACGCCCACGCCGATGAGCTCGACCCAGTGGACGCCAAGCTCATCCACGAGCACGTCGACCCGCTGATGCGGACCAAGGTGGAGGCCGGGCGGGCCGAGGCCCTCGCGGCAATGCGGTCCGACCGGCACCTCGCCCTGCTCGACGCCCTCGTGGCGGCGGCCAACCGCCCGCAGCTGACCGACCTGGCCGACACCCCGGCACGCGAGGCGCTCCCCCCGTTGTTCGACAAGGCGTGGCGCAAGCTGGCCAAGGAGGTCAGCGCCCTCACCCTCGACGGCCCGTCCGAGGAGTGGCACGCCACCCGGATCACCGCCAAGCGGGCACGCTACGCCGCGGAGGCGCTCGTCCCCGTGTTCGGCGCGCCCGCCAAGGGCCTCGCCTCCGCCCTGAGCACCGTCACGGAGCAGCTCGGCGAGCATCAGGACGCCTCGATCGCACAGGACACCTGCCGCGAATTTGCCAACCACTTCGACGGGCCCACCGGCTTCGCCCTGGGACTGCTCCACGGGTACGAGGTCGAGTGCGAGCTGACCGCGAGAGTGCACCTCCAGGATCAGTGGCCCGCCATCCGCGGACTGCGCAAGCGGACCCGCCTGGGATAGCCGGTGACCACGCCACCACGCAACACGATCCGCGCCGCCGGAGTCGTGCTGACGCGTGGGATCGGCAAGGACCTGGAGGTGGCGATAATCCACCGCCGCCGCCGGGGCGACTGGTCACTGCCCAAGGGGAAGCTGGATCCCGGTGAGCACGCTGTCGAGGCTGCTGTTCGCGAGTGCTTCGAGGAGACCGGGTACCAGGCCGTGCTCGACGTCCCGCTGCCCACCGAGCACTACCGGGTGGACAGCGCGCCGAAGACCGTCGAGTACTGGCGCGCCAGCGTCGTCGATGGAGACTTCGTCGAGAATCGAGAGGTGGATCGGCTGCGATGGCTGCGTCCCCGGGAGGCGGCCAAGGCGCTGACCTACGCCCGCGACGGCCAGTTGGTGGCGCTAGCAGCCAGGACTCCCCCCACGGTCCCGTTCATGCTGGTCCGGCACACGAGCGCCGAGAAGCGCATCGAATGGTCCCGGCGGACCGGGCGCGACCGCTCCGATCCGCAACGCGGCCTGCTGGAGCGCGGCGACTGGGAGGCCCACCGGCTCATACCGCTGCTCAAGGCGTTCGGCGTGCGGCACCTGCATTCCTCCGATGCCGAGCGGTGCCTGGCGACGCTCCGGCCCGCCGCAGCCGCGCTCGGGATTGGGATCCGACTGGAGTCCCTGATCAGCGAGGACCAGTTCCTCGCCGACCCGGAACCGGGCCGCGACCGCAGTGTGGAACTGTTCAACCAGCCATGGCCCAGCGTCCTGTGCTCGCACCGGCCGGTCATCCCGGGCCAGTTGCAGGCCCTGCGCGCAAGCGCCGGCGGCCCCACCTTCATGCACCGCGTTGCGCCCGGCGGGTTCTTCGTCTTCCACCGGACGTGGGTGAACAAGCCGGCTGATCCCACGGTGCGCATCGTTTCTGCTGAGCAGCACGACCTGCCCCCGGCCCACGAGTAGGGGCGCCCGGGCAGAGGGCCAAGCGAACCGGTCAGGCGCTCAGCCGAACCGACCGGAGATGTAGTCCTCGGTGCGGGAGTCAGCGGGGTGGGTGAAGATCTTCGACGTGTAGTCCATCTCGACTAGGGTGCCGTACCGGGTGCCGTCCTCTTCGACCTCCGCGGTGAAGAACGCCGTGCGGTGCGAGACGCGGCCAGCCTGCTGCATGTTGTGCGTGACGATGACAACGGTGTAGTCGGTCACGAGTTCCTGCATCAAGTCCTCGATCAGCGCAGTGGCGATCGGGTCCAACGAGGCGCACGGCTCGTCCATGAGCAGGATCTCGGGCTTGTTCGCGATCGCCCGCGCGATGCACAGGCGCTGCTGCTGACCGCCGGACAGCGCGAAGCCGGACTGGTCGAGCTTGTGCTTGACCTCGTTCCAGAGCCCGGCCCTGGTCAGGGCCTGCTCCACCATGTCCTTCTCCTCGGCCTTCTTCAGCTTCCACCCGTTGACCCGAGGACCGTAGGCGATGTTGTCGAAGATCGACTTGGGGAAGGGGTTCGGCTTCTGGAACACCATCCCAACGCGCCGGCGCACCTCGATGGGGTCCACTTCCGGTCCGTACAGGTCCTGACCGTGGTACAGGATCCTGCCGCCGACCCGCGCGGAGGGCACCAGGTCGTTCGTGCGGTTGATGCAGCGCAGCGCCGTGGACTTGCCGCACCCCGAGGGCCCGATGAAGGCGGTGATCTCGTGGGCACGGATCTTCATGTCCACCCCCCGCACGGCCCAGAAGTCGCCGTAGTACACGTCGAGCTGCTGGACGTCGAGGATGGGCGGGTGCTCGCTGTCGGCCCCGGTCACGGAGGCCTGGAAGTGTGTATCGGTCATGTCCTCACCAACGCTTCGCGAACTTGTTGCGGATGTAGATGGCGATGCCGTTCATGGCCAGCAGGATCAGAAGCAGCAGGACGCTCGTCGCCGCCGCAAGGGTCTTGAACTCCTCCTGGGGGGCGCTGGTCCAGTTGAAGATCTGGATCGGCATCGTCGTGAAACCCGACAGCAGCCCGCTGGGGTCGTAGGTGATGTAGACGGCTACGCCCAGCAGGAGCAGGGGCGCTGCCTCACCCATGGCCCTCGATAGGGCCAGGATGGTCCCAGTGGCGATCCCGGGCAGGGCAGCGGGCAGGGTCTGCCGCCATGCGGTCTGCCACTGCGTGGCACCCAGCGCGAGAGAGCCGTCCCGGATGTCCTGCGGCACGGCACGCAGCGCCTCGCGCGTGGTGATGATGATCACCGGCAGGATCAGCAACGCCAGAGCCAAGGCGCCACCGAACACGATGTTGCGCTCCTTGAAGCCCATCGATCCCATCAGGCCCAGCGTGAGCAGGCCGTAGAGGATCGCCGGGACCGCGGACAGGTTCTGGATGTTGAGCTCGAAGAGCCGGTTGTACCAGCGGTCCTTGGCCGAGAACTCCTCGAGGTAGAGGGCTGCGCCGATACCGATGGGGATGGCCATCAACGCGGTGAAGGCGATCACCATGACCGACCCGAGGATGCCGGCGCGCGCGCCGGCCTCCGAGGGCGTGGTGTTGTTGTAGTTCAGGAACAGGCGTGAGTCGAACCGGCCGATGCCGTCCAGGAACGTCGTCACCAGCAGGACCACCAGGAACCCGAAGGCCACCAGGAGGCTGAACCACAACAGGCCCAGGAAGATCAACGACCTGCTGTTCCGCTCACTGTTGCTGGCCCGACGCCCGGCTAGCAAAACGTCTGGGCTGTACTTCTCGACTGGCGCCCCCATCAGTAGGCCTCCCGGAACCGCCGGACCATCCGGATGCTGATGATGTTCACGATCAGGGTGAAGATGAACAGCAGCAGGCCCACCGCGAACAGCGTGTCGTACTGCAGCGACCCGACCCGCGAGTCACCCAGGGCAGCGTTGGCGATGAACCCGGTCATCGTCTGGCCGCCCTCGAACGGACTTGTGATCATGTTCGGCCGCTGGCCCGCGGCAGTGGCCACGATCATGGTCTCCCCCAGCCCCCTGGAGATACCCAGGACGACTGCCGCGGCAATCCCGGAGATGGCAGCGGGGAAGACGACCCGCACGGTGGTCTGCATCTTGTTGGCGCCCAAGGCGAACGATCCCTGACGGATGGACAGGGGCACTGCCGACAGGGCGTCCTCGGACAGGGAGGCGATCGTCGGGATGATCATCACGCCGAGCACGATGCCTGCGCTGAGCACGTTGAACGTTCCCACCGGGAGGCTCAGCCAGTCCTGAAGCACGACCTTGGTCATGAACTCGAGGGCGAAGAAGCCGAACACGACCGACGGGATGCCCGCCAGCAGCTCCAGGATCGGCTTGAGTACCCGGCGCACCCGGTCGCCCGCGTACTCCGACAGGTAGACCGCGGCGCCGAGGCCGAAGGGGACCGCGACCAACAGCGCGATCCCCGTGGTCCACAGGGTCCCCAGGATCAGCGGGAGCACTCCGTAGGCCGGCGGCTGGAACCGGGGGGCCCACTTCGTGCCGGTCAGGAACTCGACGACCGACACCTCCTGGAAGAAGGCGATCGCAGGGGCGATCAGCGCCCAGGCGATCCCGATCGTGATGACGACCGACAGCGCCCCGCAGGCGAACAAGCTTGCGATGATCAGCTTCTCACCCGTCCTCCGCTGGGTGCTCCGCAGGGTGAATCCCTCTGGAGCACCCACCGGAGTCGGGGGGCCAACGCTGAGTCGGCCCCCCGCGGGTCCAGTGGTCGCCATGCGGCCCCTTCCTCGCGTCCTCCGCTCGGGACCCTACCCCTTCAGGGACGCCAATTCGCTCTTGGCCTCGGCCTTCTGCTTGTCGTTCAGCGGGATGAAGAGTGCCTTCTCCGCGGCCTGGTCAAGGTTGTTGACGTAGAAGTCCACGAAAGCGGCGATGTGGGGCTCGGCCATCGAGGCCTTGGCCACGTAGATGTACAGAGGCCTGCTCAGGGGGGCGTAGGAGCCGTCCTGGGCAGCCTCGACGCTCGGGGCGACGCAGCCGGACCCGTTGTCCACCTGGACGGCATTGAGCTTGTCCGTGTTCTCCTCGTAGTAGGAGAAGCCGAAGTAGCCCAGGGCTCCCTTGGTGCCCTCCACGCCCGTGACCGTGACGTTGTCGTCCTCAGTCGGGCTGTAGTCGGTGCGCGAGGCGCCCTCCTCGCCGTTGATCGCCGCGGTGAAGTAGTCGAAGGTGCCCGAGTCCGTGCCGGCGCCGAACAGCTCCAGCTCCACGTCCGGGAAGCCGTCGCGGACCTGGTTCCAGTTGGTCACCTTGCCCTCGGACTCCGGCGCCCAGATCTTGTTCAGCTCCTTGACGGTCAGGCACTTGGCCCAGTCGTTCTCCTTGTTCACCACGAGGGTGAGGGCGTCGTTGGCCACGATGACCTCGCCGTACTTGATGCCGGCGTCGGCACAGGCCTTGGCCTCCTCGTCCTTGATCGGCCGGGAGGCGTCGGAGATGTCGGTCTCGCCGGCGCAGAACTTCTTGAACCCCCCACCGGTGCCGGACTGGCCAACCGAGATGTTGACCCCCTCACCGGCAGCCGTGTCGTTGAACAACTCACCGGCGGCCGCCGTCAGCGGGCCAACCGTCGACGACCCGTCCACGCGCACCTCGCCCGCGGCGCTGGCGCCCGAGCCGGAATCGGTCTGGCCGCCGCAGGCCGCCAGGAACAGGGTGGGAACGGCCATGGCCGCGGCCAGCCGGAACCGAGTGCTCTTCATGCTCATCCTCTTCTGTGGGAACGGGCAGCGGTTGCCCTCACATCGCATAACGTAGAGGCCCGCTCCGACGTACTCGACTCCACGCGATGAACGCTCAATGAACAGAAGCGTAGAAATGGGCGCGGCGCCCGCTGGCAGGCTTCCAGTAACCGGACATGCCCATGGCCACCGACAGCCCAATGGCAAGCCGGCCTGGAACGCGGCCGATAGGATCCCCGGGACGTGCACGCAGCGGCGGCGCATCGTGCGACGACACGGACAGATCACGACGATGGGGACGGTTGATGGCCAAGGGCTCCGACAAGAAGGGCGACGGTTCGAGCCCGTTGTCGATCGTCGACAAGGGCCACTTCACGCACGCGAAGTGCGACTGCGGATGGACCGGACCGGCGCGGCGCTCGCGCAAGCGGGCTCGGGAGGACGCGGCCGCGCACCTCGACGAGCGCTGCAAGGCTTTCCGCAGGAAGTGACCCCCGCGGCTGAACACCGCGGTTGCCGAACGCCGATGCCGGCCACCCGTCCAGTGGCCCCGGAACGTGCATCCGCCTGGCACCACGGCATGGCCCAAACTCGGGCCCCCCGCCAGCGTGGGCGGGGGGCCCGATCGTCGAGGGGTCTCGGTGGCGCAGGGCTAGATGGTCACGCCCTTGCCGACCGCCACGATCCCACGCTCGGACACGGTGAACCGCTCGCGGTCCGCCTCGAGGTGCACGCCGAGCTGGGCGCCATCGGGAACGATGACGTTCTTGTCCAGGATCGCGTTGCGGACCATCGCGCCCCGGCCGATCCGCACGCCCGGCATGAGCACGGCACCCTCAACGTAGGCGCCCTGACCCACCTTGACGTCCTGGGCGATGACCGAGGTCCGCACGTGCCCACCGGCGATGACCGCCCCGGCGCCGATGATGGACTCGTGCGCGTTGCCTCCCTCCACGAACTTCGCAGGGGGCGGCGACCCCAGCGTCGAGGTGATGATCGGCCACTCGCGGTTGTACAGGTTGAAGACCGGGTGGACGCTCACGAGGTCCATGTGGGCCTCGTGGTAGGCGTCGATCGAGCCCACGTCCTTCCAGTAGCCCTTGTCGCGGTCGGTCTGGCCGGGGATCTCGTTCGTGCCGAAGTCGTAGACGTGGGCCATCCCCTGCGCAGTCAGCGCCGGGATGATGTTGCCGCCCATGTCGTGCACGGAGTTCTCGTCGGCGGCGTCGGCCCGGAGGGTGTCGACCAGCCAGTCGCGGGAGAAGATGTAGTTGCCCATCGAGATGTAGGACTCTTCCGGGCTTCCCGGGATCGTCGGGGGATCGGCCGGCTTCTCGTGGAAGGCCTCGATCCGCGTCGAATTCGCGTCCTGCTCGATGACCCCGAACTCAGTGGCCTCGGAGCGCGGCTTCCGGATGCCTGCGACGGTCACGGCTGCGCCGGTCTCCATGTGCTGCTCGAGCATCTGGCGGGGATCCATCCGGTAGATGTTGTCCGCGCCGAAGACCAGCAGGTAGTCCGGGCCCTCGTCCTCGATCAGGTTCAGGCTCTGGTAGATCGCGTCCGCGGATCCGGTGTACCAGCGCGGGCCCAGCCGCTGCTGGGCGGGGACGGAGGTCACGTAGTTGCCCAGGATCGTCGGCATGGCCCAGGTCTGGGTGACGTGCCGGTCAAGCGAGTGCGACTTGTACTGGGTGAGGACCGCGATCCGCGCGAACCCGGCATTGACCAGGTTGCTCAGGACGAAGTCGATCAGCCGGTAGTTGCCACCGAAGGGCACTGCGGGCTTGGCGCGATCTGCGGTCAGCGGCATCAGCCGCTTCCCCTCGCCGCCGGCTAGGACGATTCCAAGGACATGTGGGTTGGACATGCGGGCCACGGTAGTCACTGGGCCGCATGTCCGTCGCGCCGAGCAGGGACCCACGCGCGACGAGCATCACCCCCCAGCACGGCCCTAGGCTGCCGGGTATGAGAATCGGACTGCTCACAAGGGAATGGCCTCCGGAGAACTACGGCGGTGCTGGCGTTCACGTCGAGTACCTCACACGGGAACTGCGCAAGCTCATCGACGTCGACGTGCAGTGCTGGGGCGCCGAGCGCCCCGACGCCACCGCGCACGAGGTCCCCGACACGCTGGCCGGTGCGAACGCGTCGCTCCAGACCATGGGCATCTCACTGGCCCAGGTCGCCGCGAGCGACGGCGTGGACCTGCTGCATTCGCACACGTGGTACGCCAACTTCGCCGGCCACGTCGGCTCGATCTTCCTCGACGTCCCGCACGTCATCTCGGCGCACTCCCTCGAGCCGCGGCGGCCGTGGAAGGCCGAGCAGCTCGGTGGTGGCTACCGGCTGAGCTCCTGGATCGAGAAGACGGCGTACGAGAACGCCGACCGCATCATCGCCGTGTCCCACGGCATGCGCGCGGACGTGCTCGACTGCTACCCCGATGTGGACCCGGCCAAGGTCGACGTCGTGCACAACGGGATCGACACCCAGCTCTACCAGCCCGACGCGAGCACCGACCTGATCGAGTCGGTCGGGATCGACCCGAATCGGCCATACGTGCTGTTCGTGGGCCGGATCACGCGTCAGAAGGGGATCGCCCACCTGCTCCGGGCCGCCGAGCAGATGGACCCCGACATCCCGCTGGTCCTGATCGCCTCGTCGCCGGACACCCCCGAGCTCGGCGCGGAGGTCGAGGCAGGGGTGGCGACGCTGAAGAAGCTCAAGGGCGAGGCGAACATGCTGTGGGTCAACGCCCACCTGAGCCGCGCCCACCTGGTCCAGGCGCTCACCCACGCCGGGGTGTTCGCCTGCCCGTCGGTCTACGAGCCCCTGGGCATCGTGAACCTCGAGGCGATGGCCTGTGAGACCGCCGTTGTCGCCAGCGACGTCGGCGGCATCCCCGAGGTCGTCGTCGACGGTGAGACCGGCGCGCTGGTCCACTACGACGAGTCCGACCCGGTCGGGTTCGAGGCCGCCGTCGGTGCCGCACTCAACGCGGCGATGGCCGATCCGGCGCGGGCCGCGGAGATGGGCAGGGCCGGGCGGGCCCGGGCCGTCGATCAGTTCGGTTGGGACAAGATCGCCCGCATCACGGTCGACGTCTACCAGAAGGCGATCGACTCGCGCGGCTGAGGAACGGATACGTCGCATGGCCGGGCTCCCACGCCCGGCCATGCGTGCGTCAGGGAAGGGCATGCATGATCGACTTCGATCCGCAACGCGGGATCGACTTCCCGGTGCTCGACGGGCGCCAGTCGTCGATGGCGACGGGACGGGCGGTGTTCGCCGAGGCGGCACGCGCCACGGACCCCGCACTCGCGGCCCGCATCGAGGCAACGGCGGACTGGCGCAAGGACTACATGGGACCGGCCCGGGACCTCGTCGTGTCCGGCCTCCAGGCCCAGGACGGCTCAGTGGCGATGAGCCGGGACGGCCTGGCCAGCATGCACCGCATGTTCACGTTCACCAGGGATGGCGCGTCGGGGACCCTCGCGCAGGCCTTCGCAACCCTGACTGAGTCGCGCTTCGCCACGGCTGAGGTCGTCGGCACGGGACGGCCTGCGACGCAGCTGGCAATCCCGTACCACGGCCGTGACCTCGCTGGCGCCGACCTGCGCCACCAGCTCGACCTGTGGGTCGCCAACGGCGTCGTCGAGCCCAGCTTCGCGACGGCCGTGGAGCTGGTCGCCGCCCACCCGGAGTGGCTGGACCTGACCGGATGGAGCTTCGCCGTCCTCGGCGCGGGAGCCCAGATGGGGCCGATGGCCAGCCTGCTGGACTCGGGCGCAACCGTCTGGGCGGTCGACCTGCCCCGTCCAGAGCTCTGGCGGCGCGTGATCGCCGATGCCCAGGGCCGCGCGGGGCGGCTGCGCATTCCTGTGCCGGCCGGGACCCCGGACCGCACGTCGCTGACCGGCGCGGCCCTGGCCGCCGTCGCCGGAGCCGACCTGCTGACTCACGCCCCCGAGATCCGCACGTGGCTGCGCAGCATCCGGGGGCCGTTCACGCTGGGCAACTACGTATACGCCGACGGCCCGCTGCACGTGCGCGCGTCCCTGGCGATCGACGCGATCAGCATGGACCTGATCGCAGCCGGCCACGAGGTGTCCCTGGCGTGGCTGGCCACGCCCACTGATGTGTTCGCAGTGCCGATCGAGGCCGTCGAGGAGTCCCGTCGCCGGTGGCGCTCGGGCGGGGGCAGGCGCCTGCTGCGCGCTCCCCTGCGGCTGGCGGGCAAGTTCCAGCCCAACTACACCGAGACCGTCTGGACGAAGGGCGGCATCGAGTACGGGGTCTGCGACTGCATGGTCGGCCAGCAGGGCCCCAACTACATCCTCGCCAAGCGGCTGCAGCGCTGGCGGGCGATGGCCGCTCGGGCCGACGGGGTCCGCGTGTCGCTCAACGTGGCGCCGAGCACGAGAACCAGCTCGGTCGTGAAGAACCGGGCCCTGGCCGCGGCCTACGCAGGTGCCGGCAGGTTCGGGCTGGAGATCTTCGAGCCTGAGACGTCCAACGCGATCATGGCTGCCCTACTCGTGCACGACCTGCGCAACCCACGGTCCAGCGCCAACCCCGACGTACCGCTCGTGCACCCGATGCAGCTGTTCGTCGAGGGTGCCTGCCACGGCGGGCTGTGGCGCAGCGAGTACGCGGCGAGGTCGGTCCTGGGGATCGCGGCCGTGATGGGCATGTTCGAGCGCAACGCCTGAGGCTGGCACGTCGGGCAGCCATAGACTCCCAGCCGGACCAACAAGCGGAGGTGCCATGACCGCAGCAGCTGTGGCCACGCGGGGAGACCCCGACGACCAGGACAACCCCTGGGGCGGCTCGGATGAGGCGCGCCACACGGGCCTGCGCCGCATGAAGGCACTGGCTGCCGGGCTGCTCGGCCTGGCCGCAGCCGTCTACGTGGCCACGCTGCTGCTGGACGGACCCCACGCGTCGGGCTTCCTCGGATACGTCCAGGCCGGGTCGGAGGCTGCCATGGTGGGTGCCTTGGCCGACTGGTTCGCGGTGACCGCACTGTTCCGACGACCCTTGGGCCTGCCGATCCCGCACACCGCGATCATCCCGACCCGCAAGGACCAGATGGGCGCCACGCTCGGGGAGTTCGTCGGGACGCACTTCCTGACAGACACCGTCATCCGGGACAAGGTGGCCAGCGCCGGTGCCGCGAGACGGGCTGGACTGTGGCTGTCCGAGCCGGAGCACGCCTCCAAGGTCGCCGGCGAGATGGGGCGCGCACTGCGCGGGCTGCTCGCAGTCCTCGACGACGAGCAGATGCGCACGATGATCGAGCGGGTCATCGCCGAGCGGGTCGAGCGCTTCGAGGTCGCCCCGCCGCTGGGCCACCTGCTCGGCCGGGTGGTGGCCGACGGTGCCCATGCCGGCATAGTCGACGTGATCGCCGACCGTACGCACGCGTGGGTCGTGTCCAACCGCCGGACGATCGTGGACCTGGTCGGCCGGCAGGCGCCCACGTGGACACCCCGGCTCGTCGACGACATGATCGCCGACCGCATCCACGTGGAGCTGGTGCGCTTCGTCGCCTCGATCCGCGAGCATCCCGACCATCCGGTCCGGCTGAGCCTGGATCGGATGCTCGTCCAGTTTGCCGCCGACCTGCGCGAGAACCCGGCGACCCGGGAACGCGTCGAGCGTGCGAAGGTGGAGGTGTTCAACCATCCGGATGTCCAGCGCTCGGTGGGGCGGGTTTGGGAGACTGCCCAGCGGGTGCTGCTGGAGGCCGCTGACGAGCCCGACAGCGAGCTCCGGACGCGCGCAGCCGGAGCGCTGGCGCAGGCCGGGACAACGCTGGCCGCGGACGCCGACCTGCAGGCCAGCTTCGACGGCTGGATCACTGACACCGTCAGCACCCTCGTCGCCGACTACAAGGTGGAGCTGACCAGCGTCATCACCGACACCGTCGCCCGCTGGGACGGCCCGGAGACCGCCCGGCGGATCGAGCTGGCCGTCGGCCGGGACCTGCAGTTCATCCGGATCAACGGCACCGTCGTCGGCGCCCTGGCCGGCGTCGGGATCCATGCCTTCACCCAGCTCATCGCCTGAGCGAGGAACCGGCAGCCGTCAGGGCTGGGCGGGGAAGCGCTTCAGGGCGTGCCGGACGGTGTCCACGTAGCCGTCCTCGCCGATGAGGTCGGTGATCCCGTAGAAGTCCAGGAGGTCCCGGGCCTCCTGCGGGATGCGGGCGATCTCGAACCGGGCGCCCGAGGCCGCCACGATCTGGATCACCTTGCGCAGCGCCTCCGCCGAGGTCCAGTCCACCCTCTGGATCTCCGACCCGTCGAGGACGAACATGCGCACCGGGTCAGGTGCGCCGCGCATCAGCACCCGCACGTCGGCGACCAGCCGGCTGGAGTTCGCGTAGTAGAGGTTCGCCGCGAACCGGTAGACGATGAGCCCGGGCCGGGTCTGCGCCCCCTCCGCCACCGGGTGCTCGACGCGGCCGACGCGCTCGTCGACCGTGAGCACGGTGTTGTGCGGGTGGGAGGTGTGCGCCAGGTGCACGACGATCGAGGCGACGATCGCATAGAGGATCCCGCCACCGACGCCGACCAGGGCCACGAAGACAGCCGTCGTGACCGCGACCCAGAACTCCCCCCGCTGCGGCAGCCCATGCAGCATCCGCAGCGTGTCGAACTTCGTCAGGTGGACCGCGATCACGAACACGACTGCTGCCAGAGTTGCCTCGGGCAGGTACTCGAAGACCTGGGTCAGGAACAGCAGCACCGGGATGGTGATCAGCGCCAGGACGCCCATGGCGAGCTGGGATCGGGTCCCGGACCGGTCGGAGATCGCCGTCTTCGTGGGTGAGCCGTTCACCACGAAGCTCGACCCGAGCCCCGCGGCCAGGTTGGCCGCACCCAGTCCCACGAGATCGCGATTCGGGTCGTGCTCATCGTCGTGGTCGATCGCGAACGCGCTCGCCGTCGAGACGCTCTGGGCCACCTGGACGAGCAGGATGATCAGCGCCGTCGGAACCAGAGCCAGGAGGTCGGCCAGCGAGGCCGACGGCATGTCGATCGAGGGCAGTCCGCCGGGCAGGGCGCCGACCATCTCCACCCCGCGCCGCTCCTCCCACTCCAGCAGCCCAGCAAGGGCGATGCTCCCGACGACCGCGATGAGCGGGCCCGGGATGCGCGCCGAGACCCTGCCCAGGCCCAGGATCAGCGTTATGACCACCGTCGACAGCACGACATCCCAGATGTTCGCGTCCGGGATGTGGACGATGGTCTGGACGAGCTCCTGCCAGGTGGTGTCCCCGGAGCCCGACACCCCGAGCATCCCGTCGAGCTGCCCGACGGCGATCTGGATGCCCACGCCGGTCAGGAACCCGGCCAGGACCGACCTGGACATGAAGTCCGAGAGGAAGCCCAGCCGGAGCCGCCCGGCCGCGATCAGCAGGAAGCCGCTCATGATCGCCAGGAGGCAGGACAGGGCGAAGAACTGATCCGGATCGCCGACGGCCAGCAGCCCGACCGCGCCGGCGCTGATCGCGGCGGTTGCCGAGTCGGCGCCGATCACGAGCCGCCGCGTGGATGCGAACACGACGAACACCAGGACCGGGAGCAGGCAGGTGTACAGGCCGGTCTCCGGCGGCATCCCCGCGATCCTGGCGTAGCCCAGGCCCTCCGGGATGGCCACCGCGGCCAACGTGGCACCGGCCACCAGGTCCGGGCTCAGCCACTCGCGCCGGTAGGGCAGGAGCCCTCCGCCGAGGCCCAGCCGGGGCAGCAGTCCAGCCGCTCGATCCGCCATGGGCGAATTGTCCACCCGCGGGCCCGCTGCGGGAACGCCGCAGTTCGGCTGACCTGGATCAGCCCGGCTGGATCGTCCGAGCTGGTGTCCGGGCCGCGACCAGCTCGGTCCACTTGTTGTCCGCGAGGTCGTAGGCCCAGACGTCGTCGAGCTGCTGCTCGGTGACGTCATCCCCGTCAGCCATGCGCGCAACGCCACCGAACATCAGGACCCGCTCGTTCAGCGCGTCGTAGACCAGCGTGTGCCCCGTGCGCGCCAGCGGCCCGACGCTCTTGTCGTCCACAGTCGACGTCTGCGGCCATCCCGGCCCGGGCTTGACGACAGCCCAATCGTCGGCAGCGGCGTCGTACGTGGCCAGCACGCCGTCGGTGAAGATGACCGTGCGGGCCTGCCCGGCGTCGAAGGCGACCTCAGGGCCCCCGATCCCTCCGACCGACAGCTCTTTGGGGGCCGCCGACTCCTCGGTCCACGCCCGCGTCCCGGAGTCGAAGGTCCACGTCCGGCCTGCCTTGGCCGGCCCGGTCGGCGAGATCGTCAGCACCGCGACGCCCTCCGCTGCGTCGAAGCTCAGCCACGACGCCTCAGCCGGGCTCTGGCTGGGACCCTTCTCGTCCTCCCCGACTGCCGCACTCCACTCGTTGGCACTGAGGTCGTAGGATCGCAGGACCGACTGCCCGTCCCAGTCGAACAGCAGCGACCGCCCCGGGTCGAACACCGAATGGGGCGAATGCTCGGCACCCGCCCTCGAGGACGGCAGCTCGGTCCACACGTCCTCCTTCAGGGAGTAGGTCCAGACCGGCGTCAGCCCGACCGGCAGGCCAAGGGTCAGGCCCGAGGTGCCGTGGTGGACGAACTGGGCGATCGCCACGCTCCCCTTCCCCGCGGTCGGGGAGCTGGCCACCATCGTGGGGTTCATCCGTTGCCACGTGTTGGTGCAGACATCGAACGTCCAGGTGGCCTGGAGGGTCCCCAGACCCGCGTCCTCGACTGCGCGGACCTCCCCCACCACCACCTTGCCGGACGCCCTGTCCTGGGCAGCGGCCGTCGTGCCGAGCTGGGGCCGGTCCTGGTCCGCAGGGCCCGGCGTGTCCGGCGCCGAACCGGACGGGCAGGACGCCGCACCAGCAGAAGCGGTAGCTGAGGGGGTGACGGACGGGGATGCCGGCGAGCCGCTGGAATCCGGCGTGCCCGTTCCGGTGCCGCAGGCGCCGATGGCCAGCGATGTTGCCGCGATCCCCCAGATGATCCGACGTTGCTTCATGGCGACCTCCTCCCGGACCGCCTCACCGCGGGCCAGGTCCGCAGATGCCGGTAGAGCCGTTGGTCCTTCGCGGACATCATCGTCCGGACGGCGTCGTACGGCCAGCCGGGCAGGTCTGGCAGTCCGGAGCAGGATCAGGCGGTCCCGCGCTGCCGCAGGATGGCCGTGCGCGTCGGGTACGGCATGCTCGGCGTCAGCCCGCATGTCCAGGTGACGTCCACGGGGGGGTCGAGGGCCGCTATCGCGTCCCGGTAGCGCCGCTGCTCGACGTTGTCGAAGACCAGGATCCCGCCGACGGCGAGATGGGGCATGGCCTGGACGAGGCATCGCTCACGAGCCCGGCCGTCGATCACGATCACGTCGAACGTCCCGCCCACCTCGTCGATGACGCTGACGTACGGCCAGGCGGCAGGCCCGTCGCCCGCCCCGGCGATTGGCGGCCGTGCCGGACCCGGCCGGGCTGGGTGCGCGCCCGGCTCCTCCACCAGGGGGATCATGCGTACGTCGACCATGGCGCCGGGGGGCACGAGACCCCGCACGGCGTCGGCGAAGCGCACGTCGTGCTCCACGGTCACGACCGACCCGCTGCGGCGGGCAAGCCAGATGGTGGACGCACCGGAGCCCCACTCGAACACCCGGGCGCCCGGGTGCTCAACCAGGAAGGACTCGACCCGCTCGGCCGAGTGGAACGTCCACCAGGGGAGGTCCAGCTCGGCGAGCTCTCCGACGTCCCAGATGGACAGCAGCGACCGTGCCCACAGGCCGGTGCGTGACCTGGCAGCCCAGCGATCGACTGGGCCCAGGACGCCGGCGGACCCCAGCGCCGTGCGCAGGACTCGCGCGCCTCGCACGTACTGGGACTTCAGCCTCCTGGCAGGGGTCGGCACGGCGCTCAGCCCAACTCGAACTCCGGTCGCGGGGCGGTGCCGCCGAGTCGTGCAGGATGCCACCAGCTCCCGGTCCCGTCGATTGGATAGGTGCCCTGCGCCCGGCCGACGAGGTCGATCACGGCGGCCCGCAGGCGGGCCGTGACGTCCGCCTGCTCGCCGGAGGCGTCCACCGGCGGTCCCACGTGGATCTCGATCGGCAGTCCGCGCTGCTTCATCGACGACCGCTCGTCGTAGCACCACAGCCGCTGGGTCCCCCACAACCCCAGGGGCACGAGGGGCGCGCCCGACTCGGCTGCCAACCGTACGGCACCGCTCTTGAACGCCTTCGGCTCGAAGGACCGGCTCATCGTGGCCTCTGGGAAGACGCCGACCGCCTCCCCCGCTCGAAGCGCGTCGATCGCGTGACGGTAGCCCGCGGCGCCAGCCTGCCGGTCCACCGGGATGTGCTTCATGCCGCGCATCAGCGGGCCGGCCACCCTGTGCCGGAACACGGCCTCCTTGGCCATGAATCGCACCAGCCTGCCCGCGGGGTCGGCTGCGTAGCCGACGAATATGAAGTCCAGGTAGCTCACGTGGTTGCTGGCCAGGACGACCCCTCCGGTGCGCGGTACGTGCTCGGCCCCATACACCCGGACTTTGAGCCCAAGGGCGGCGAGGGCGCCCCGGGCAGCCATGATCACCGGCGGGTAGATCAGTTCAGCCACCGGATCAGGCTAGGCCCCCGACCGTGCCGCGTGCGCGCGACCCTCCGGTGGAGCCGGGGTCGCGAGGAGTGCGAGGGCTGCGGAGGGTGCCCTCAACGCGCTTGGGAACGGAGCCACCCCGTACGGTGAGCCGCAGGACGAGGTTACGCTCGAGTTGGGGAGTGGGTCGTGGATGAGGTCCTGCTTGCCGTAACCGGAATCGTGCTGTTGGCGCGGGCTGGATCCTCACCGGCGCCGCGGTCCTCCTGCTGCTGGTGCGGGCTGGCCGGCTCGTGATAATCGGTCCACCGCCGCACCTCAGCCACTACGAGCGCGCCCATCCCCACCCGCACACCCACGAGCACCAGTGACAGGCAGGATCATGCACTCCGACCTCTTCCACAACACCGAGCAGGCCGTCGAGCCGGGCTCCTTCGTCAGGCAGAACTCACGGATGATCAAGGTCCGGCTGGCGGGCACGTCGGGCTACTTCTACGCCAAGCAGGGGTCGATGGTCGCCTACCAGGGTGACGTCAACTTCGACTACCAGGGCAGCGGCGGGATGAGCAAGCTGCTGAAGAAGGCGTTCACCGGCGAGGGCATGTCCCTGATGAAGGTCAGCGGCAGCGGGGACGTCTTCCTCGCGGAGAACGCCGACGAGATCTTCCTGCTCACCCTCGAGGGTGAGTCCGTGACCGTCAACGGCCCCAACGTGCTTGCCTTCGAGAGCTCGCTGCAGTGGGACATCAAGCGGGTTGAGGGCGCCTCGATGATGAGCGGGGGCCTGTTCAACACGACCTTCACGGGCAGCGGCGTCCTGGCCATCACGGTTCACGGGACACCTGTCGTGCTCAACGTTGACGTGCCCACGTTCGTCGACATGCAGAGCGCGGTGCTGTGGTCGACCTCGCTGCATTCGGGCGTGCGCCGAACGGCGAAGGCCTCGGCGATGATCGGCCGCGGCTCGGGCGAGGCATACCAGCTCGCGCTGTCCGGGCAGGGATTCGTCGTGGTCCAAGCATCCGAGGGCCATCCGCTGCCACAGGTGGGATAGCGCGATCTCAGCGCCTGATCGTGAACAGGCTGCTGTTCACGCCGAGCGCCTGTCGGATCTCCCAGTCCGAGTCGAACGTGCAGCCCGACCTCGTCCCCTCAACGCGCAGCGCGGTGATCCGCCCGCCCCAGGGCCCCGCCCCTTCCCGGCCGAGCACACGGATCGCAACGACCTGCCCCGCCCGCGAGCAGCGCGCCCGCAGCGTGCGCGTCGTGACTGAATCCGTCCAGCTGTGCCGGGGGTTGCGGACCGCCCGGGCATCCCAGGCATCCACGCGCGCGGCCTGGTCCAGCGACGGCGATGCGGCCGTGGCTCCGCCGTTCGAGGAGCTGTACTGCGTCAGCACTGCCGCTCCCCCAGACGTGACCGCCACCCCCGCAGTGTCGGAGATCGCGGCGTCGGTCCGGGCGTCCTCTCGGATGCGCACGACCCGCCAGCGCCAGTCGTAGGCGACCGCGCCGGGATAGACCTGGGACCGGATGGTGTCGTACACGTCGAAGGCCCGCCCGGCAGCGCTGGCCATCTGGCGGGCGGCGAAGGACCGGGCCGCGATCGCCTGGGCCCGTAGGGCAGCGGCCGGCCAGGCCGCGGGCACCTCAGCCGGGAGCACGGCCCTCAGGTAGGACTCCATCGGCAGCGTGTTGACCACCCGCACGGACCGTGAC
Organism: Candidatus Nanopelagicales bacterium; assembly: GCA_049688595.1. Classification (GTDB taxonomy): domain Bacteria; phylum Actinomycetota; class Actinomycetes; order S36-B12; family CAIYMF01; genus Prado023. Next base: position 9,555 of record JBAVLA010000270.1, on the reverse strand, counting down.
GAGGTCCGCGTGGCGGACACGGCTCCCCGGTAGCCATGCCGGACGCCCCCGTCCTGAGTTCCGACGATCCCGCCCGGGACCGCGAACGAGATCGGGTGGTGCGCCTTGAGGTCCCTGGCCGGGATCACGGTCCGCCAGGTCCGGCACCGCGCCTGCAGCTTCAGGCCAGTGCGCGTCGCCCGCGCCCGCCAGAGCGTGGCCGGGACCGAGCATCCCGAGGGCCGGGCAGGCAGCGTCACGGTCCGCGTCCCGGATGCCTTCGTCATCGTGGCGGTCAGGCCGCTGGCCGCCCGCACGACGAGATCGGCCCCGGTGTCGCCGGAAAGCAGGACTCGGACGCTGGCTGCGGGGAGCTTGCGCAGGAGCGTGCCCGGATAGTAGAAGGCCAGGATCTGCGTGTGCGAACGTCCCTCGACGCCAGCCTGGTAGGCGCCCCACTGGCTCATCCCGCGGCCGTGGCCCCATCCGGCTCCGACCAGCCGGAAGACGCCGTCGGCAGGCGCCCGGAACGACTCGGCCGGGACTGAGCCAGGCGCATCTGCGCCAAGGGCCCCAACGCCACCGACCGGCAGGGCGGCAACGGCCAAGCTGGCCATGACCGCGACCAGCAGGGGGGCCCGGACGGTCCCCGGCGGTGTTGGCACCCCTGCATGATGGCGAAGTCCCACCGTGCATGCAGTCTGGCGACGATAGGGCTGGAACAAGGGTCGATGGTCCTGTTCCGAACGGCCCGGAACCGGAGCAGACTGGACCCGCGTGCACACGAGAGGCGGCGCCGATGAGTACCCAACAGCCGACCGAGCCGACGACCCGGGCGACCAGCAGCAGTGGACCGGTGCCGGGCGGGCCCGACGCCGCGCTGGCTGACCTCACCGTCGCCCTGCTCCGACTGGTTGCCCGCGGCGCGATCTCCGAGGACCAGCGCGCCGCGATCCTGGCCGAGGTCATGCTGGTCGGGGCCGGGCGGGTGGGCTCCGAGCAGGTCGCTGCCGGGCCAGGCGCACCATTCGCGATCCCGCCAACGGGGGGCCCCGGGGTGACGCCACTGACCAGGCGGCACCGGACGCTCAGCGAGGTGCTGATCGAGGTCGGCCTCTACGTGGGCTCGGCGCTCGTCGTCGCGGCAATGGTCGTCCTGGCCGCGCAGAACTGGGAGGGGATGTCAAGGGGCGCCCAGATCGCCTACCTCGGAGGCGCCGCAGTGGTGACCGCAGCGATCGGCCTCCTCGTCGCCAGGGGCGCCACGCTGGGCAGCGCGCGGCGCCGGGTGGCCGGAGTCCTCCTCGTCGCCACCGCCGCCACCTCCGCGGGGACGGTCGCCCTCGCGCTAGAGGGCTTCAGGCTGATCGGGACCGCGGCCATGGCGACCGCATTGATCGTGATGGTCGGAGCGAACTTCGTGGCCGCGAGCGCCATCACCGAAGTGGGCATGTTCGCGGCCGGCTTCGCGGTGACGCAGATCGCGATCGAGGACCTCCATCCGGCGCGGGAGCTCGTGACCGACCAATGGGGCATGGAGTACTACGCATCCACCGCGTACGACCGGCTGGCTCCGCTCGTCGGCGTGGCCTTCGGGCTGCTCTGGGCGCTGGTCGTCGCGCGCCGCATGATGCACCGCGAGGTGGCCGTCTTCCTCGGGATGGCGGTCGCCGTCGTCTCGGCGTTGCCGGTGGTCGCCGCCCAGGAGACCCGCGCGATCGGCTTGGCCACGATGGCCCTGCTGGCGGCCGTCGGCTTCTGGCGCTTCATGATCGAGTCCCACTGGCCGTGGCTGGCCGCCTCGATCGCCGCCCTGACGGCATTCGTCTTCTGGGCGGTCGGCGGCTCGCACCGGCCAGCCCTGGCGATCCTTGTCGCTGGCCTGGTGATGCTGGGCTCGAGCGCCGTGGGCATGCAGGTCGCACGCAGGCGCGGGCGCGTCTCGAGTCATCCGCCAGCGGGCACGTCATCGGGGGGCACCGGCTGACACTCTGCGACGGGAATGCCCGGGTGCCGCGCATGCACCCGGGCGATTCGCATAGGTTCGTAGCGTGATTCCGACGTGGCTCGATGGGCTGACGTGGTGGCACGTCTACCCCTTGGGGTTCTCCGGCGCCGAGCAGAGCACTGCCCAGGCCCATGGGGTGATCCATCGGCTGCGGCATCTGGCCAACTGGCTGGACTACGCCAGCGGCTTGGGGTGCCGCGGGCTGCAGCTCGGACCGATCTTCGCCTCCCAGACCCACGGCTACGACACGACCGACCACCTGCAGATCGACCACAGGCTCGGCGACGACGCGGACTTCGACGCCCTCGTGGCCGGTTGCCGCCAGCGGGGCCTGCGGCTCCTGCTCGACGGCGTCTTCAACCATGTTGGTGAGGCGCACACCCTCTTCCAGGTCGCCCGAGCCGCGGGACCGCACCCGACCGACGGGGGCGCGCATGCTGCGCGGTGGTTCCGGCTGCACTGGCCGGAGGGGGGCGGCGAGCCGACCTATGACACGTTCGAGGGGCACGGCCGGCTCGTCGCACTGAACCATGACGAGCCTGAGGTGGCCGACTACGTGGTCCGGGTGATGACGCACTGGCTGGCGCGTGGCGCGGACGGCTGGCGTCTGGACGCGGCCTACGCAGTGCCCCCCACGTTCTGGCGCGGGGTGGTCGACCGCGTGCGCCAGCAGTACCCCGACTGCTGGTTCGTCGGTGAGGTGATCCACGGCGAGCCGGCGGACTACCTGTCGGCGTCCGGACTCGACGCGGTCACTGCGTACGGTCTCTGGCGTCCCCTGTGGCGCTCGATGAACGAGGCGAACATGTTCGACCTGGCCTGGCAGGTCGAACGCCTGGCCGGATATGCAGCCGAGCACCCTCCGATGACCTTCGTCGGCAACCACGACGTGACGCGCCTGGCCAGCAACCTGACTGACCAGCGTCACTTCGGCCATGCGATCGCCGCGCTGTTCACCCTGCCCGGCGTGCCCTCGATCTACTACGGAGACGAGCAGGCGTTCCGGGGGATCAAGGAGGAGCGGTACGGCGGTGACGACGCGATCCGGCCTATGTTCCCCGATCGTCCGGATGGGCTGGCTCCATGGGGCTGGCCCATCTACCACCTGCATCGCCGCCTGATCGAGATGCGGTCACGAAACCCGTGGTTGACCCACTGCCGCGCGAGCGTCGACCACCTCACCAACACCGCGATCGCGCTGGGAGCGACCCCGGCCGACAGCACCGGTCGGCGGATCACCGCATTGCTGAACATCGCCGACGATCCGGTCCGGTTCCCGCTCGGACTGGCCTCGGTGGCGGTCGAGGTGCAGTCCGACGACGCAGCTCACGAGCCCGACCCGTTGGTAGTGCCCGGCCACACGTGGCGGGTACTCTCACACGACAGGTAGCTCGTCAGTCAAGGACGATAGCCCCACCTCCGCGGCGGCCGTCGCTGACCGCCAGCACGCGCCCGTCGGCCCTCCGCTGCACCGCGTTCACGCCGCCGAAGAACAGGCTCGGCTCCCGCCACACGTTGACCGGCGCCAGTCCGGACGCACGCAGCCCCTCGATCACGCGATCGGGCAGGTGCGGCTCCACCTGAAGGCCCTGGGCGTCGGGATGGACGCGCGCGGCGGAGATGGCGGACAGCAGCGATTCGCCACCGTCGATGATCCTGACCATCACCTCCACGAGTGAGGAGCGGATGCGCTCCGACCCGCCAGTGCCCAGGCCGACCAATCCACCGTCCGGGGCCACGATCACTGAGGGGCTCATCATCGAACCGAGGCGCTGGCCCGGCGGCGTGGCATGGAACCCGTCGGGGTTCAGGTCGGACTCCCCGAGCATGTTGTTCAGCTGGATGCCGGTGCCCGGGACCACGAACCCCGACGTGATGCCGTTGGACGTGGTCATCGTGGCAACCATGCCCTGCGGATCGACTGCGCTGCAGTGGGTTGTGCCAGTCGCCGACAGCGGTGTCGTCAGCCCTGCGCGCCGGTGCTTCGTCGCGGCGGCCAGCGTGCTGAGCAGGCCCACCCAGCTGTCGGGGTCGCCCACGTCCATCGGACCGGCATGGGTCAGCGTGTCCGCGATGATCGACCCCCCGAACGAGGGGGGCGGGTTGGTGAAGATCTCGTAGCCGGCGCGTTGGGCGGTCGCCGGCTCCCGTGCGACGACCCGGTAGGCCTCGAGGTCGGCAGCAGTCACCAGGCCGCCCGGGTCCATCGCGTCGAGGAGCGGGGCGGCGAATGGCGTGCTCTCGACTGAGGTCACGTCGCCATCGGCGATCCGGTCCAGGAAGACTGCCAGGTCGTGGTTGGCGATGAGGTCCCCAGCAAGGAGCCACCGGCCATCCCGCTCGAACAGCGCCCGGCTGCCGGGTGAGAGGGTCAGGAGCTCGCGGCTCAGGGATCCGATCACCTGCTGCATCGGCTCCAGGGGCACGCCTTCGGCCGCGTACCTCCGGGCGGGGGCGACCAGGTCGCGCAGGGGCAACCGACAGAACTCCTGTTGGGCCTGCAGGACCCCGGAGAGCGTCCCCGGGACCGCCACTGATCCCATCCCGGCATGGAACGTCTGGACGCTTCCCGGGAACTGGACCTGCATCGGCAGGAAGTGCAGGTCCAGCTCCTGCACCGGGAGCCCCCGGCCGGGGGTGTCGACGAAGAAGTCGCGCACATGCACTGCGCCCTGTGGCGTGCGCACGAGCAGGAAGCCGCCGCCCCCCAGTGACGTCACCGCCTGTTCGGCGACCGTGGAGGCGAACGCGGCGGCGACGACGGCATCGACTGCGTTCCCACCAGCCCGAAGGGCCTCGGCGCCCGCGCGAGCGGTGGCCACGCTGCCGGCAGCGATCGCCGCTGCCCCGGGGCCGCCCATCGCGAACGCGCTGGCCACCGGATCTGAACCCACATCGGGCAGCCTACTGTCCTAGCCTGAGCCGCATCCGCGGTTCGCCAGCGAGTGGAGGCGCGATGAGCATCACGGTGCCGGGACGACCCGCCGAGGACCTCGGCCCAGCCACCGAGCCGCTGCCCATCGAGCCCGGCCTGCTCGGGCTGGTCTCGGATCTCGTCGAGCAGCACTCACGTGAGCTGACCTACATGCGCCGGTGGCTGCACTCCCGGCCGGAGATCAGCCGGGCCGAGCACCAGACCACCGCCATGCTCAAGGAGCGCCTGATGGTGGAGGGGCTCCAGCCCAAGGTGCTCTCGGTCGGCACCGGCATCTCCTGCGACATCGGTGAAGCCGGCCCGATCGTGGCGCTGCGGGCCGACATCGACGCGCTGGCCATGCGCGACGCCAAGGACGTGCCGTACCGCTCCAGGTACGACGGGGCCTGTCACGCGTGCGGGCACGACGTCCACACGGCGGTCGTCCTGGGAGCCGGGCTGGTCCTTCGGGACCTGATGGCCGCCGGCCGGCTGCGGGGCCGCATCCGGCTGATCTTCGAGCCCGCCGAGGAGGCCATCCCCGGCGGCGCGCTCGACGTGATCGACGAAGGCTGGTTGGACGGCGTCGGCGGGATCTTCGGGGTGCACTGCGACCCCAAGCTCGACGCCGGAACCCTCGGCTGCCGCATCGGCTCGATCACCTCCGCGTCGGACATCGTGTCCATCCGGATGTCCGGGCCCGGCGGGCACACGGCGCGCCCGGGCCTGACGGTGAACCTGGCCGATGAGGCGGCGCTGCTCGTGCGCGAGCTCCCCGGTGCCGTCGAAGCCCTGGTCGGCGGGCACGGCGCGACCCGCCTGGTGTTCGGCCAGCTCCACGCCGGCTCGGCGGCGAACGTGATCCCAGCGGAGGCGCGGCTGGCCGGGTCGCTGCGGACCCCCTCCCCGACTGCTTGGGACGCGCTGGGCCCCGCCGTCCCGCGCGCGATCGCGAACGTGCTCGGCACCGATCTGCGCCCCGAGGCAAACGGCCACCAGGGGTCGCGCCCAGATGGCCTGCACTGGCACCTCGAGCATCACCAGGGAGTGCCGCCGGTGATCAACGACGCCGAAGCGACCCGGATCATCGCTCGGGCCGCCCACGCCACCGCTGGAACCGGCGCCGCCATCGACACGCCCCACTCCTGGGGAGGCGACACGTTCGGCTGGTACCTCCACCACGTGCCCGGCAGTTATGCGCGGCTCGGAACGCATTGGCCGGGTCGGCCCGACCGGCTGGACCTCCACCAGCCCGAGTTCGACGTCGACGAGCGTTCGATCCCGTTCGGCACCCAAGTCCTGGTCCTGGCCGCGCTGGCCTGGATGGCCCGACTGCGCTGACGAAGCCCGGCCGGCGGCTACGTAGGATTGCCCAACTTCGTACGTCAATGCCCTCCTTGGGCATCCGTCCGCCATCAAGCAGTGGGGAGACCCCAGATATGAACCGCAAGTACCTCGCCGAGTTCGTCGGCACCTTCCTGCTCGTCTTCCTCGCCGTCGGAGCAGCGGTCTTCGGCATCGGCGGCGAGGACGCCGCCATCCCGGCATCCGGGACCGTTGGCGTCGCACTGGCCTTCGGCCTGGTCCTGCTGGCCCTGGCCTACGCCTTCGGCCCGGTCTCGGGCACCCACGTGAACCCGGCCGTCACGCTGGCCATGGTGCTCGCGCGCCGCATGCGTGCCAACGAGGCCGGCGGCTACGTCGTCGCCCAGTTCGCCGGTGCGGTAGCCGGTGGCGCGGTCCTGAAGCTCTTCGTCTCGTCGTTCGGGGTTGTCGACCGAACCGCAGGCCTGGGCACGAACTCCTACGACAACGGCGCCATCAACCTCCCCGGCGCCTTCCTCCTGGAGGTCCTGCTCACCGCCGCCTTCGTGATGGTGATCCTCCTGGTGACCGAGCGGGTGGCCACCCCGAGCGCTGCAGGTCTGGCGATCGGGCTGGCCCTGACCGCGGTTCACCTCGTCGGCATCCCGCTGACCGGCACCTCGGTGAACCCAGCCCGGTCCTTCGGCCCGGCGCTCTTCGCCGGCGGCGAAGCGCTCGGCCAGGTCTGGCTGTTCATCGCGGCGCCGCTGGTCGGTGCCGCGCTGGCCGTGGCCGTGTGGCGGGTGACCCGCGAGCCCGTGGACGAGCCAGTCCCTGCCCCCATCGGACAAATGGACTAGTCGGGATCCGGCGCCGGGGCCACGACGAGCCGGGGTCCATGACGACCACCCCCGGCGCCGGAGGAAGATCTGACCCATGGAGCACGTCCGTCCCGGATGGGACGACTATTTCCTCGGCATCGCCGCAGCCGTGTCGGCGCGAGCGGACTGCCGGCGGCGACGGGTTGGCGCGGTGCTCGTCTCGAACAACCGCATCGTCGCCACCGGCTACAACGGGTCCCCCTCGGGTGGGCCGTCCTGCCTGGCGGGCGAGTGCCCGCGCGGGCTGTTGGACTCCGAGTCGGTCGCACCGGGCAGTTCCTACGACACCGGGGCGGGCGCGTGCGTGGCCCTGCACGCCGAGCAGAACTGCCTGCTGTATGCAGACCGCAGCCGCGCCGAGGCGGCGACGATCTACGTGACCCACGAGCCGTGCGACGGCTGCCGCCGGATGATCGCCGGCTCCGGAGTCGTCCGCGCAGTCTGGCCCGGCGGTCAATGGCTCGTCCGATGAGCCTGCCGGTCAGTTGACCGGGTTTCGCCCAGGGCGTGCTGGAGGCCACGGTCCTCAGGTTCAGGTTAAGGGAATCTAAGCGTACAATGTTCTGCAGGCATCGGGCTGCGCCCCAGATCGTGCGCATCCTGGGAGGTCCCCGCGCAATACCTGCGCGAAGGGCGATCCGCACTTGTGGTCCCCGTGGTTGATGCAATCCATCTGGGGGGAAGAGGAAGGACATGAGGGCAAGACTCCTGGCAGTCGCGCTCAGCGCTTCTGCTCTGCTCCTGACCACGTTCGGCGCGGCAGTTCCGGCGTCGGCTGCGAGCTACAAGGTCACTGCGCGGTCGAGCGTGAACAGCCCCGTCGTCGATCAGAAGGTCACGATCTACGGCACCGTGCTTCCGGCGAAGGACAACGCGAAGGTCAGCGTCCAGGCCGTCACCAACGGCAAGTGGCAGACCGTCACGAAGACCGAGACGGCCCGGGACGGCCAGTACTCCGCCCGGTTGACCTTCAAGACGTCGGGCGTGAAGAAGCTCCGTGTCCTCCGCGATGCGACGAAGTCCAGTCCCGCCGCGTCGTCCCCGATCCTGCGGCTGATCGTCCGGAGCAGCGGAACGATGTGGGAGTGGGTGCCGCTCACCGAGAGCCGGATCGAGCGGGGCCACGACTTCTACGATGCGGGCCTCGAGAAGACCGACGGCTCCAGCACGTTCCGGACCCTGCAAGCCGCCCAGAGCTCCACGACCAAGGAGGGCGACGTCGAGTACGCGGAGTTCGACCTCGACGAGCGTTGCATCAGCTTCATGGCCAGGGTCGGCATCGACGACGATTCCTGGAGCCGGGCGAGGCAGCGCCTCGAGATCTACGTCGACGGCGACAGGGAGTACTCCGAGAAGATGGGCCTCGGCGACGCGGACAACGTCACGCTCACCATCACCAAGGCCAACCGGCTGCGGATCTCCACGACCAAGCTGTCGGATTCCGAGCGCGGATCGACCACGTACAGCAACTTCGGGGACGCACAGGTCCTCTGCCGAGTGTAAGTCGGCCGGCCCGATCAACTGCTCAGCGAGAGGCGCTGACTACCTGACCACGTCTGGCCGGCCGGCAGGTCCACCGGCGTCAGGACGGCTGGCTCGATGCACACGAAGCCAGCCTCGTCGCCCGGGCGGACGTCCGGCAGGCGGTGCTGCGGTCCGGGGTTCCAGACCACCCGGTCGGGGAATCCGTCTGCGGTCAGCGTGATGTCGCCGAGCAGCGAGTCATGGAGCACGACCGGACCGATCGCGTCATGGACGGCCAGGTCGCGCTCGTCGATCGCACGGAACTCGTCGGCGACCGGCACCGAGAACCTGGGATGCTCCGGGGACACGCCATCCCAGGCCAGGCAGCCACCCAGCCCCGTGATCCGGGCCTCTGGGTCGGCCACGGCGTAGTAGGTGTGCAGTCCCGCCGTGAAGCGCGCAGCGTAGTCGTCCTGGTTCGTGATCGACATCGTCATTGCCAGGTCGGTCGCCGATGCGGAGATCGTCAACCGGGCCGTGAACGGATTGGGCCAGATTGCGCGAGAGTGCGCGGAGTCGCGCAACTGGAAGGCGAGCATGGCCCTCCCCGCCTCCTCGGGGGCGCCAACATGGTGCCAGAGCGAGGTCCGCGCGAACCCGTGCTTGGGCAGGCGGCCGAACGCGGCGAACTGGGGGAACAGCACTGGGACTCCACCGCGGATCGAGGTCGCCTCGCCGCATCTTGAGATCGGGCTCATCCAGAGCCGCTCCACGCCGTCGCTGGTCCAGCTCAGGAGGTGGGCGCCGTGCGTGCAGGCGGTGATCTGCACGCCCGCAGCCTCGGCAGTGATCTGTTCGATGTAGGAGTGGGTCACGCCGATGACCCTACGCCGATCGTGGTCCCCAAGCCCTCACACGCGGGTCATGCCGGCGGCCACCAGGGCCGCGACTCCGACCATGACGGCGAATCCGTCCCATGGCGAGCCCCGCACGGGACGCGCGAC
>JBAVLA010000269.1:0-4588 GCA_049688595.1 Candidatus Nanopelagicales bacterium | reverse complement strand
GGCTGGGCCGCGTGGAATCGAGACGACACGAGGCTGCGCAGCCGCTCCGGGCTGATCCGCCGTGGTGCGCCGCCGACGACCGCCGCCACTGCGGCCTCAGCCGTCATCCCCCGCGGATACAGCTCCCCCCGCGAACTGAGAGCTCCCGTGCTGCTCACCCGTGCGGCCAGGCTGAGTGCGCGGGTCGGATCGGCGATGCCGAGGTCGTCGATCAGTGGGTGGCGGCGGATCAGGTCGATCCCGACGTTGGGGCCGAGGGGCGCGCTGACCCCGATGAGGGCTGCATCGATGTCGTGGGCGACCGCGACCGCCAGGTCGAGTCGCTGCTCGGGGGCGGGACCGTCCGCGCGGGTCACGAGGACCTCGTGGCCGTGGCGCAGGATCGCCAGCGTCGCCCCGGCATCGCCCTCGACAGCGGCTCGGACCAGTCCGATTGCGTTGCGCCGCCGTGCCGCGCCCTCACTGCTCGACCCGCGCAGCGCGACCAACCGCTCGGCGAGCTCGTCCACCGTGGCAACCCCGCCAGCTGCCGCCAGCGCCTCGTTGAGGTCGGCCAGCAGGTCGCTGGCGGTCGTGGCGGCCGACCAGTGCCTGACCAGCAGCTCCGCAGCGACCGCTGGATCACCGGCCAGGCCTGCCTCCGCGGCTGCGGTCGCGAGGTCCGGCCACGTGGACGCGCGGTCGCTGATGTCGAGGTTCAGCAACCGTCGGGCCAGTGGCGCGACCGCTGCGGCCCGGGATCGGGACCGTGGCAGCAGCGCCCTCTGGGTCGTCTCGACGCCGCGCAGCCGCAGGACCAGCTCGTCCTGGATCGTGCTGGTGCTGCGCAGGCGGGCGGCCCACTCGCGTCGTCGGCGCTGCAGCTCGGCGCGGACCACCACACCCAGGCCCGGCTCGTTGTTGATCGCGAAGCCGGAGGCGTCCAACAGCTCGGCCACCGTGTGGGCACCCAGCCGCCTGGCGGCACTGACTGCCTGCGCGGACAGCCCGGCCTGCTCCAGCGGGGTGCTCAGCGCGGCGGCGGCGGCCCTCGCATCGAGCTGCTCCACCGGGGCGTCCGGCACCAGCGAAGTCACCGCGGACGGGAACGCCCGCCCCCAGGCCTGCGCCATCGAGGTGAGGTCATCGAACCGGTCGGTGACCCGGCGAGCCAGCGCGCGGCGGAAGAACACCATCATCGCCTCGGCCACCTCGGGCTCGAACGCGCCGGGCGCGAGATGGACCTCGGCCCCGGTCAGGGCGGGGTCCGATGCCCCGTCGCCGAACTCCGGACGGACGCCGGTGGCCATCTCGAACAACGTGGCCGCCACGGCGAACCGCTCGGCGGCCGAGTCGTAGCGGTGCCGACCGTCGATTCGCAGGAAGGGGTCCAGGTACCCCTGGGTCCCCGAGCCGATCCTCTCCAACGGCTCGGTGGCAAGCGAGAAGTCGAACAGGACCAGGTGCCGGCGACGGTCGCCCCCAGAGCCGCCCCGGGCTTCGCGGACCCCGAGGTTGTCCGGCTTGATGTCGCGGTGGAAGACCTTGCGGGACTCCAGGTGCGCAACCGCCTCGAACAGGTCCGCCCCGTAGCGCTCCAGCTGTTCCAGCGTCAGCCGGCCCTCGTCGGCCAGCCGACGGCCGAGCGTGGGACGCCCGGCGTCCTCCAGCAGGATCGCGGTGTGCCCGTCTGCGTCGCCCGGACCATCGACGAGGGTGACGATCCGGGGATGGTCCAGCGCAGCGAGGACCTCGGCCTCGGCGCGCAGGCGATCTGCCGCGAGATCGTCCACTGCGACCTTGAGGACCACTCCCCCGCGTGGCGGGTCGTAGGAGTGGTCGTCCACCAGCAGGGCGACCCCGGAGCTGCCCGAGCCCAGCCGCGCCTCGACTACCCACCGCTCCCCGATCACCGAGCCGGCTTCGGCCGAGCGGGGGTCGGCCGCCGGCACCACCTCGACCTGTGCCTCCGCGGGCTTCTGGGCCGCGGTGAGTTGCTCCAGGAACGCCGCGACGCTGGGGATCCGCTCGACCAGGTCCGGGGTGGTGGCCCGGCGGATCAGGTCGCACAGGTCAGCGGGCAGCCCGTCGCGGTCCACCGCCGGGTCCAGGCCGCCGGTGGCCAGCCGGTCCTGAAGGGCCTTCATGTCGGCGGCCGGCGGGGCGTCAGCCAGGATCAGGTAGGACAGCGCTCCGAGTCCGTACACGTCGAGCGGGACTCCAGCCGGGTTGGGCATGTTGGCCTCGGGCGCCAGGTACAGCCAAGCATCCTGGGCGACCAGCCGGGCCACTTCCGTCGCGCCGGAGAACAGCGTTGTCGTCCGAGTTGCGCTGTCGGGGGTGTCCCGCCGGCCGGCCTGCCAGTCGCGGACCTTGACTCGGGTGGCCCCGTCCCGCTGCTGCACGTGGACCGCAGCGGGGGTCAGGGCACGGTGCTGCACGCCGTGCCTGTGCGCGTACTCCAGGACCTCACCGATCTGGCGGATCAGCGACAGGCGCGTGTCGAAGTCCAGCTCGGCACGGGCCAGGTACTCGGAGAGGGATGGGGCGGCAGCGTCGTCGGGGAAGACGATCGCGGGTCCCGTCTCAGACTCCAGGATCTCCAGTGCTCGGGTGACTCCCGGGTGCTCCAACTTGGTGGTCAGCGCGTACTCGCGGTGGGCGGCGCGCTCTATCTCCTTGCGCTGATCGGGCGTGGGCATGGACGGGACGTCGTACAGCCGGATCCGACGGTGCTCACCGGCCATGACCGGGTGCTTGGCGCGCACGTCGACCCATCCGGCACCCTCCCCGAGCGGATCGGCACGCTCGACCTCGTACTGGCCGACCATGCGCGCCGTCGGGCGCGACTGGAGCCCGAGGCTGGCGATCAGGGCAACGAGGGCTCTGGCCCGCGGGGCATCGATGACGTTCTGGTATTGCTCCGGCGCGGCGTCGAGGAGCTCTCGGATCGAGCGCACGCCCGAGACGTGGTAGCCGTCAAGGCCGTACGTGCAGGCCGCGGATGCGTCGGCGAGGTCCAGGTTGCTGCCATCACCGTGCATCACCGTGACCGCCCGCACGAACGGGATCACAACATTGGGGGCACGACCGGGCGACGATCTGGCAGCGGACTTGAGCTCCGAGGCGAACCGCTTGGCCTTGCCATCGGTGGCAAGGAAGGGGTCGCGCTCCTCGCGGCGCACGCCGTTCGGGGCGGTCACCTGCCAGTACTGCTGGTCCCCAGTGATGGTGCCGTGCCAGCCCTTGAGCTCCAGCAGGTAGAGGCCGTTGCTGTGCAGCAGGATCACGTCGATCTCGCTGGCGCGCCCCTCCCGGTCCCGGAAGGTGACGTTGGCCCAGGCGTGGGTCAGTGCGGAGTCGGGCAGCAGGTCGCGCAGGGTGGCCAGGGCTGCAGCCTCGGCGTCGGTGGCGGGGTCGCCGAGCTGGTGCCAGCGCTGGTCGTTGACCGCCACGTCGCGAAACCTCCTGCCCTGCCTGGATCTCCGGTGCCCGACCCGGCCGGGAATCCCGCCCATGCGCAGGGTCGACACCGTCTCTGCGAAGGATATGGGCAGGCACGACGGATAGCCGGCTCCGTGGATGATCAGGGACCCGCATGGACGCAAGCGCGGACCCCCCCGAACGGCTGGGGCAGGGGCGAGTCGACCACGTCTCGTACCGCTCGAACGCCGTCGAGGAAGTCCGGCAGCTCGGCGGCCGCGGCCGTGTGCACAATGTCGAGATCGATGCCCCAGTAGCCGTGGACGATGCGGTTGCGAAGGCTGATCGGCTTACGCCACGCAACCCCGGGGAAGCGCGCCCGAAACGCCTCCGACAGCTGGTTGGCGGCCTCACCGATGATGGTCATGTTCCAAAGCAGCGCGTCGCGTGCGTTGAGGTCCGCACGCAATCGGTCCACTGGCTGTTCGCGGGCGATCGCCTGGGCCCGCTCGCCTGCCTCGATGATCTCGTCGAGGATCAGCAACTCACGCCGCATACAGCACCCTGGACTCGGCGATCACTTGGGAGGCGATGCGGGGGTGCAGCGCCCGACGGGACACCAAGTCGACGCGCCTGCCGAACACGGCGGAGAGCTCGTCGGCGAGGTCCTCGATCTCCCACCCGAGCCGCCTGCCGGGGGCCAGGACGTAGGTGATGTCGATGTCGCTGGCATCCGTGGCCTCACCGCGCGCAACGGAGCCGAATACAGCCAGCTCGGCGATGCCGTACCTGCGGCACACGTCGGCCAGCACCGCCCGGCCGGCGTCAGACATCAACTCCACGCGGCCACGATACCCGCGGGCAGGTGGGGCGGCCTGGTCGTCGCCCCGTCGCGTGCATCAATCCACGCACAAGGCCCTCTGGTCGGGCTGGCGGGATTTGAACCCACGACCCCTTGACCCCCAGCAGGAGGCACTGGGTCTAGGTGGGTCTACTCGCCCGCCTGTTCCTCACGAAACGACCTCCCCGCGTCCACGGGCGTCTACGTCCGTCGCCCCGTTCTGAGGGTCAACTGGCGCAGGAACTGGCGCAGTCAGACTAGCCCCGAGCACGTCCACCGCCGCCCTTTGGCCTGCGGCCACAGCCGTCGCGTAGGTGTTGAGCAGGACTGCGGGATCGTGTCCGA
>JBAVLA010000268.1:0-2714 GCA_049688595.1 Candidatus Nanopelagicales bacterium | reverse complement strand
CCACCCCTTGACACCCCCCGCTCCTACAGGGATGACCTGCGGACTACTCGCTCCAGCCGAGCAGCGCCTCGACCCCGACTCCGATCGTGGCCGGATCGACGTCGCCGGTGACGTGGCGCTGCAGCAGGAAGCCCGGCACGACGGCGTACAGCACGGCAGCCACAGCCGCGGAGTCCGTCCCCGCGGGCAGGTGCCCTTCTCTGATCCACGTCCCGGCGAGTTGCTCGAGCTGGCCGCGCAGGCCCTTGATGATACGCACCATCGTGGCGGCAACCCGGGGGTCATGGAGCGCCTCGGCCCACATCGCCAGGCCGACCGCGGAGAGCTCGGCGCCGTCCTCCGTGGGACGGACGACCTCAGCGGCAATCGCTGCCATCAGATCGGCTGGTCCCAGCGGCCCCCGCTCGGCGAGCATGGCCGCCACGCTCTCGCGGTAGTGGGCGAGACTGAGCTCGCCGATCGACTCCAACAGGTCCGACTTGGAGGGGAAGTAGTGGTAGACCGCTCCGGCGGACATCCCTGAGGCTCGGATCACATCTCGCATAGAGGTGTTGTGGACACCATGCCGGGCGACCAGGTGGGCAGCGGCCACCGTGATCTGGCGGCGGCGGGCTTGCAGATGTTCCGTGGAGACCCTGGGCACTCGGAAAACTATACCGGACGACCGGCCGGTTTGACAGGCGCGGCGCCCTGCCTCATGCTCATACCGGACGGATGACCGATTTAGAAGGAGCCCTTTCCGTGACCGCATCCACGACCACCGCTCCCAGCGGCCGGGTCAGCGCTGCCCAACCCCTTGTCACCTCGCTGGCCGCGCGGCTGGCGCTCGTCTCAGCCCTCGTCGTGCACTCCCTACCCCACCTGATGGGCGCCGCGGTCGGCCTCAACCCGCCCTCGGCGGCCGCGTGCGCGGATCCCGCCACTCTCGGCTGCACCACCTGGCTGACCACACCGGGCTGGACCGGTCCGCGGTGTTCATCGCCTTGTGGTTCGTCGCCACCCTCGCGTTCCTCGTGCTCGCCTGGGCCGCCTTCACCAAGCAGCCGTGGACGGCCCGTGCCCTGCTCCTGACCGCGACAGCCTCGGGCGTCCTGTGCGCGCTCAGCCTGCCCGGCGCGAGAATCGGCCTCGCCATCAACCTGGCCCTGATCGTGTGGCTCGCCGTTACCGCCCCGGCACGAAAGCTCTCCGAACGATGACGTCGCCAATCGAGGGACGCCTCGTCATCCCCTTCAGCCTCAGCCTGCAGCCGGTCGAGCGGCTCTTCATCCTCGATCTCATGGGGCACCCGAGCGTCGCCTCCGTCGAACTACAGCGAGTCTCAGCGCCCCGCATCGGATCGGGACTGCGGTTCCTCTGCTTCCGGCATGACGGACTGGTCGACGTGCTGACCCAGGAGTCCGTCGACCTGCCGGTCAGCGCGCCGATCAATCGGGGGCACGGCGTGATCGCAGCCGTGCCGTTCACCCGGGACCGCTTCGACACCCACGACGGTCTCGACCTGGACGTCGAACTGCGCGATCCCGAAGGCGCTGTGTGGAGCCTCCGGGTCTCGGCCGAGGCACCCCCTGCGGGACACGGACCCTTCCTAGCCCCCGTCGGATCAACGGTGGCCCGCCCTGACCGGCTGTTCGCCGTCGAGATGCTCGACTTCGACATGCTGCACGCGGGACGCTCCCGCGTCACGATCCAGCACGACGGGCGCGCCTTCGCGGTGGCCCGGCTGCCCCGCGTGCTGACGATCCGTCCGACCCTTCTCGCCCGGTGGGCACCGGAGGTGGTGGCCGCCGACCTGATGGCCGGGGCCCATCCCCCGGTGACCACACTGGAGGCGTCCGGTCCGGGGCGGCACGAAACGCCCTGTGGCACCGTCGAGGTGAACGCCGAGCAGCGAGCCACCTGCATCACAGCCGGTGAGGGACCGCGCCAGGCCGCGCTGCTGTTCCCGTCCGGGCTGGCCTCGCTGGATCTGCTCCCCCAAGGCACAGCCCCGGAGGAGGTCCCATGGGTCTTCGAGGTCGCGGGCGACAAGGTCGCCTCCGGTCGACTCGCCATGGATCGCACCGCGGACACCATCCAGCTGCGCCTGCTGCCGGAAGCGGGATGGACGCCGTCCCACCCGCGCCCGCTAGTGCGGACGATCACCACGTTGAAGCCGTTCATGCGCCGCTGGCCGAGCACCTACCGCTGGGACGCCGAGCTCAGCCTCTGTGGCGAACCCGCCTTGCTCTCGGCCCGTTGGTCGCGGACCAGCCCTGACAGCCCGGCAGCGCCAGCGGCAGCCTGACCATGTCGGCTCGCGAGGAGCATCGACAGGGCGGTCGATGAGATGTTCGCCGACGCGAAGGCGGCCGATGCGGTCGAGGATGCCGACCAGGCGGTGGTGTCTGTGGGTTCGTGCTCGGCGCGCGGCCGAGGCAGGACCTGGAAGCAGCACTGCGGGGGGAGGTCTGGATCAGCATTGGTCCTCCCAGAACGCTCTTGCCGGCGAGCCCGGCATCCGGAGTCTAGACCTGAACGGCCCTTCGGGATCGCCGCGTACGCGCACTCGCCAGCGGCCCAGTCTGTCCACCCTGCACCTCAATCGTGGGCCGCAGAGTGGCCCAGGTCCAGAGTCCTGGGACCCTGACCACTGAGCCGGAGCCCGGCCGCCTCGGTTGTGGCGACAGATGGCCTCGCCGGCGTCGATGGCCCGCAACCGCATGAGTGGGAGC
>JBAVLA010000267.1:0-20722 GCA_049688595.1 Candidatus Nanopelagicales bacterium | reverse complement strand
TCCCGGCGCGACGCCCTGAGCGCGGCCGCAGACGGCGCCGCGCGCCGATCCGAGGCCTGGCGCGTCGTCGCCGAGCAGATCGCGGCCCTGCGCACCCCGCACCCGGCCAACCACAGCATCCAGATGGAGCGGATCCAGATTGAGCGGATCCTCAGGCACGTGACGACAACCGGTGCCGCGACGCCCATGCCAGCTACCGCCGAGGCCCTTGTCCGGCTCGTGCACTGCTTCGACGACATTGCCCGGTACAACGTCCTCGGTCTGCGCGGTGCCCATTCGAGAGGAGACGTGCTGATCGCTGGCCGGGCGGTCCCCCGCGAAGTGATCGCGCAGCGGGATGACCTCCTTCGGGCGAGACTCACCGACACTGCTGTGAGGGCACCCCGCATGTCGGTCCGCCGCGTTGAGCGCGCCTACCGAGCAGTCACGGACCTGTCCCTGAGCCAGCGCACGCCCGGCCTGGATCCTCCAGCGGCATGAGACCCAGATGCGCCGAGACAGCCTCCACCGCACGGTGTGGGCGAAGCTCCCAGGCCCTAGAGCACCTTCGACAGGAACGCCTTGGTGCGGTCGTGCTGCGGCCTGGTCAGCACATCGCGGGGTCGCCCCGCCTCAACGACGACGCCATCATCCATGAACACCAGGCTGTCCCCCACTTCACGGGCGAAGCCCATCTCATGGGTCACGACGATCATCGTCATCCCCTCTTCGGCAAGTTGCCGCATGACTTCGAGCACCTCGCCCACGAGCTCGGGGTCCAGCGCGGACGTCGGCTCGTCGAACAGCATCAGCTTGGGCTGCATGCACAGGGCGCGAGCGATTGCTACCCGCTGCTGCTGCCCACCGGAGAGCTGGCCGGGATAGGCATCGCCACGGTCCCCAAGGCCAACCCTCTCGAGGAGGGCCTGCGCCCGCACGCTGACGGCATCCTTCGGCTCGCCCTTGGCATGAACGGGCGCCTCTACGACGTTCTGGAGCGCGGTCATGTGTGGGAACAGGTTGAACCTCTGGAAGACCATGCCGATGTCCAGGCGCTGCAGCGCGACCTCCTTGTCGCGCATCTCGTACAGCTTGCCAGCACGCTCGCGGTATCCCACGAGCTCGCCGTCGACGGAGAGCCGACCCGCGTCGATCCGCTCGAGGTGGTTGATGCACCGCAGGAACGTGGACTTGCCCGAACCCGACGGACCGACGATGCACATCACCTCGCCGTGCTTGACCTCCAGGTCGATCCCTTTGAGCACCTCAACCCGGCCGAACGACTTGTGGACCTGCTCGGCCTTGACCATCGGCGGGGTCTGCTCGGGGGCCGGGGCAGCCCCCGACGTCGACGGGTCCTGAGGTGTGGTCGGACGGCCCGGCGGGGTCATCGAAGCTCAGCCCCAGTCAGGCGAATGCGCAGACGCTGGATGGGAGTCGGCGGCAGGGATCGCACCGAACCACGTGCGTAGTGGCGCTCTATGTAGTACTGGCCGATCATCAGCACTGACGTCATCGCCAAGTACCACAGGCTTGCGGTCACGAGCATCGGGAAGGGCTGGAAGGTCCGGCTGCCGATCGAGCTGGTCTGGAAGAACAGCTCGATGTACGGCACATAGGCAACCAAGGAGGTGGTCTTCAACATCGAGATGGTCTCATTGCCGGTCGGCGGCACGACGACCCGCATGGCCTGCGGCAACACGATCCGACGCAGAGTCGTCAGGCGGGAGAGGCCCAGCGCCGATGCGGCTTCCGTCTGGCCCTCATCGACCGAGAGGATCCCCGCGCGGATGATCTCGGACATGTACGCAGCCTCGTTCAGGCCCAGCCCGAGCAGCGCTGCTGCGACCGGAGGGATCAGGTCGCGAGTCTCGAAGACGAACCACTCGGGACCGAACGGGACCCCGAGGGAGATCGTCCGATACAGGGAGTTCAGGTTACCCCAAACCACCAGTTGGACGAGCACGGGAGTCCCGCGGAACACCCAGACGTAGAACCACGCGGCACCAGCCAGCACCGGGTTCGGCGACAGGCGCATCACGGCCAGGACGACTCCGAGCAGCACGCCGACCACCATGGCGGCGATCGTGAGCCACAAGGTCGTCACCACGCCTCGGACCACGGGCGGGGCGAAGGCGTTCTCCAGCTGGAAGCTCCATTGCCAGTTGGGATTGGTCAGGACGCTGTGCACGACCATCGCCGCGACGAGGGCGATCACTGCCATGCCCACCCATCGGCCAGGATGGCGAACAGGGATCGCCCTGATCGGCTCGGGAGCCAGAGCCTCAGGCGCCGCCTTCGACCCGGAAGCGCTCACGGTGCGCCTCCGTCAGGAGACCGGGTTGATCTGCGAGGTGCTGATCGCGCCGTCCTGGACACCCCAGGACTTGAGGATCTCCATGTAGGCGCCGTCATCCATCAACTGCTGCAACGCGCCCTGGATCGCCTTCGCGTAGTCACCCTGGCCCTTGGGGACGGCAATGCCGTAATGGGCGGCGTCGTAGATACCGCCCGAGACCTCCAGCTTGTCGCCGGTCTGCTTGACGGCGTAGGCAACCACTGGGGAGTCTGCGAGCATCGCATCGTCCTTGCCGCTGACCACCGCTGCAGTGGCGTCGCTCTGGAGCTGGTACTGCTCGATCGTCATCGCCGGCTTGCCGGCGTCGATACAGGCCTTCGCCCGGGCTTCGATGTCTGGGACCTGCACTGTCGCCTTCTGGACGGCGATCTTCTTGCCGCAGGCGTTGTCCGGAGTGATCCCCTGCGGGTTGCCCTTGGGCACCGCCCAAGAAGTGCCGGCGTCGAAGTAGCTGACCATGTCAACCTGCTTCTGCCGCTCGGCGTCGATGGTGAACGACGAGACGCCCAAGTCGAACTTCCCCGTCTTGACCCCCTCGACCAGCGACTCGAACGGCGCGTTCCGCACCTCGACCGTCAGGCCGAGCACCTTGCCCAACGCCTCAGCCAGATCCACGTCAAAGCCGATGATCGACTCGCCGTCCGTGTCGATGAACTCACCCGGTGCGTACGATGCGTCAGCACCCACGGTCAGGACACCGTCGGATGCGAACGGACGGGGCACCATCGCGGCAAGCGCATCCGACTTGGCGACCTCCACTGACTCGCCGGCGCCTGCGTCCTCCACGCCGGTGGAACTCGAGCAGCCGGACATCCCCATCACCAGCGCCACGGCCCAAGTGGCGATCGCCGCCGACTTCAGATTCACGTGCACGCTTCCCACTTCCCTCCGCTGGCCGCAAGGTGATGCGGCGTGGCCGTCCGTATGCCGCCGCACAGGCGCAGGCTGAGAATCACCAGGAACGTGCGGTGTGGCCCTGTCATCGGGTCAGGCGGAGTGTAGCCGAGTTGGGCGGGATTTCCGTGAGCGGCGGCACACATTGCGAAGCACGCCCGAAGGACGCGGCATCCTCGCAACGCCGCCGGGCCCGAACGCGGCAGGGAACCATCGATGGGATCCCCCGCAGCTGCGTGCCGGTAGAATTGGCGACCACCCGCAGGGAGGCGCACGCATGCCGGTCAAGATCAAGGAGGGCCTTCCGGCCGCGGACATCCTCGCGGCCGAGAATGTGTTCGTGATGACGGAGCTCCGAGCCGCAGCCCAGGACATCCGACCGCTGAGCATCCTCGTGCTGAACCTGATGCCGACCAAGGTGACCACCGAGACCCAGCTGCTGCGCATGTTGGGCAACTCGCCGCTGCAGGTCGAGGTCACGTTCATCCACACGGCGTCCTACTTGCCCACGCACACCGACCACACCCACCTCGAAGTGTTCTATGAGACGTTCGAGGCTGTCCGCGAGCGCCGCTTCGACGGGCTGATCATCACGGGCGCGCCGGTCGAGCACATGGACTTCGAAGAAGTGGCCTACTGGGACGAACTGGTCTCGATCATGGAATGGGCTGATGCCAACGTCTACTCCACGCTGGCCATCTGCTGGGCGGCGCAGGCCGAGCTCTACCACCACTACGGCATCGGGAAGCATGCCCTGCCCGAGAAGGCGTTCGGCGTGTTCTCACACGCCGTGACCGACCCCAAGAACAAGGTCACCCGCGGGTTCGACGACCGCTTCCTGGCCCCGCACTCGCGGCACACAACGGTCCATGCCGAGGACATCATCGCCGAGCCCGACCTGGAGCTCCTGGCCCAGTCGCCTGAGGCCGGCGTGTACCTGGCCGCGTCACGGGACGGCCGCCGGGTGTTCGTCACGGGGCACCCCGAGTACGACGCAGGGACGCTTGACGGGGAGTACCGGCGTGACCTGTCCGCCGGGCTGCCGATCGAGATGCCGCGCAACTACTACCTCGACGACGATCCGGGGAAGTTGCCGATCGTCGGCTGGCGCGCCCACGGCGACCTCCTGTTCACCAACTGGTTGAACTACTGCGTCTATCAAGAAACCCCCTACGACCTGCACCAGCTCACCGCGCGGGGGCACCGCAGGGCATAGGGCGAGCGGGTCCCGACTCGACTCCGGCCGGAGCCGGAGGAGTGGTGGCCGCGACCGGCGTCGGCCGACCGACAGCGCGGGCAGCAGCAGCCACTGCGCCGTTGCCGTGCTCACCACCAGCCGTGCTCGCGGGCCCACTTCAGCAGGTAGGCAGACATCGTGAGCATGATCATCAGGGACAGGATCAACCAGGGCAGTTGCGTGCGATCGTTGACGATGACATTCATGCCCAGCACCGATGCAAGGGCGGTGATCGGCAACGTGACCACGGCGATCACGGCCAATCGCTCGGCCGCGATCTCCGTCCTGGTGTCCGTTCGGGTCCGATAGAACTCGATCACACCCTCCAGGTACTCACGCTGGCTCCCCGCAAGGCGGTTGGCGCGGCGGAGCAGATCGACGCTGTCGTTGAGGCAAGCGCGATCGCGGTCGCCGATGCCGCGGTCGGCCGAGGCCATCTGCTCCTGGACCTCCAAGTCGTTGCCCGTGACGTTTGCCACGGCGAGCAGGGCGTGGCGCGTGCGGAACATCTCGTCGAGGAAGGCCTCTGGGTCCCCAAGCTGGCCGCCGATCACGCGCTGCTCCAGCGACCACACGTCGGCGGTCACGCTCTCGATCGTCTCCTCCATGCGCAGGGCCATCGCCGTGATCACGGCGTGCGAGATCTCGACCGGCGTCTGCGGGTGGAACCCGCCCGAGGCGATCCGCGCCCAGACTGCCGAGGTGTCCTGAAGGGGCACGTCAGCAGGAACTGCGGGATTCGTCGGGCCGTGGACGGTGACCAGGTAGCCCGCGCCGATGAACTGGTCGATCTCCACGTAGTGGACATGCCCGTGCTGGCCTCGCTCCGGTGAGTGCAGCACGGCGAAGAAGTGGTCGGCGTACGCGTGGAACTTGGGCATGCGCTGCCGCTCGACGCATTCCCGGATCGCGACGGGGTGGAAGCCGAAGGCCTCGCGGAGAGCCTCGATGGCCTCCTCGTCGCAGTGTGGCACGTCGACCCAGACCAGCGTCTCAGCGTCGGACAGCACCGACGTGAGCCGGCCAACCGGCACGACGTCGGCACGGGCCGCGTCGATGATCCGGACCTCCAAGGCTCACCTCCTGGTCCTCGGCTCGGCAATGCGACGGCGGAGAACGTGCCTGGTTGCCTACAGGTCGACCAGCATGCCCAGGGTCACCACCCGTTCCGTGGGCAGGCCGAAGTAGGCAGTGGGACTGGCAGCGTTGCGATGCAGCCAGGCATAGACGCGCTCGCTCAGAGCGTTCATGCTCCCTCGGTTCGTGGCCCGGAAAGCCCGGTCGCTGAGTATGTAGACCGCGTCGTCGGGCAGCACGGGCAGGGACTGGAGGCGTGGGCCATCCCAGTAGTCCGGCTCGCTGCGCACGGCAAGGACGTCCATGAGCAGCGGCACGAACGGGGTCTCCATGAACCCGGAGCGCACGACCACCTGCTCGATCCCATCGCCGCGGTCGACCAGCACGAAGCGGTCGGGTTCCACGACCACAGGCACCGAAGCGGTCAGCACCGTGACGACCCGTACCCGCTCGGGCAGCGTCCGCAGCATCTGGACGTGGCTGCTCAGGCTCTGCGGCACGTCCACCGGGTTGGAGGCCAGGAACACGGCCGTGCCTGACGTCCGCCGGATCTCACCGCTGGCAATCCCATCGTGCACCTGGTCCCACGTGAGCAGGTTGGCGCCGACGTGGCTGGTGAGGAGGTTGTGCCCGAAGTGCCACACGAACATCAGGAGCACGACCGCCAATCCGATCGCGATGGGCACGTAGCCGCCCTCCAGGAACTTCGGCAGGGTGGCCCCGAGGAACCCGAGGTCGATGACGAGGAAGGCCGTGGTGACCAGCCCTGCCCTGATCCGTGACCATTGCCAGTTGTTCCTTGCCACGAGGTAGAAGGCGATGGAGGTGATCGTCATCGTCCCGCTCACGGCAACGCCGTAGGCACCAGCCAGCCGCGCCGAGCTCTGGAAGGTGATCACGAGGGTCAGGCAGGCCACCATCAACATGTAGTTCAGCGCCGGAAGGTAGATCTGCCCCTCCGCCTGGCCGGACGTGTGCCGGATGGTCACGCGCGGGAAGTACCCCATCTGCACGGCCTGTCGGGTTAGCGAGAACACCCCTGTGATGAGCGCTTGGGACGCGATGATCGTTGCCATCGTCGCCAGGCCCAGCATCACCAACGCCCAGGCGGGGGAGGGAGCGAGGGCGTACAGGGGGTTGGCAGCGGTCTCAGGGTCGTTCGTCACCTTGGCGGCCTGCCCCAGGTAGGCGAAGACCAGCGCCGGCTTGACGAGCGTGAGCCAGGAGATCCGGATCGGCCGACGGCCGAAGTGGCCCATGTCCGCGTACAGGGCCTCGGCCCCGGTCACGGCGAGGATCACGGAGCCGAGCAGCAGGAACCCGTGTATGCCATTGCCCGTGAGGGTCGAGATCGCATATGTCGGCAACAGGGCCCTCACGATGCTGGGGTCCCGGAGGACCTCAAGAAGGCCGAGGCCGCCGATGAAGCCGAACCAGCAGACCATGACCGGCCCGAACACGGTTCCCAGGCGATGGGTTCCACGTGACTGGACCAGGAACAGGGCAAGCAGGATCAGGCACGTCAGCGGGACGACCAAGCTGCTGAGGGCTGGGTTGACCTCCTTCAGGCCCTCAACCGCGCTGAGCACCGAGATCGCCGGCGTCAAGGCTCCGTCTCCGTACAGCAGGCCGGCGCCAACCAGGACGAGGACGGCCGTGACAGATGCCTTCCCGCTGGCATTCCGCTTCAGGAAGTCCGGCAGCAGCGCCAGGAGGGCCAGGATCCCGCCCTCCCCGTGGTTGTCGGCCCGCATGATGATGAACAAGTACTTGATCGTGACAACGAGGGTGAGGGCCCAGAAGATCAGCGAGGCGATGCCAAGCACAGTCTCGGGCGACTCCTGCAGGCCCTCGGCATGGAGGCATTCGCGCATGGCGTACAGGGGCGACGTACCGATGTCCCCGTACACGACCCCGGTTGCTCCGATGACAAGGGCGCCTGTGCTCGCAGTCGGGTGCATGCCGCCACGGCCATCGAGGGCAGCCTGACGCTCGCGGTGCTCCTGCAGCCGAACCGCATCGGGATGCAGGTTCTTGCCTCGAACGGCTCGAGCGTCCTCCTGGTTCTCCCCCTGGTTCCACTTGATCCCCCGGCCCCGCACGGCCTCACCCAGCCGCGCCAGCAGACTCTGTCCCTGTCCCTGTGCCGAGCCGTTCATGCGGTCGAGACTAGACCGGCAACCGATTCGATTCGCCCCGCGGAGATCGGCGATCGAAGCACGAACCCGGACATCTGGCTCATAGGAACTTGATCCGGACAGGGATCGCCGCTGGGCTGACCACCGTGTTGTTGACGACTGGAAGGCTCGCGGGATCGCCCACCGGATGGCCGCCGATCCCGTCACGCGGGCAATTCGTAGCCCCTCCTGATGACGAAGTCCTCGGGAGCTCCGACGACCGTGGACCCGGCGATCCCCCGAGTCGGGGCGAGGACCATCCTGTCCTGCCCGACCTGCTTGGCGACATGTTCGAGTAAGGACGAGAGGGCGCGGTCCAGGTCCGAACCGCACATCGCCCGTACTGCGCTGCGGGCTTCGACGGCTCGGAAACCTGATCCCTCGACCTTGGCCGCGGCGGCGTGCGCTGCGGCCGGGGAATGGCACATCGCGGCCGACCCGATCCCCTCGACCAGTCCCACGGCAACCGCCGTCGGATCGCCGGCAAGGCACGCCTTGACGAACCCGCGCAGATGCCTGGTGATGGCGTCGACGTCTGCCGCGCTGGCACCGTAGCGCCGCACCACCTGACCTGACTCGTCCACCAGGCGCCCGCCCGTTCGATTGACGACGATGCTGGCCGAGTCTCCGACGAACACGACCTCGTCCGACGCGCGCATTCCGGGTTCGCGGCGCGCATCCGGCTTGGTGGGCATGCCGCGCAGGTCGTGGGCAACCCAGCGGTCGCCGAACGAGACGATCGTCAGTGCGGTGTTCGGCGTCTCGCCGGCGTCGGCCGGTCCGATCCGCCCGGCCAGGGACAGCACCTCGTCGCCGATGCCGTCCAGGTTCATCCCCCAGCGCGCCACGTCAAGCCTGTGAACGCCGTTGTTGCCCAGACCCCCGTTGCCGTAGGCGGTGAACCAGTGCCAGTCATAGTGGAACTTCGCCCGCGTCGGCCGCACGACGGGGCGCGGTCCGTACCAGAGCTCCGGATCGAGTGATTCCGGCCATTCCCCGGATACCGCGGGTCCGATGGAGGGCCTGCGCTTCCACGAGTAGCACCGCGCGAACCGGACCGCGCCGATCCGGCCGGCATGGAGCTCGGCAATGGCCTCCTGGAGCCCAGGATGGGAACGACGCTGCGTGCCCACTTCCACCACCAGCCCAGACCGCTGCCACGCCCCCAGCAGCGGCTGGCCCTCGGCCAGCGAGTGGGTCGCGGGCTTCTCCAGGTACACGTGCTTGCCCGCTTCCAGGGCCCAGCCGGCCGCCAGGGCGTGCCAGTGGTGCGGAGTTGCCACGACCACGGCGTCAACGCGGTCGTCATCGAGGACCTGCCGAAGGTCCGCCACCTGCTTCGGCCGAGATCCGGTCAGGTCCCCGACGGATCGCGCGAGGGATCCGGCGCGGTCCGAATCCGGGTCGCAGATCGCCT
The DNA here is from genome assembly GCA_049688595.1 of Candidatus Nanopelagicales bacterium. GTDB lineage: Bacteria > Actinomycetota > Actinomycetes > S36-B12 > CAIYMF01 > Prado023. Next base: position 11,582 of record JBAVLA010000267.1, on the reverse strand, counting down.
CCAGTCGGACGTCCGGGATCCGGGCCAGGCGCTTCGCCAGCTGGCGGCCGTGACCGCCGGCGCCGATCACTGCCACAACCAGTGGCGCCTTCGGCGTCGTGGCCTGGTTCGAGGTCGGCCCAGGGGAGGCGGTCGGCGTGGGTGCTCCCGAGGCCGCGCCTGGCTCAGGGGCGCGTTGGGCACCGCCCGAGGTGCACCCAGCGAGCATCCCCGCCGTGGCCAGCGACCCGGCCAGGAACACACGACGTGGGATGGCAACTCCCCCGGTCACGGCATCACAGTAGTGCCAAGGCGAGCGGACCCCAGGCCCCCGGCCCCGTCCGGCGCTCAGCGTCGACTGGGAGCTCGCCGGACGCCTACGCGGCGTCGGGCGCCGGGCGACCGTCCTCCAAGTAGCTGACCGGATGATTCCTGCTCAGCGCCGCCGCCACGCGTCGACTCACCGGCCCGCTCAGCAGGCCCAGCGCCCGCTCGACTGGCGCCAACCGGTACCGGGAGATCTCCTGCTCCTGCAGGGCGATGCCGGACAGGCCAGCATCGTCGAACGTCCCGCAGTCGAACAGGAACCGCATGCCACCTGGCCGCGCCGGGCGCGGACGCAGGAAGTCGACGCACACGAGGCGCCCACGGAGCACGCGGAGTCCGCATTCCTCGAGGGTCTCGCGGCGGCAGGCCTCCCAGGGCGTCTCCCCGTTGGCCTCGACAACACCTCCGGGCAGCGTCCAGCCACCCTTGTACGTCGGCTTGAGGATCAGCAGGCGGCCCCTTCGGTCCCAGATCAGCGCGCCGGCGGACGCTGGGATGCGCGGCGGGAACTCCCCGATCACCGCATCATCCTCCGGGCCCTCCTGGACCGACATGGGATCACGGTAGTCGGTGCTGGGGCGGCCTGAGCTCAGGAGCCGATCAGCGGCAGCACGGTCCCGCCAGCAGTGGCACCCGCCTGGGGGGCGGGGGCCCTGCCAGCCGCGACACCCGTCGCATCGGCCAACTCATAGCCAGCCTCGTCGATCGCGGCCCGCACAGACTCGTCGGGCAGCGGCTCGGAGCTGGTTACGGTCGCTTTCGACACACCGCCCTTCACGAGCTCCACACTCACGACACTGACGCCGGGCAAGGCGGACAACTCCTCCGTGACCGCCTTGACGCAGTGCCCGCACGTCATCCCGATGACCGCATACGTCGTCGTGGTTGGCATTCCGCACCCCTCTCCTCATCGTCTGACCTGACAACAGGATACCCGGACGGGGTATTCCAGTAGCACCAATCGACTCCGGCCTGCCCCCGGACCCGCTCAGGGCGCTTCGCAGGCGGGGTCGAACTAGCGTCGGGGACCACACAGTCCGCCTCGAGGTCAGGAGCGTCCCATGAAGCTGGTCGTGGTCGGTGGAGTGGCAGCGGGGGCATCGGTCGCGGCACGCGCCAGGCGCCTCGACGAGTTCGCCGAGATCACCGTGTTCGAACGCTCCGGGAACGTCTCCTTCGCCAACTGCGGCCTGCCCTACCACATCGGAGAGACCATCAAGGATCGCTCGCGCTTGCTGCTGCAGACCCCGGCGAGTCTGCGCGAGTCGCTCGACATCGACGTTCGCGTGTCCACCGAGGTCACCGCAATCGATGCGGTGGCACGAACTGTGACGGCACACGACCTCATCAACGGCGAGGAGTACACGCAGCCCTGGGACAAGCTCGCCCTCTGCCCCGGATCGTCTCCGTTCCGCCCGCCGTTGCCGGGACTGGACCACCCGGACGTCCACGTCCTTCGCAACATCGAGGACATGGACGCGATCAAGGGCAAGGTCGACACGATCGTTGCCGACCCCGACCGCGCCAAGCACGCCGTTGTGATCGGCGCTGGCTACATCGGCCTGGAGATGGCTGAGAACCTCCACGAACGAGGACTTGCCGTGGAGGTGGTCGAACTCGCTGACCAGATCATGCCGCCGCTGGACAAGGAGCTCTCCACCCCGATGGAGAACTACCTTCGGGCGCACGGGATCGCACTGCACCTGTCGACGGCCGCCGCGGCATTCACAGCTGGCCCGGCCGCGTCCGGTGGACTCACCGTCGAGTTGACCAGCGGGCGATTCCTCAGGACGTCCCTGGTCATCATGTCCGCGGGCGTGCGGCCGAACGTGGAGCTGGCTGTTGCCGCCGGGATCGAGCTGGGCCCACGCGGCGGGATCCGGGTCGACCGGCACATGCGCACCTCGCACTCCGACATCTACGCGGCCGGAGATGCCGTCGAGGTCGAGCACACGGTCCTCGACGGGTCGTGGGTCATCCCCCTTGCCGGTCCGGCGAACCGACAGGCCCGCGTTGCCGCGGAGAACATCTTCGGCCGCGACACCGAGTACGAGTCCACTCAGGGCACCTCGATCGTGAAGGTGTTCGACATGGTCGCCGGAGGCACGGGCGCAACGGAGAAGCAGTTGAAGGCCGCTGGCATCCCCTACCTGCGAGCCCACGTCCACCCCTCCGGACACGCCGGCTACTACCCCGGGACTGCGCAGATGGACGTCAAGTGCCTCTTCGCCCCCGATGACGGCCGAGTTCTCGGCGCACAGATCACGGGGTTCGACGGCGTGGACAAGCGCCTGGACGTGTTCGCCACCGCCATCCGGCTCGGCGCCAGCGTGTACGACCTCGAGCGGCTCGAGCTGGCCTACGCCCCGCCGTTCGGCTCGGCGAAGGACCCCGTCAACATGATCGGCTTCCTGGGGTCGAACATCCTGCGCGGCGACATCGTGCCCTGGTACGCAACCGACTACCCCGGCAACTGCCAGGGCGCGCGGATCATCGACGTCCGCGGGCCCAGCGAGTACGACATCTGGCACATCCCGGGAGCCGAGAACGTCCCGCTGTCCACCTTGCGCGCGGCCCAGGCCGACTGGGACAGGAGCACGCCGATCCGCCTGTACTGCGCAGTTGGGTTCCGCAGCTACCTTGCCCAACGGATCCTCGCCCAGAGGGGCTTCACCGATGCGGCGATGCTCGTCGGCGGCATCCAGACGTTCCGCGCCTGGCACCATGTCGCGCCCGACGACGTGCCGGACCCGGTGGTCCCCGTCACCTCGTACGCAGAGGAGGCGTCGCTCCGGGCTGGCGGGGCGTTGCCGGAGCTGCCTGCCGCGACCGGCGTCATCGTCGACCTGGACTGCACGGGCCTTGCCTGCCCCGGGCCGATCATGGCCCTGCAGAAGCAGATGGGCGAGCTCAACCCCGGCGACGAGGTCCTTGCCCACGTGTCGGACATCGGCTTCCGCCTCGACGCCCCGGCCTGGGCGGCGAAGAACGGCCACGAGGTCCTCGACATCAGGCCTGAGGGCGCCGGCATCGTTGCCAGGTTCCGCAAAGGCGGCACAGCAGGGGCAGCAGGGGGGGTGACGGCCAACCCGGTCGCCGCTCGACTGAAGGACAAGAAGTCCTTCGTGGTGTTCTCCGGTGACTTCGACAAGGTCCTTGCCGCGTTCATCATTGCCAACGGGGCGCTCGCGATGGGCGACGAGGTGTCGATGTTCTTCACCTTCTGGGGCCTCAACGCATTGCGCCGACCGGACGCCCCGGACATCGACAAGCCCCTGCTCAGCAAGGCGATGGCCAAGATGATGCCGGCCGGCCCGCACGACTTGAAGCTGTCGCAGATGCACTGGCTCGGTGGTGGCACCGCGATGATCAAGAAGATCATGCGGGACAACAGCGTGCCCAGCCTGCCTGACCTGATCGCGTCCGCTCAGGAGTCAGGCGTCCGACTGGTCGCCTGCACCATGACGATGGACCTGCTCGGCATCCATGAGGATGAGCTGATCGACGGGGTCGAGTTCGGCGGCGTCGCCATGTTCCTCGGCCAGGCCAACGAGTCCAACGCGACGTTGTTCATCTGAGACGGGGTCCATCTGAGACGGGGTCCATCTGAGACGGGGTACTCCGCCGGGTATCCGGCCGCGCCACGCGATCCTGCTCGATAGACTCCGCCCCATGATCCTTGCCGTGCCGGTGGGACCGGACGACGTCGTGGGCCACTCGTTCGGCAAGGCAACATCCGTCGCGGTGGCCCGGGTCGAGGACGGGACGATCGCCGGCTGGGAGGCGTTCGAGGTCGGCTGGCACGTCACCCACGATTCGGGAACACACGGCTCGCACCACGCCCGCATCGTGCGGTTCCTGCGCGACCACGGGGTCGACTGCGTGGTTGCCAGACACGTCGGGCCTCCCATGCAGCGGACCCTGGACTCGATGGGCGTGCGACTGGTCCTCGGTGCCGACGGTGACGCGCGCGCTGCCGTCGTCGCCGCAGCTGCCGGGGCAGTGGCTTCCGGCGACTAGAACCACCGCGGTCCGCAGGACGACTCGCACGTACCGGGCAGCCGATGCCGGACCTCCCACGCACTGGCTGATCTGACCGATCCCAGCCAGTACCGAGCGGCGCGGGTGACATCGCCGGCCGGGGTACGATTCATGTGGGTTCGGCGCAGGAGGTCGCCTTTGATCGGCTACGAGCGAGTCATTGCGTCGACGGCAGCCGGTTCCATCGTCACGGCCAGCAGCATGAGCCCACAGCGCTTCCGGGTGCTCGACGGCATGGGCCAGGACGTGACCGGGACGACTCACGTGGACCTCGCCACCGCCTTCCGGCTGCTGGACGCACTCGTGCGGCGCGGGCGGGCCCAGGAGCGCTAGGCCGGGCAGGCTCACGCCTTCCCGCGAGCCTGCCCGCCCGCGTCAGGGATACGCTCGGGGCGGTCCTCCCGGGAAAGGGGTACCCATGGCACGAGTGGTCATCCTAGGGGCGGGCATCTCCGGACACACCGCCGCTCTGCACCTGCGTCGGATGCTCCCGCGAGCCCACGAAGTGGTCGTCGTCTCGCCGAACTCGCAGTGGAACTGGATACCTTCGAACATCTGGGTCGGTGTGGGGAAGATGACCGCCGCTCAGGTCACGTTCCCGTTGGCCCCGATCTACAAGCGCAAGGGGATCGTGTTCTATCAGGCGCTCGGGGTGTCGATCCACCCTGAGGGTGACGCCCAGCACGACAGGCCCTTCGTGGACGTCCGGTACACGGATCCCCGCAGCCAGGGCGAGACCGCGCAGCTCGAGTACGACTACCTCATCAACGCGACCGGCCCGAAGCTGAACTTCGCCGCCACCCCCGGCCTCGGGCCGGACGGGAACAGCCTGTCGGTGTGCACTGCTGGCCACGCGGTGCAGGCGGCCGCGGCGCTCAAGGAGGTCATCGACCGGCTCAGGGACGGCACGCCCCAGCGGCTTGTGGTCGGCGTCGGACACGGCCTCTGCACCTGCGAGGGTGCCGCTTTCGAGTACGCCTTCAACGTGGAGCACGAGCTGCGCCAAGCCGGCGTGCGCGACCTCGCCGAGGTCGTCTACCTGAGCAACGAGTACGAGCTCGGCGACTTCGGGGTCGGCGGGATGACGTTCGCCCAGCAGGGGTTCCAGACCACGAGCAAGCTGTGGACCGAGTCCCTGTTCCGCGAGCGTGGGATTCGGGCGATCCTGCAGGCCCACGTGGAGAAGGTCGAGCCCGGCGTCATCCACTACGAACAGCTCGACGGGAGTCGCAGCACGCTGGACTTCGACTTCGCGATGCTGCTGCCGCCCTTCCGCGGGGCCGACCTCAAGGCGTTCGATGCCTCCGGCACCGAGATTACCACGCAGCTGTTCGCACCCAGCGGGTTCATGAAGGTCGATGCCGACTACACGCCCAAGCCGTTCGAGGACTGGCGGGCCGAGGACTGGCCCAGCACGTACCGGTCGCCGATGTTCCCCAACGTGTTCGGCGTCGGCATCGCATTCGCCCCCCCGCACCCGATCTCCCGGCCGCGGACCAGCCCGAACGGCACCGTGATCAGCCCCGCGCCGCCACGGACGGGGATGCCGTCCGGCGTGATGGGCAAGGTTGCCGCGATGACGATCGCGGACATGATCGCGAAGGGCAGCACCGCCGAGGCCCACCGAGCCTCGATGGCCCGCATGGGGGCGGCGTGCATCGCCTCGGCGGGGACCGGGCTGCGCCGTGGCACAGCCGCCGCGATGACCATGTACCCGGTCGTGCCGGACTACCAGCGCTATCCCGGCACCGGACGCAGCCCGAAGGACACGACTGGCGAGATCGGCCTTGCCGCGCACTGGATCAAGGCGATGCTGCACTACCTGTTCCTCTACAAGGCCAAGGCCCGCCCCGGGTGGTTCCTGATCCCCGAATGACCGACCACATCGTCAAAGACCGAGGACAGACGCGAGGGAACCATGGACACAGCCGAGAGCAGCATCGCGCAAGCGCCGCTGCCCACCGAGGAGACGCTCAGGGCCCGCACAAACCTGGTGCTCCAGGCGCTGCGGTTCGCGGCGATCAACCTGCGCATGATCAAGATGATCCGCAAGGGTCACGAGTAGGGCGCAGCTCCGGGCGCCCGACCGAGACCACGTCACGCGGACATCAGCCGATGCAGGGCGAACGCCACTCCGCACGCGATCAGGAACCAGCCGAATGCGCGACGGACAGCCTCGCCCGGCAACCGCTGTGCAAGGCGGCCGCTGACGGCTGCGGTCGGCACGGAACCCAGAGCGAAGGCCGCGGCGACCGCCCAGTCCACGTGCCCGAGGGAGACGTGGGTGATCAGGGTCGGGATGGCAAGGACGGCGACGACCAGGAGGCTGGTTCCAGCGGCCTCGGCCATCGCAAGGCCGAACACCAGCACGTACATCGGCACGAGGAGGAACCCTCCCCCGTTGGCGAGCAAGCCCGTGAAGAACCCGACCCCGGCGCTCGCGGCCACGAGCAGCGGGCGGTTCTGTCGCCGCGCCGCCCCGGCAGCGGCAGCCGCGGGTTCGACCGGGCTGAGCATCCGCCAGCCGACGACGCCGAGCGCGATGCCTGACGCCACGAGCAGAGCCGGCCCACCCACGATGCGCGAGACCAGTGCGCCCAGGATCGTGGCGGGGATGCCGCCGAGCAGGGACCACCCGGCAGCGCGCGGTCGGGCCGTCTGGCTGCGCACATACGGCACGACTGCTGCGAGCGCCGACGGGATCGTCGCTGGAAGCGGCGACGCCACCGCCTGCAGGCCTGGGACGCCCAGCAGCGACAGCACAGGCGTTGCGATGGCCGAGCCGCCCACGCCGAAGATGCCGGTGAGCGAGCCGACTGCGGCACCGGCCAGCACGAACCACGGCCACGGCGCCACGGCTTCACGCTAGTGCGCGGCCTCGGCGATGGCCGCCCGACGGGCCAAAGGCCCGACGAGACGGACCCGCTGTGGCAGGCTGGGCGCACCATGCCTCCCACCGCCGAGCCCAAGGTGCTGATAGTCGACGACGAGGAGAACGTCGCCTTCCTGGTGGCGTCCGCGCTGCGCTTGGCCGGCTACGAGACCCTCGTCGCGGGCACCGGCACCCAGGCCGTCGCGGAGGTCGGCCGCTTCACCCCCGACGTGATCGTGCTGGACATCATGCTGCCCGACATCGACGGGTTCGAGGTGCTGCGCCGGATCCGCACCGGCGGTTCGAAGGCACCCGTGCTCTTCGTCACCGCGCGGGGCGCCACGACCGACCGGGTCCGTGGCCTCACCGGAGGCGGTGACGACTACATCGTCAAGCCATTCGAGCTCGAGGAGCTCGTGGCCCGGGTGCAGGTGGCGCTGCGACATGCCGGAATCGGCCAGCCCGGCAGGAGGTCAACTCGCCTGGAGGTCGCCGACCTCGCAATGGACCTCGACTCCCGCCGGGTCTGGCGCGGCGAGATGGAGGCGCACCTGACGGCGACCGAGTTCAACCTGCTGCGGGTCCTCATGGCCAACGCGGGTCGGGTGGTCACCCGCGAGCAGATCCTCGACACGGTCTGGCAGTACGACTTCAACGGGGAGTCCTCGATCATCGAGTCCTTCATCCGCAACCTCCGCAGGAAGATCGACTCGAGCGAGCCGAAGCTGATCCACACGGTGCGCGGCGTGGGCTACACCGTCCGGGAGCCCTGATGTCGCTGCGCGCCCGGATGCTTGCCGGGCTGTGCATCATCGCGGGGCTGCTGGTCGCCGCGGGGTTGCTGATCCTGACCATCCAACGCGGGTACCTGGTCGACCAGGTCGACGATCGGCTGATGCGCCAGCTCGAGACCGCCGCCGACGTGGCCAGCGGGGATCCAGCTGTCGACGCTGCCGGCCTGCCGCGGCGAGCGCGTGGCCTTGCCGACGCCTACCTGGGCGTCGTGACTGGCGATTCGCTGCGCACGATCGACACGCCCGCGACCGATCCGGGGCTGACCCCCGTGATCGACCCGACCGACCTGCCGACCACGCCGGCAACCGTGCCCGCCACCGGCGGATCAGCGCCACGGATGCGCATCCTCACCTCGAGGCTGGACTCCGGCGGCACGCTCGTGCTCGGTCGCTCGACTGCTGAGATCGACACCGCCCAGACTGGGCTGCGCACGGCGATGCTTGCCGTCGGCGCCGCGCTGCTGGCCGTCATCAGCCTGGTGTTCTGGTGGATGCTGCGCCTGGGCCTGGATCCGATCCGGCGCGTCACCCGCGCAGCCCGCTCGATCACGGCTGGTGACACCAGCACCCGAGTGGAGCCATTCCCTGCGGGAACCGAGGCCCACGACCTCGGGACGGCCTTCAACCAACTGGTCGAGGCCAATGAGTCAACCCAGGCGCGCCTGCGGCAGTTCGTCGCCGACGCCTCCCACGAGTTGCGTACTCCGCTGGTCACGTTGAAGGGCTACGCGGCGCTGTACGGGGCTGGCGGCATCGCTGACGAGGCGACAACTGCCGACGCCATGCGCCGGATCAAGACCGAGGCCAACCGGATGGGGAGATTGGTGGAGGACCTGCTGCTGCTCACTGAGATGGACCAGGGCCCGACCCTGGCCGCGGGTTCCGTGGACCTCATCCCCATCCTCACCGACCTCGTCGGCGACCTGCAGGTCCTCGATCCGACCAGGACCGTGACCCTGACCGCCCCGGACTCCGCAGTGGTGGCCGGCGACCGCGACCGGCTGACCCAGGTGCTGGCCGCGTTGACGACGAACGCGCTGCGGCACACACCACCGGGCACGGCGATCGACCTCCGAGTGTCGACCAGTGCGAACGCGGTGCGCGTCGAGGTTGCCGATCACGGCCCGGGCATTGCCGAGCAAGACCTGCCCAAGGTGTTCGACCGGTTCTACCGCGCGGACGTCGCCCGGGCCCGCGCCTCGGGGGGCAGCGGCCTGGGCCTGGCGATCGCGTCGGCGATCGTGCGGGCCCACGGCGGGACGGTCGGTGTCACCAGCCCTCCCGGGCAGGGCGCCACGTTCTGGGTACAACTGCCGATGGCGCCCGCCGGGTAGGGCTCAGGCGTTGCGCTGGAACGCCGCCAGGTGCCGCTGGCTGCCTGCCAGCAGGTTCTTCAGCACGGTCGTCACATCGGAGGGTGCCTTCAGCTTCAAGGCGTCCTTCAGGTCGGCGATGTCCGTGGTCTCAACCGTGATCCCCGCCTTCACCGCCTCGTCCCGGCTCTTCTTGACCTGGGCGGCAAGCTTGTCGTACAGCGCTTGGAGGTCCTTGTCGGCGAACTTGCCGGCCGCGACACCCGCGGTCGGGTCCTTCACGTCGTAGCGGTCGAGGAGCACCCGCAACTCGGCCATGTGGTTGGTCTCCGCGCGGTTGATGTTGGTGAACACCCGATCCGAGTAGCGCGACTTGGCCAGGGCGTAGACATCCCGGGCCAGTTTCTCCTCCTGCACCATGTACGCCAACTCCTTGGCGACCTGCGTGCTGATGGTCGCGCCCGGCACCGCCGCTGGGACGTCCGGCGCATGCGTGGCCGCGCCCTGGTTGCCAGCGCCCCGGTTGCCGGCGCCCCGTCCGGCGCCATTGCCATACGCCCGACCCGATCCGTTGCCCTGCTGGTTGCCGGAGCCGTCGCACGCGGCAACCTGCTGTCCGGCACCCTGACCGGCTCCGTTCCCGAGGGCGATGGCGCTGGCCGCAGTGGCCACGCTGCCCAGGCCCATCACGCCAGCCGCAGCGACGGCTACCGCCGTCTTCGCGATCCTGCTCATCTCGTCCACCCCTTCAAGGTGATCCCACGGCCGCCGATGGTCCCGCGCATCCCGCGCTGCCCGCCGGTCGGCCGTCGACTTGGGGAAGTCTTCCCAGCCATGACCAGACTGACAGCCGACCCTGCAGGCCATGTGGACGCCAGCAGGAGATCAGCAGGCGGAATCGCACGGATCACGTAAGCGCTGCGCCCCATCCGACCTGGGCGTCCAACCGAACCGACCTGGCTGACCTGGCAGCGCTCCTGGCAGGCTGACCCCGTGGCAGGCTGACCCCGTGGCCGCCCGGAACCCGATCGATGTTGGGGCACTGCGATTCGCCGGACTGACCATGGAGACGTTCGGCGACCTCGAGACGCTCTTGTCCGAGCCCGGGTGCTCGATGGCTCGTAGCTGCTGGTGCGTGGCCTATCGCTTCTCGGGCAAGCCTCCGGTCGATGCTGGGCTGCCCGGCCGCGATGGCCGCCGCGAGCTGCTCAGGAAGCAGGTGCAGGACGGTCGTTTCGTGGGCCTCGTGGCGTACGACACCCAGGGCCCCGTGGGCTGGACCTCGTTCGGTCCACGCGAGGACTTCGAGGTGCTCCGCCGATCGCCGATCATGAAGCCGGTCGATGATGCGCCGGTCTGGTCGATCGTCTGCTTCGTCGTGCCGAAGGGCAACCGCCGGCAGGGGGTCGCCGGCGCGCTGCTGAGGGCCGCCCAGCGCGAGGCCGCCAGCCGCGGGAAGACGCTGGAGGCCTACCCGGTCGATGCCGGCCCGGACCAGCACGACGACTGGCTCTGGTTCGGCACGACCTCGATGTTCCTGGCGGCAGGGTTCAAGGAAGTGGCTCGGCGCAAGCCGCGAAGACCGGTCATGCGCTGGACGGCCTGACGACGGCCGGCATCGAGCGGACGCGGCCGACCCCCGTTGCCCCGATCAATGTCACGCCCGGAGCCCGACAGAACACGTGAGCCGGGTCCGACCTTCGCGGCTCACTCTGACGGGCTGGCCGTGGCCGCGGGAGTGACCTTCACGCTGCCACCCTCCTTGGGCAGGAGCGCCAGCCAGGTGCGACCGGGGGGAACCGGGAACGGCTGCGCCTGCGCAGTCTCGCCCTCGGCCGCCTCGGGAGTGTAGGTCAGGCTCCACGGCGCATCGGGTGTGGCCTTCGACCACTTGACGTCGAACGCCTGAGCGCCGCTCGCGACGACTCCAGATCCGCTGCCCTCGGTGACCAGGGTCGGGATCGGCGTACCCGCCGCGTCCCGACCGCTGCCGAACTCGACCTTCAACTTCAGGGCGATCACATTCGTGAAGGAGAAGTCCCTCGGATCGGTCAGATCAGAACGGGTCCAGAGCCCCGACTCGGAGTCGTACTTGAAGCTCGAGCGAGCAGCCGGCCACGTCAACCGGATGCTCTGCGCCGACGTCCCGGTCGCATCAGCGGGCAGGCCCCCGAACTGCAGGTACGGCCAGGGGGGCCGCCCCGCACGGAGCGTCTCGCCCAGCGCCGCGACGTCCAGCATGAGGTTGTACGGAGA
>JBAVLA010000266.1:0-2952 GCA_049688595.1 Candidatus Nanopelagicales bacterium | reverse complement strand
GCTGAGGGGGCCGCCAAGTACGTTGCCAACCCCAGTGCCACGACCCTGACGATGACCCCGGTCAAGGTCGCCTGCATCGTCCCCGTCAGCCAGGAGTTCGCCGAATCCAACCCGGGCGGCCTGTACGACATGCTCAAGGAGAAGGCCGGCGAGGCGCTGGCCCGCGCGTTCGACGTCGCCGCCCTCCACGGCGTGAAGATCGTCGGCGGCACGACCGGCCCGTTCGCCACCTACATCAATCAGACCACTGCCGAGATCGTGCTCGGCACCGCCACGGCGGCCAACGGTGGCCTCGACGGTGACCTGATCGGCGGGCAGGGCAACATCTCCAACTTCAACGGCTACTGCTTGGACTCCACAGTCCGGGCTCGGCTGTCCAACGTCCGCGACTCGACCGGCCGCCGGCTGTACGACAACCTGTCCAGCATCGGCTCGGTCCGCGCCGTGTACGGCACCGCCGTCCACCGCGGCGCCCTCGCCGCCGCGGGCTGGGGTGGCGACTGGACCCAGTGCGCGTACGGCATCGGCCGGGACATCACGATCAAGATGTCCGACCAGGCCAGCATCATGATCGGCGAGTCGGCCGTGTCGATGTTCCAGACCAACCAGATCGCGGTCCTGGTCGAGGCGTCCTACGGGTTCGTGGCCAACGATGTGCCGGGCAACTTCGTGCGGTTCGCTGAGGCGACCCCGGTGCTGTCCTCGATCGCCCCGACCACGGCCACGGCGAGCACCCCGACGGTCATCACGCTGACCGGCACCGGGTTCCTGCCCGGCACCACCGGCGACATGGACGGCACCCCGCTGACGACCACCTACGTGTCGTCGACCACGTTGAAGATCACTGTGAACACCACGGCTGGCGCCAAGGCGATCACCGCCTCGACCGGCACCCTGGAGTCGGGCAGCAAGACCCTCACGGTGAGCTGACCGACCCGTGGACCTGCTGTGCACGTCCGACGACGTGGCTGTCCGGCTCGGTTCGACCCCCGAGCCGGGCAGCCCGGAGCTGGCGCGTGTCGAGGCCGGCTGCGTGTACGTGTCGGCCGTCCTGCGGGCCCGGTTCCCCCTCATCCCGGCCACTGTGCCCGAGGCTGTGAACGCGGTCGCCACTGAGGTGACGGTCCGCTATCTCGGTGCTGACCCGGCCACGGGCGGGCTGCTGTCCGAGACGATCGGCGCCTACTCCTACCGGCGGACGTCGGGCATGGGCTCCACGGCCCTGACCGACGACGAGTACCTGGTGATGGCGCCCTACGGCCGGGGCCGGATCGTCCCAGTGGTCAAGTCCAACGGTGTCGCCGCCTACCCCTCGCCCTGCATCGACGACGAGTCATGGTGCATGTCCCGGACGGCGTGGCTGCCATGATCGGGCTGCTGTCCGACACGGTGACCCGCCTGAGGGCAGGCACCTCGACCGACGCCTACGGAAACACAGTGCCCGACTGGGACACGGCCACGAGCCTGACCCTGTCGGCCCGGGTCCAGCAGTCTAGCCAAGGGGAGGACATCCTCGACCGGGACTCCCAGCAGGCCCAGTTCGTCGTGTTCCTGCCCGCCGGGTCCGACGTCACCGGCTCCGACCGGCTCACCTGGGCCGGGCGGACACTGGAGCTCGTCGGACCACCCACCCCCGTCGGCGGATACCGGGCGGTCCATCACATCGAGGCCCGGGCGCGGGAGGTCGTCGGATGATCGCCTACCGCGTCGACATCAACCGCTCATTCCTCCGCCAGGTCCTGAAGTCACCGGAGGTGGCCCGGGACCTGGAGCGCCGCGCTAACCGGGTCCTGGCCGCCGCCCGGACAGCGGCACCCGTTCGCACGGGCGACTACGCCGCGTCCCTGCACGGTGTGGTCGGTGTGGACCGGGGGCGGGTCAAGGCACGGGTCGGCACCAGCGACCCGGCCGGGCGGATCATCGAGGCCAAGCACCACGTGCTCGAGCGGGCGCTGGAGGCGGCTCGTGGTTGACGTCGAGCTGATCGTGTGCGGGTGGCTCGCCTCGCAGCTGCCCGGCACGGCGGTGGGCACGACGTTGGTCGGCTGGCGGGCCGGCGACCCGCATGTCCTCGTCCGCCGGTCCGGCGGCCGGGTCCGGTACGGCTGGCTCGACGAGGCCGAGATCACGTGCGAGGTGCGGGCCGGGACGCGGCAGGCCGCCGCCGACCTCACCGGCAGCGTGCGGGACGCCCTCGGGCGGATCGCCGCCGAGCACACAACGACGGACGGCGTCCTGTCCCGCTCCGTCGAGCTGACGGGACCCGCCTGGGTGCCGGACGCGGATGGGCAGGGCTCATACGAGGTGCGCTGGCAGGTCAGCGCCCACCCCACCAGAGGAGACTGAAATGGCGCAGACCGCCGCTGAGTTGTTCGTCGCCGGCATCTCCGGCGGGCACATGTGGTTCGGGGCGGTGGGCGCGACTCTGCCCACCCTGCTGGCCGCCCCCACGACCGGCTGGACCGAGGCCGGGTACCTGTCCGAGGACGGGTTCGCCACCTCCCAGGACATCGGCACCGAGGACCTGAAGGTGTGGCCGCTGCTGTCACCGGCCCGCTCGGTCGTCACCGAGCAGAGCGTGGAGCTCTCCCTGGCGCTGGCCCAGTGGAACGCCGACACCCTCGGCCTGTACTGGGGCGGCACGTGGACCGAGGACGTGCCCTCCGGCGTGAAGACGTTGACCGTGCCGAACACGCGCAGCCTCGACCTCGCGGTCATCATCGACGCCACCGACGGTGACCGGACCTACCGCTACATCATCGAGCAAGCCAGCATCTCCGGCTTCGAGGAGATCACCCACAAGCTGGGCGAACCTTCCCTGCTCGGGTTCACCATGAAGATCCTCGCCGCCGACGACACCTACTGGTTCAAGATCCTGACTGACGACACCGCCGTCGTGGTGCCCGTCTGATGACCGCGTTCGACCTGGACGCGTTGGAGGCCGAGGCGCTG
>JBAVLA010000265.1:0-2768 GCA_049688595.1 Candidatus Nanopelagicales bacterium | reverse complement strand
ACCGATGCGATGTGGCGCGCCGACCGCGACCTGGTGCTCCAGCGCCTGGCCCGGCTGGGGCTGCCGGTGTTCGTCAAGCCCGCCCGGGCCGGTTCCAGCGTCGGGATCACCAAGGTCACTGGCGCAGCCGAACTTGCCCGAGCCGTGGAGGACGCCCGCGCCCACGACCCGAGGGTGATCGTGGAGGCAGGGTTCAGCGACATCCGCGAGGTCGAGTGCGGAGTGCTCGACGGCCCGCAGGGCCCACAGGCCAGTGCGTGCGCTGAGATCGTCGTCCGGGAGGGGCACGACTTCTACGACTTCGACGCCAAGTACCTCGACGACGCGGTGGACCTCATCGTCCCAGCCGACCTGCCCGATGAGGTGGCCGCGGACGTGCGAGCCAAGGCGGTCGTGGCGTTCGAGGCGCTCACCTGTGAGGGCCTGGCCCGGGTGGACTTCTTCGTCACCCCTGACGGCGGGGCGGTCGTCAACGAGGTCAACACCATGCCGGGGTTCACCTCGATCTCGATGTTCCCGCGGATGTGGCAGGTCTCTGGCGTGTCCTATCCGCAGCTCGTGGACCACCTGATCACCGATGCGCTGCGGCGGGGGACCGGCCTGAGGTGAGCCCGGCACTGCCCGATCAGGCCTGCGGCAGGGTTGCGGCGATGGTCGGCGCGAGGTCGGCCGCCACCGAGGGCGCTGGTCCCAGTCCCGAAGGCACTGCGATCTCGACGTTGGCCGCTCGGCCCACGGTCGTCATGAGCCAGCCGCCGGTCAGCTCCTCAGGCAGCCAGTCGATGCCGTCGACTGTCACCAGCAGCGACGTCGCCGTCAGGGCCGCGGGCACGGGGACGCCGCAGCGCACGGTCACCGGCGGGTCCCCGTAGGCGGCTGTGGCGGCGGACTCCGGGCGAACCGGTCGGCGCGGGCCGACCGTCGACATCTCCTCGGGGAGGGCGGCGACGAACCGCGCACACAGCGCGACGACCTCGTCCTTCGCGGCGGGCGGCTCGACGGACACGGGCCTGGAGCAGCCTGTGAGGAGCACTGCAGTGGCGACGGGACCGGCCATCCGCCGGCAGGCCGATCCGGTCAGAGGTTCACCACCGGGCAGGTGAGGGTGCGGGTGATCCCCGGGACCTGCTGGATGCTGGCCACGACCAGTCGGCCAAGGTCGTCGATGCTGTCGGCATTGGCTTCCACGATCACGTCGTAGGGACCCGTCACGTCCCGGGCGACCGCTACGCCGTCGATGCGGCCGATCTCGGCGACCACGTGGGCTGCCTTGCCGACCTCGGTCTGGATCAGGATGTAGGCATGCACCACGACGGGGCCCTCCGGGTACGGGCCACCCGGCTCCGGGCGGCGGTCCCGACCAGACTACCGTGCGGGGCGGTAGCAGCGGTCTGGTTGGAGGAACGATGGCAAGCAACAGCGCGACGATCGGCGACGTGGGGGAGTTCGGGCTGATCGCCGCGATCGAGCGCGTGCTCGAAGGGCACGCGGGCTCCGGGGTGCACGTTGGGATGGGCGATGATGCGGCGGTGGTGGCTGCCCCGGACGGGCGGGTCGTGGTCTCGACCGACATGCTGGTCGAGGGTCGGCACTTCCGGCGCGACTGGTCCACGCCGCAGGACGTCGGGGTGAAGGCGGTCGCGGAGAACCTGATCGACGTGGCGGCCATGGGAGGCCGGGGCACGACCCTGGTGGTCGCCCTGGCGCTGCCGGCCGACCTGCCGGTCGAGTGGGTCACGGGCCTGTACCAGGGGATGCGGGCTGAGGCAGAGGCGCAGGGGGCGTCGATCGTGGGTGGGGACGTCGTGCGCGGCGACCGGATCACGGTGTCCGTCACGGCGTTCGGTGGCCTCGCCGGAGCTGCCCCGATCCTGCGGTCCGGGGCCCGGCCCGGTGATGTCGTGGCTGTCGCCGGGCGCCTGGGCTGGGCCGCCGCCGGGCTTTCGATCCTCTCCCGTGGCTTCCGCACGCCCCGAGTGCTAGTGGACGCGCATCGGCGCCCGAAGCCGCCGTACGCGGCGGCCGTCGAGGCCGCTGCGGCCGGCGCCACGGCGATGATCGACGTCAGCGATGGCCTTGTGGCCGACCTGGGACACGTGGCGAGGGCTTCCGGCGTGGCCATCGAGATCGACCCGACTGCCCTGCAGGTGGATGATCCCGTGGCAGCCGCCGCGGCCGCCTTCAACGCCGACCCGCTCGTCTGGATCCTCACCGGTGGGGACGACCACGCCATCGCCGCGACGTTCCCGCCAGACGCGGCGCTGCCCCACGGGTTCACCGCCGTGGGGTCGGTCCAAGCTGTGGGCGACGTGCCGGCGCTGGACGCACCCGGCGTCACGGTCGGGGGAAGGGTTCCGCTCGGTGCTGGGGGGCACGACCACTTCGCGGGATGACCCCGGGGGCCGCAGCCACCGGTAGGCAACGGGTCGACAGCCCGGCAGAGGATCTGCTCGTTGCCTTGGCCGAGGCGCGAGATGAAGGCGAACGTGTCCATCTGGGCAACGAACTTGTGAGCCTGCGCCGCGCCGCCCACCTCCTGGCCGCGCCGGTGAGCGTCTCGTGCGCTCCAGGCGGTCCTGATCTGGGTCTCCCCGATCGCCGCCGGGGGGCTGCGACCGTGCATGTCTCAGCTGGGTGGCGTGCCCATCTGGGCCATGGCGGCGGCCATGTCCATGACGCCCCAGTGGGCGACGCACTTGTCGTCACGGAACTGGATGATGTCGATGACGTTCCACTCGACCCGGTTCCCGCTCGCAGGCACCCCCATG
>JBAVLA010000264.1:0-8326 GCA_049688595.1 Candidatus Nanopelagicales bacterium | reverse complement strand
GCGGTGCGCGTCTTCTCCGACGACGGCCGGTGCGTCTCCGATGCGGTGCTCATGCGCCGGGCACTCGAGTACGTCAAGGCCTTCGATGGGGTCATCGCCCAGCACTCGCAGGAGCCTCGGCTGACGGCAGACGCACAGATGAACGAGTCGGCGCTGTCCGGGCGCCTGGGCCTGCGGGGCTGGCCGGCGGCGGCCGAGGAGGCGATCATCGCCCGTGATGTCCTGCTGGCTGGGCATGTCGGATCGCGGCTGCATGTCTGCCACCTGTCCACGGCCGGTTCGGTGGAGATCGTCCGGTGGGCGAAGTCCCGTGGCATCGACGTGACCGCCGAGGCCACGCCGCACCACCTGCTGCTCACCGAGGGCCTGGCCAGCACGTACGACCCGGTCTACAAGGTCAACCCGCCGCTGCGCACCCCCGCCGACGTCGAGGCCGTGCGGGCCGGACTCGCCGACGGGACGATCGACATCGTAGGCACCGACCACGCGCCGCACCCCATGGAGGACAAGGAGTGCGAGTGGTCTGCGGCGGCCTTCGGCATGCTCGGCCTGGAGCAGGCGCTCGCGGTGGTCATCGAGACGATGGTGCTCCCCGGCCGGCTCGACTGGGCCGGAGTCGCCGACCGGATGTCCTATCGACCTGCGCAGATCGGGCGCCGGCCCACCCATGGCCGGCCGATCGCCGTGGGGGAGCCGGCCAACCTGGTGCTGGTCGATCCGACGTCCAGGCGGGTCGTCGTCGCCGCGGAGTCGGCGTCCAGGAGCCGCAACAACCCGTACGCGGGGCGGGACCTGCCCGACCCCGTGGTCGCCACGTTCCTGCGCGGCCGGCCGACGGTGCTCGATCGTGCGCTCGTGGAGCCGGGCTGGTGATCCAGGCAGCCGCGGGCGCCCTGGCCAGGGCTGCCGGGTCCACCGACTTCTCCGTCGGCTCCCGGATCCTGCTGACCCTCGCGGTGCTGGCCATGATGGCGATCGGGCTCTGGCAGATGCGCCGGGGCTGGCGGGCCCGCGGTCAGCGGCAGTCCGACATCCCCGCGCCCTCGATGCCGCCCGTGGGCGCCGCCGAGGGGACGGGCGTCCCAGGCCTCTACGTGGCCACGACGACAGCGGGGGACCTGCTGGACCGGATCGTCGTGCACGGGCTGGGCAACCGGGGCCGGGCCGACCTCTACGTGCGGACCGAGGGGGTCCTCGTCGACCGGGTTGGCGAGCCCTCAGTGTGGATCCCGCAGAAGTCCCTGCGAGACGTTCGCCTGGGCTCCGGACAGGCGCAGAAGGCCTTCGAACCCGGCGGGCTGATCCTCATCACCTGGCAGCTCGGACCGAGGACTGTGGAGACCGGCTTCCGGGCCGACGACGCCGAGCAGCACATCGCAACGGCCAGCGCGGTGTCGGCGCTGGTCCCGACCGCGGAAGGCCTCAGATGACCCGGACCCGAACCCCCGCCGCCGCGCCTGTCCCGGCGATCCTGGTGCTCGAGGATGGCCGCACGTTCTGCGGACAGGGCTACGGCGCCGTGGGCACGACGGTGGGTGAGGCGGTCTTCGCCACCGGGATGTCCGGGTACCAGGAGACCCTCACCGACCCCTCCTACCACCGGCAGGTGGTGGTCATGACGGCCCCGCACATCGGCAACACCGGTGTCAACGACGAGGACCCCGAGTCGGGGCGGATCTGGGTGGCCGGGTACGTGGTGCGCGACCCAGCCCGGCGGCCGTCGAACTGGCGATCGAGGCGGTCGCTCGACGAGGAGCTGCGCCGCTTCGGGGTCGTGGGGATCAGCGGCGTGGACACGCGAGCGCTGACCAGGCACATTCGGGAGCGGGGCGCCATGCGGGCGGGCATCTTCTCCGGGGACGCCGCAGCGCTGGGCTTCGCCGCGATGCACGCCGCCGTGCTGGCCAGCCCACCGATGGCCGGCGCCGACCTGACCTCGGAGGTCACGACGGTCCAGGAGTACGTCGTGCCCGCTGAGGGCCGGCAGGTGGCGACGGTGTTCGCCGTAGACCTCGGGATCAAGGCGATGACCCCGGCACTCATGGCCGCGCGCGGCATGCGGACGCACGTCCTGCCGGCCGGAACGGCCCCGGTGGACCTCGTGGCGAGGGTCCGGGCTACCGAGGGCCGGGTAGGGGCGTTCTTCTCCAACGGCCCGGGCGACCCCGCCACCGCCGACCATGCCGTCGCCCAGGTCCGTGCGGTGCTGGCCGCGCGGATCCCGGTCTTCGGGATCTGCTTCGGCAACCAGGTGCTCGGCCGTGCGCTGGGCTTCGGGACCTACAAGCTCGGATACGGCCACCGCGGCATCAACCAGCCGGTCGCCGACCGGGCCACCGGCCGGGTCGAGGTGACCGCCCACAACCACGGCTTCGCCGTCGACGCCCCGCTGGATCGGGTGAGCGACACTGACTTCGGCCGGGTCGAGGTCAGCCACGTGTGCCTCAACGACGACGTCGTGGAGGGCCTGCGCTGCTTGGACGTCCCGGCCTTCTCGGTTCAGTACCACCCCGAGGCGGCCGCCGGACCGCACGACTCGGCCTACCTGTTCGACCGGTTCGCTGCCCTGATGGGCGTCCCCCTGGAGGAGCCCCATGCCGCGGCGCACTGACATCTCATCCGTCCTGGTGATCGGGTCCGGCCCGATCGTCATCGGGCAGGCCGCCGAGTTCGACTACTCAGGCACCCAGGCCTGCCGCGTGCTGCGCAGCGAGGGCCTGCGGGTGATCCTGGTCAACTCAAACCCAGCCACGATCATGACCGACCCCGAGTTCGCCGACGCCACCTACATCGAGCCGATCACCCCCGAGTTCGTCGCGCGGATCATCGAGCGTGAGCGGCCCGACGCCCTGCTCCCGACGCTGGGCGGCCAGACCGCGCTGAACGTCGCGATGGCCCTGCACGCAGACGGCACGCTCGGGCGGTTCGGCGTCGAGCTGATCGGGGCCAGCACCGAGGCCATCGAGCGCGGTGAGAACCGGGAGCGGTTCAAGGAGGTCGTCGAACAGGTCGGCGCGCGCTCGGCGCGCTCGAGGATCTGCCACACCATGGACCAGTGCCTGGCCGCGGTCGAGGAGCTGGGCTACCCGATCGTCGTGCGACCGAGCTTCACGATGGGCGGATCCGGCTCAGGCATCGCCCACGACGAGGAAGGCCTGTTGGAGATCGCCGGCTGGGGGCTCTCCGCCTCGCCGATCACCGAGGTGCTGCTCGAGGAGTCGATCCTCGGGTGGAAGGAGTACGAGCTCGAGCTCATGCGCGACCGCCACGACAACGTGGTGGTCGTCTGCTCCATTGAGAACGTCGACCCGATGGGCGTGCACACCGGCGACTCGATCACGGTCGCGCCTGCGCTCACGCTCACCGACCGCGAGTACCAGCACATGCGCGACATCGGCATCGCGATCATCCGGGCGGTCGGCGTGGACACTGGCGGCTGCAACATCCAGTTCGCCATCAACCCCCTCGATGGCCAGATGATCGTGATCGAGATGAACCCGCGGGTCTCGCGGTCCTCCGCCCTGGCGTCCAAGGCCACCGGGTTCCCGATCGCCAAGATCGCCGCGAAGCTCGCAGTCGGCTACACCCTCGACGAGATCCCCAACGACATCACCCGGGAGACCCCGGCCAGCTTCGAGCCGACCCTTGACTACATCGTGGTCAAGGCGCCGCGGTTCGCGTTCGAGAAGTTCCCGGCCGCCAACCACGAGCTGACGACGCACATGAAGAGCGTCGGCGAGGCGATGGCCATCGGGCGCAACTTCACCGAGGCGCTGCAGAAGGCGTTGCGCTCCCTGGAGAAGAAGGGCGCTGGGTTCAGCTGGGTGGACGACCCGCGGGACCTCGACCGGGAGGACCTCCTCGAGGCCGTCAGGACCCCGCACGACGGTCGGATCGAGAAGGTCCAGCAGGCCCTGCGCGCGGGTGCATCGATCGACGAGCTGCACGCGGCCACGGGCATCGACCCGTGGTTCCTCGACCAGATCGAGCTGCTCAACGAGGTCGGCGAGCAGGTGCGGACTGCGCCCATGCTGACCCCGGAGCTGCTCCGCCTGGCCAAGCGGCACGGATTCTCCGACGCCCAGATCGGGGCGGCCCGCAACATGTCCCAGGACGTGGTTCGCGGCGTCCGCCACGCGCTGGGCATCCGGCCGGTGTTCAAGACCGTCGACACCTGCGCCGCGGAGTTCGCCGCCCGGACCCCGTACCACTACTCCAGCTACGACGAGGAGACCGAGGTCGAGCCGCGCGACGTGCCTGCTGTGATCATCCTCGGATCCGGGCCCAACCGGATCGGCCAGGGCATCGAGTTCGACTACTCCTGCGTGCACGCCTCGCTCACGCTGCGCGAGGTCGGATTCGAGACGGTCATGGTCAACTGCAACCCGGAGACCGTGTCGACCGACTACGACACAAGCTCCCGGCTCTACTTCGAGCCGTTGACGCTGGAGGACGTGCTCGAGGTCTACCACGCCGAGTTGGCCGCCGGACCGGTCGCGGGCGTCATCTGCCAGCTCGGCGGGCAGACCCCGCTGGGGCTGGCGCACGGGCTGCAGGCGGCCGGCGTGCCGATCGTCGGCACGTCCCCGCAGGCCATCGACCTGGCTGAGGAGCGTGGCGCCTTCGGCCGGGTGCTGCAGGCGGCCGGGCTGCCCGCACCCAAGTGGGGCCTGGCGTCGTCGTTCCGCGAGGCCAAGGCCGTGGCCGACGAGATCGGCTACCCCGTCCTCGTCCGGCCCTCCTACGTCCTGGGTGGGCGCGGCATGGAGATCGTCTACGACGAGCAGATGCTGGAGTCCTACATCGAGCGGGCCACCCAGGTCAGCCCGGAGCACCCGGTGCTGGTTGACCGATTCCTGGACGACGCCGTGGAGATCGACGTGGACGCCCTGTTCGACGGGGCCGAGCTCTACCTCGGCGGCGTCATGGAGCACATCGAGGAGGCCGGCATCCACTCCGGAGACTCGGCGTGCGCCCTGCCGCCGATCACGCTGGGCCGGGGTGACATGGGCCGCATCCGGCGCTCGACGGAGGCGATCGCCCGCGGCGTCGGCGTCCGCGGCCTGCTCAACGTGCAGTACGCGATGGCCGCGGACGTCCTCTACGTGCTGGAGGCCAACCCGCGCGCCTCGCGCACCGTGCCGTTCGTCGCGAAGGCGACTGGCGTCCCGCTGGCGAAGGCCGCCGCGCGGATCGCGATGGGGGAGAGCATCGCCGACCTGCGCGCCGACGGGACCCTTCCCGGGTTCGGGGACGCCGCGGACTACCCCAGCGGCGGCATGATCGCGGTCAAGGAGGCGGTGCTGCCGTTCGGCCGGTTCCAGGGCGTCGACACCGTGCTGGGCCCGGAGATGCGCTCGACCGGCGAGGTCATGGGCCTGGACGCGCAGTTCGGCACCGCATTCGCCAAGTCACAGATCGCCGCCTACTCGTCGGGCCTGCCGACGGCCGGGACGGTGTTCGTCTCCGTGGCCAACCGGGACAAGCGGTCGATGATCTTCCCCCTCAAGCGGCTGGCCGACCTCGGGTTCAAGATCACTGCGACCGGCGGGACCGCCGACGTGCTGCGGCGCAATGGGGTGGAGGTCACCGAGATCCGCAAGATCCACGAGCCCGGGGAGGGCAGGAACACCGTCGAGGCGATCCTGGGCGGGGACATCGACCTGATCGTCAACACCCCGTACGGGGTCGGTCCCCGACTCGACGGGTACGAGATCCGCACGGCGGCCGTGGTGAAGGGCGTTCCGTGCATCACCACGGCGCAGGGACTCGGAGCGGCCGTCCAGGGCATCGAATCGCTGATCAAGGGGGAGATCGGCGTGCGCAGCCTCCAGGAGCACGCCGCGGATCTGGCCGCACTGCGGGCGGCGGCGCGCTGATGCCCGTCCAGGTCACCGCCGAGGTCGTCGGCATCCGGCGCGCCGGCGCCTACCACCACCTGACGCTGCTGGCCCAGGGAATCCCGGAGTCCACCCGGCCGGGGCACTTCGTGGCCTTGGCCGTCGGCGGCGAGGGGTCAGGGATGCTGCTGCGCCGGGCCTTCTCCATCTACCGGGCGAGCGAGGGCGGAACCGGCGGCGGCACGCTTGAGATCGTCGTGGCCGTCCATGGCAAGGGGACGCGCTGGTTGACCGACCGGCGCCGCGGCGAGAAGCTGGACGTGATCGGCCCGCTCGGGCGGCCGTTCGCGCTGCCCCGGGACCCGGTGGCCTGCGTGCTCGTTGGCGGCGGTTATGGCGCCGCACCCCTGTTCACGCTGTCGGAGGAGCTGCGGTCCCGGGGTTGTCGGGTCGACATGATCCTCGGCGCCGCGAGCGACGACCGGCTGTTCGGGGTCCTGGAGGCCAGGCGGACCTCCAGCTCGGTCATCGTCACGACGGACGATGGGTCGTTCGGGATCCGTGGGCGGGTCACCGATCCGCTCGGGGACGTCATCCAGTCCAGCGGCGCTGACGTTGTGTACGCGTGCGGTCCGATGCCGATGCTGGCCGCCGTCGCCGCAGTGGCCGCGGAGAACGGGGCGCACAGCCAGTGCGCAGTGGAAGAGGCCATGGCCTGTGGGATCGGCGTGTGCATGACCTGTGTGCTGCCGGTCCGCGGTGCCGACGGCGTCACCCGGATGCTGCGCTCCTGCACCGACGGGCCGATCTTCCGGGGAACTGACGTGCGCTGGGCCGACGTGGGCAGCATCCCGCCGGACACCCTCGGCGCACCCGTCCCAGGGGGGCACTGATGACCGCGCTCGACCCCGCGACCGTGGACCTGTCCACCTGCCTGGGCACCTTCGAGATGCCCGATCCGGTGCTCACCGCCTCGGGCTGTGCTGCGGCGGGCCGCGAGCTGGCCCCATTCCTCGACCTGACGGCGATCGGTGCCGTGGTCACCAAGTCGATCATGCTCGAGGCCAGGTCGGGCCGGCCCACGCCACGGATGGCCGAGACTCCGTCGGGGATGCTCAACTCGATCGGCCTGCAGGGCCCCGGCATCGAGGCGTTCCTCGCCCGGGACCTGCGCTGGCTGCGCGAGAACCGCATCCGCACAGTGGTGTCGATCGCCGGCGGGACTGTGCAGGAGTACCGCAGGCTCGCCCAACGGCTGCGCCATGAGCCCGGCATCGGCGCCATCGAGGTCAACATCTCCTGCCCGAACGTGGAATCGCGCGGCCAGGTGTTCGCCTGCGACCCGTTCTCCGCGGGCTCCGTCGTGCAGGCGGTGCGCCGGCATGCCCCGCCGGACGTGCCGGTGCTGGCCAAGCTCAGCCCGGACGTGACCGACATCGTGGCGATCGCGAAGGCCGTCGTCGAGGCCGGCGCCGATGGGCTCAGCCTGATCAACACCCTCCTGGGCATGGTCATCGACCCGGACACGATGCGTCCGATGCTGGGCGGCATGACCGGCGGGCTCTCCGGGCCCGCGATCCGCCCCGTGGCCGTGCGCGCCGTGTGGCAGGTGCATGCGGCATTCCCGGACGTGCCGATCCTCGGGATGGGGGGGATCCGGACCGGCCGCGACGCGTTCGAGTTCCTGCTTGCCGGCGCAAGCGCGGTGTCGGTGGGCACGGCCGTCTTCAACGACCCGCATGCGCCGGCACGCATCTCTGCCGAGCTCCGCGCGATCCTGGCCGAACGGGGGATCGCGCGGCTGACGGCGGCGGTGGGCCTCGGGCATGAGGTGCAGCGCAGGCATGTCGAGTCCCAGGCGGCCCGCCTGGCTGCCCAGAAGGAGGCACTGGTATGACGACTGGTTGGCGGGCGCCGATCGCCGTGGCCCTGGACGGCCCGGACCGAGCAACCGTGCTTGGCTGGGCGGCTGCCACAGCGCCGCACGTCTCGGTCATGAAGGTGGGCCTGGAGACCTTCCTGCGCGACGGGGCGACGGTGGTCGATCAGGTGCGTGCCGCGGCCCCCGGCTGCGGGCTCTTCCTGGACCTGAAGCTCCATGACATCCCGAACACCGTCGCCGGTGCGGCTCGCAGCATCGCGCACCTGGCCCCGGACTACTTGACCGTTCATGCCAGCGGGGGACCGGCCATGGTCGCCGCCGCTGCGACTGCGCTGCCGGGGACCCGGATCACCGCGGTCACGGTCCTCACGTCGCTGTCGGAGGTCGACCTGGCTGCTGTCGGGTTGCGCGGGCCAGCGCTGGACGCGGCAGTCCGGCTGGCTGAGCTCTCGGTCGCGGCGGGCGCTCGCGCCATCGTGTGCTCGCCCAGGGAGGTGGCCGCGATCCGCGCGGTGGTGCCAGAGGACGTCATCCTGATCACGCCGGGTGTGCGCCCGGCCAGCGGGGCCGGCAGCGCGACCGGCGACCAGGCCCGGGTCGCCAC
>JBAVLA010000263.1:0-14697 GCA_049688595.1 Candidatus Nanopelagicales bacterium | reverse complement strand
GCGTCCCTGCCGTCCTCCTGCTGCGCCCCGGGTCCCACCGCGCCCGACGTCAGATCCGCGCCGCCAGTCGCGTGCCCTCATCGATCGCCCGTTTGGCGTCCAGCTCGGCGGCCCGAGCCGCGCCTCCGATCACGTGGACCCGCATCCCTGCTTCAGCCAGTGGGGCCTCGAGTGAGCGCAGCGACTCCTGCCCAGCACACAGGACGACCGTGTCGCACTCGATGAGTCGCTCCCGCTGGTGGCTCTCCCCGAACGAGACGACCAGCCCCTCATCGGTGATCCGCTCGTAGTTGACCCCGGGGATCATCGCAACGCCCCTGGCTACCAGGGCCGACCGGTGGATCCATCCTGTCGTCCGGCCCAGACCCGCGCCCAGCTTGCCCGCCTTGCGCTGCAGGAGCGTCACCTGTCGCTCCGGCTGCGCGGGCTCCGGCTTGGCCACGCCCCCACGAACCTGCGCCGGATCGGCGACGCCCCACTCCCGGCGCCACGCCGCCAAGTCCATCGACGGCGACTGGCCAGGGGGAACGACGAGGAACTCGGCGACGTCGAAGCCGATCCCGCCCGCGCCGACGATCGCCACGCGCCGGCCGACCAGTGCGTCCTTCGCGAGCACGTCGACGTAGGTCAGCACATTCGGCCGGTCCTGTCCGGCGAGCCGTGGGTCACGGGGCGTAACCCCAGTGGCCAGGATAACCTCGTCGAAGCCGGTGGTCAGCAGGTCGGTCGCCGACGCCTCTGTCGACAGGTGCACTCGAACGCCGGTGTCCACGATGCGGCGGTCGAAGTACCGCAGCGTCTCGACGAACTCCTCCTTGCCGGGGATGCGTCGTGCCATCCGGAACTGCCCGCCGATCTCGGGGGCAGCCTCGAACAGGTCAACGGCGTGCCCGCGCTCAGCCAGCGTCGTCGACGCGGCCAGGCCGGCCGGTCCCGCGCCGACGACGGCGATTCGCCGGCCCTGCGCCGTCGGCCGGATGACCAGGTCAAGCTCGTGGCAGGCCCGCGGGTTCACCAGGCACGAGGCCCGCAGGCCGGAGAAGGTGTGATCCAAGCAGGCCTGGTTGCAGGCGATGCATGTGTTGATCCGGTCGCTGCGACCGTCGCGAGCCTTGCCGACGAACTCCGGATCGGCCAGCAGCGGACGAGCCAGGCTGACCATGTCAGCGCTGCCGTCGGCGAGCACCTGCTCGGCCACGGCGGGCGTGTTGATCCGGTTGCTCGTCACCAGCGGGATGTCCACCCCGGCGGTCCGCAGCTCCGCCCGCATGTTCCGCGTGACCCAGGCGAACGCCGCCCTGGGCACGCTCGTGGCGATGGTCGGGATTCGGGCTTCGTGCCAGCCGATGCCGGTGTTGAGCAGGGTCGCGCCGGCCTCGGCGACCGCCTTGGCCAGTTGGACCGCCTCGGCCCAGGTGCTGCCATCCGGGATGAGGTCGAGCATCGACAGCCGGAAGATGATGATGAAATCCGCACCGACCGCCGCACGTATCCGGCTGACGACCTCCACGGGCAGGCGCATCCGATTGGCGTAGTCGCCGCCCCATTCGTCGGCCCTCTGGTTGGTGTGCGTGACGAGGAACTCGTTGATCAGGTAGCCCTCGCTGCCCATGACCTCCACGCCGTCGTAGCCACCGTCCTGGGCCAGCGTCGCGCAGCGCACGAAGGCGCGGATCTGTCGCTCGACGCCGCGGCTGGTCAGCGGCCTGGGAGCGAATGGCGAGATCGGGCTCTTCACCCGTGAGGGGCCCACGACCAGGGGGTGGTAGCCGTACCGGCCTGTGTGCAGGATCTGCAGGGCGATGCGGCCACCCTCGGCATGCACGGCTGCCGTGACCTGCTGGTGCCGCCTGGCCATGGCCGATGTGGTCAGCGACCCCGCGAACGGCTTGGCCCACCCCTCCGGATTGGGAGCGATGCCGCCGGTGACCATCAGCCCCACGCCGCCGCGCGCCCGCTCGGCGAAGTAGGCTGCCATCTCGGGGAAGTGCCGGCTGCCGTCCTCGAGCCCGGTGTGCATCGATCCCATCAGCACCCGGTTGGGCAGCGTCACGAACCCGAGGTCGAGGGGGGAGAGAAGGTTTGGGAACTCGCTGGCGGAGGGATCGGTCTGGGCCACGGCTCACAGTCTCCACCCGGACGCAGCGGCTCTCAGTCCCAGCAGTGGTCGGACGGTCCGCATATGGCTGAAATCGTGGGCGTAGGATCCGGACATGCGATTCGACAGCCTTCCGATCGAGGGGGCATGGGTCTTCACGCCGCGGATCCACGGAGACGATCGCGGGTCGTTCCTCGAATGGTTCAAAGACCCCGTGTTCAGGTCCGCCGTCGGTCATCGGCTCGACCTGGTCCAGGCCAACTGCTCTGTCTCGGCAAAGGGGGTCGTGCGCGGGATCCACTTCGCTGACGTGCCGCCGGGGCAGGCCAAGTACGTTACGTGCGTGAAGGGCGCGGTCCTCGACGTGGTCGTCGACCTCCGGGTCGGGTCGCCGACCTTCGGGCGGTGGGCATCGGTCCTGCTCGACGATCGGGAACGCCGGGCCGTGTACCTGTCCGAGGGGCTGGGGCACGGGTTCTGCGCACAGCAGGATGGTTCGACCGTCGTGTACCTGTGCAGCCAGGGATACGCGCCCAAGCGTGAGCATGAGGTGCATCCGCTGGATCCAGCC
This sequence comes from Candidatus Nanopelagicales bacterium, assembly GCA_049688595.1. Classification (GTDB taxonomy): domain Bacteria; phylum Actinomycetota; class Actinomycetes; order S36-B12; family CAIYMF01; genus Prado023. The sequence goes on along the minus strand of JBAVLA010000263.1, from coordinate 12,028 downwards.
ATCGGGATCGACTGGCAGTTGGCGGGGGCGCAGCCCGAGTTGTCCGCCAAGGACGCCGCCGCGCCGGCACTGGCCGAGGCTCTTGCGGCAGGGCGGCTCCCCGAGTACGCGGACTGCTTGGCCCACCGGGCTGGGCTTGGAGCCTGGACTTCTTCCGCGCGGCCAACGCATCGGCCTTGTGCAACGACTCTGGCGCCCCTGCGGTTCTGGGGGGGCTATGCGACGCGAAGCGTCCGCATGGTGATGAACGGGACGAACCACGCGTAGATCAGGAGTTGAGCGACTACCGCGGCGCTCCAGAACAACGACAGGGTCAGGTACAGGCTGGCCTGCAGCCCGAGGAAGAGCCGGACTGGATCAGCGGGGTCCCGGACCGCGAACCGGGAGGCCGCCCGGATGCCCAGCCCGACCACGAAGTAGCCGACCAGCAGCGCCGGCAGGCCGCCGAGCCAGTAGATCTCCGCGCTGAGCGGCAGGATCTGGTCGGCGACGTCCTCGGCATAGATGGACCGGTTGTAGGCGGCGACGCCGGATTCCTCCCGGAATTGGGTGCCCAGCTTCGGGACCGGGGACAGGATCGACTGGGCCAGCGTGGGGACGTCTGGGTCCGCCGCCACTGCGAATGCCACAAACTGCGGGGCGGCCCCATAGACCTGCAGGTCGCCCAACGGGCCAGTCGACTCGGCATCGACCATCTCGATGCCCAAGTACCGGGCCTGGGTGGCGTCCCGGAACGTGCCGACGGCCAGGATCCCGGCCGGGAGCAGGATGATGCCGGCTGCGAACAGCGGCAGGGCGGCCCTCGGGTGGAACCGGACCACGACCACCGCGCTGATGACCAGGGGGAAGACCCAGGCGGCTCGGTTGTAGCTCATGGTCGTGACCGGGAGGATGGCCAGCACCAGCAGGGGGATCAGCCGGAGGCTCAGGACGCATTTCCACCGGCGCCAGGCCAGCATCCCGGCTGCAGGGCCCAGCATGGGCAGGAACGTCCCGAGGACTCCGAGCACTGACGCGTCGTCCTGTGACTGGGCGGCCGCGCTGACTGGGTCGCCTGCGAGGTAGGAGTGCAGTCCACCCTGGCTCATGAGCTTGAGGACCGCGCCCGCGTAGGCAAGGGCGAACAGCATGACGACCAGGTGCTTCTCGTCGAGCAGAGCCGTCCTCGCCGTCCGGGGCGATCGTGGGGCCGGGGTCCCACCGACCCCGACCGCGAGCGCGGCGTAAGCCATGCACGACATGAGCAGGGCTGCGTTGATCGCTGGCCACCCGGGCAGGCTCGGCAGGGTGCCGACCGTCGGGCCCACCGCGAGGATCGCCCAAGGAACAAGCACGAGCAGCATGAGGCCGAGCCATGGGACCCAGATCGCGGCCGACATCCGGCGGATCCCCGGTCGGAACTGCGGAGACGTGGCCCCGACGCCTAGGTACACGGCCAAGCTGACCCCCCAGGCCCAGAACGGGCCGGGATCGCGGTAGAAGGTGAGGGCCATGCCGACCGTCAGTGCGATCCCGAGGATGAGGAACGCCTCAAGGCTGGGCCCAGGCTGCGGCGCGGGGACTTGCGGCGTTCCAACCGATGGGTCCTTGGGCTGCTTGCCGACGGGTCCAGTCCGCCGGTCGGAGCCCGCTGGTGTTGCTATAGTACGCACCCCACAATTGTAGGCGTCCCCAGATGCGCTCAGGCCGGAACAGGTCTCAGGACTGAGGCTCGCGAGCGGCTCAGGCGCGGTTCTCATCGGCTTCCGGTGGCCTCAGCCCTGGCCATGGGCGGGTTCTGACCATCTCGGCCACGGTGCGTATCGTCTCAGTGTCGCCAGGCGCGAACTTGCGCGCGAAGACGCAGTCGGAGGCGAGGACCGTGTCCAGGTCTGCCCCGATCCATGTGTGCGGACTGCCCCGGGTCCAGTCGATCAGGCGCAGTGCTTGGGCGGAGCCGTCCCTGTGGACCCGGTCGGGATCGCGGTTCCCCGCGAACGGCGACTCGCCCAGGACAGTCTGCAGGAAGACCTCATCGGCGCACTGCGTGCGCGCGAAGGTGCCCGTGATCCAGTCGCTGCGGGAAACGACATGGGAAGCAAGGCCGTGCGTGATGCTGAACCAGTTCGGCCCGAACTTAGGGCGCATGCCCGCGTTCTTGACGCGATCCACTCCGAGCATCTGTTGGCCGCGGACACCCACCGCCTGCATGCGATCGAGCCCCCGGCCCAGCAGCGTCCCCCGGGCCATCACAGACTGCAGGGCGTAGAAGTAGCGCACGCGGTCGGAGAAATCGTCATCGATGAAGCCCACGTACTCGTAGGTCGGTCGGGCGCCGAAGAACTCCTTGAACTCCGGGGCCGTGCACAGCGGAAGGTCCTGGCCGCTGATCAGGTGGTAGCGGTCGTAGCAACCGGGAAGGGCCCGGCTCAGCAGCGCCATCGTCACGTCGAGCATCCGGGCGCTGCCCCAGTTGACGGCGAGCCTTGGGGCCTGGAAGGAGATGCCCGACCTGGTCACGGCAGCCGACAGGGCATCGGCCGCAGTCCCTGGTGTGCGCGCGTCGACGTGCACGAAGAAGTCGATCTCCGGGTCGTCGAGGATCGCCATCAACTGCGCCAGCACGGCCTGGGACCCGTGCGTCACCACGAGGATGGCTTGGCGGCGCCTCCCTGTCTGGTCGGTCACTTCGCCGCCCCGAAGTTGGACAGTGGCCGGAAGCGGACGGGTGCGCCGAAGGCCAGTGATCCGGGCGGTATGTCGCGATCCACGACCGTGCCGGCCGACACCGCTGCGCCCCGACCGATTGTCACGCCTGGCAGCACTGTGACTCCGTGCGCCAGCCAGACGTCGTCCTCGATGACCACCGGCCCGGCCAGGTCGCCGAGTTGGTCGGTGATCAGCACGCGGGACCCCATCAGGCACCTGGCACCGATCTGGACGCTGGTCTGCGCCGACAGGAACACGCCGTAGTTGATCACTGACTGCGCTGCGACCCCCGGCGTGGCCGCGGTGCTGACCCCGATCGCCAGTCGCGCACCCGACCCGACCACGATCCGCGACCGGAGCGGTCCGCCGCGGAGGTTCACCCCGTCGCCGATCTCGATCTCTCCGTCATTGATCACGTCGATCGGGCCGTACACGTACGCGCGGCCAAGCACCTGCGCAGTGCGCCACTGCCATCGGGCGATCGCCCAAGCGAACAACGCATCCAGCCTCCCGAGCACCGGGCGCAGCACACGGGGCAGGTCGGGGCTGTCCATCCTCTCAACGGCCAACAGCCACCGCAGCGTCCGCGGGCCGACCGCACCCGGTCCGACCTCGATCCTCTGGAAGGGTCGGACATCGTCTGGTGGCGTCGGGCCGGCCGCTTCCGCGCCGCGGGCGAGCCTAGCTGGCACCCCGGTGACCACATGCCCGTCGGGTACCCGCCTGGACAGCACCGAGTCATCCAGCAGCATGGCCCCGTCGCCCAGCCCGGCACCCGGCAGCAGTGTCGCACGCGTTCCGACCCGGGCTCCGGCACCCACCAGGACTGGGCTGGACTGCGGCGTCTCCCGGCGATCGGCGCCAGTCCCGTGCCAGTTGTTGTCCAGGATCTTCCCGAACGGGCCAACCACCGCATCTGCGCCGAGGACGACCAGCTCAGCGGCCTCGATCGACGTGCCGGGACCCAGGTGGACCCTCGCACCCAGCTCCAGGCGGGCGCCGCTCGTCGCGTTCAGCTCTATTGGGGCAGCGGCGGCGTCGAGCACGACACCATCCCCGATCACGACCTCACCGTGGCCCCGGACCAGCACCGGTCCGGTCACCTGGACACCCTCGCCGACGCTGGCGCACCGGGACAGCCAGCGCTCGCTGGGGGAGCGGCGCACCCGCCGCAGTGGGGAGCGCCAGCGCGGCGCGCGGCGTCGGGGCGCCCCAACGAGGCGTTGCATGCACTCGGCGCCAGCCAGCGGCCCAATGCCGGGGGTCGGCATCTGCTCGTGCTCACGGATCGGAATGCTGCCCCCGGCGGAACACCCCTCCTTGGGATCGGGCATCCTCAGCTCCCCCCTTGGAACTCGTCGCGCAACTCTTGATCTACGTCGGGTTCGTCCCGTCCATCATCATGCGGACGCTTCGCGTCGTACCTTCCCACCCAGAACCGCAGGCCCAGCCAGGACGTCAGGTAGGCGAACAGGGACGCCACTGCCAATCCCGCGGCCCCCCAGGCTGGGACAGCCAGGACGCCCACGCCTGCGATCGCCGCCGCGAGCCAGCAGTCACTGAGCCACCACGCCCTGGTCAGGTGCCGCGCCAGGGCCGTCTGACCGGCGAACGTGTTGCCGATGGTTGGCAGGATCCCGACTGACAGGACCGCCAGCGCGGGCACGGCAGCGACGTACTCGGACCCCAGGATCGGCAGTAGCAGGATGGCAGCCAGGGTTCCTACGCCCCCCAGCGCGGCGAACCCCAGCGCGGCGCGCTCGCTGCGCCGCTCGAATGCCCGCGCATCAGGACCATCGGGTGCCAGGATCCGCGGCATGATGGCGCCGACGTAGGCCGCCGGGATGAACATGCCCAGCAGCGCGACCCGCGTGGCCAGACCGTAGGCACCAGTTTGGTCCAGGCCGCCGGGTTGGGAAAGCAGCAGCGTCTGCATCGCCCACGACGACAGCAGGATCGCCACGCTCGCCGATGCCGGGCCCAGCGTCGTCCGCAGCCTGCTCAGGAAGGCCCTGCGCACCTCGGATCCGAGCCTGCGGAAGTCGGCGCGGAGGGACCACAGCAGCACCAGCGTGACCATTGCCTCGGACAGTCCGATGGCCAGGAGGCAGGCTGTCGCGGTGCCTGACAGGACCAGGGCCAAGAGGATCGCGGTGGTGTTGAGCACGGCCCTGATCACCGAGAACCGCCGCCAGCCGCTGAAGTCGCTGCTGCCGTGCAGGTAGGAGAAGAGGATCGAGTTGACAGCCGTGGTGAACGCGTACGATCCGATGCCGAACCACCCACCGGGTGCCAGCAGGTCCTCGAAGTCGGGGCTGGCCACCGACCAGACGATGACCAGGCCCAGGATCGAGGTCAGGCCGGCCATGACGCCGACGAACAGCACGCCACCGGAGAGCGTCTCCCCGCGCTCCCTTCGGCTGGTGGACTGGGCCACGTCCCTGGTCAGCAGCGCGGGCAGCCCCATCTGGCCGATCCCGGCCAGCAGCGCGGCCGTAGCCAGCCCATAGGAGAAGGCGCCGAACTCGCGCAGGCCGAGCTCCCGCGCCGCCAGCAGGCCCGCCAAGGCGACCGCCAGCCGGGCGACGACGTTGCCCTGGATCAGCTGAAACGCCGCGCGGAAGGTGGTGGTCCGGGTGACTGCCCTCATCCTGGCCGTGGCATCTAGGTGGGTCACGCGGTCAGCCTCGACGCCAGGTAGTCGGCCGTGCGGGCCGCCACCGTCGCACTTGCGAACTGCTGAGCTGTCCACAGCCTGGCATTGGCTGCCAGTCGTCGGTGGTGTGCCTCGTCGGTGAGCAGCCTGACCACCGCTTCGGCCAGCCCAGCCTCGTCACCGAAGCCGACCAGCGTCCCCGTGAAGCCGTCCCGGACGGCATCGACGACGCCCGTCACGCGCCAGGAGACGACCGGGACCCCGCACGCCTGCGCCTCCAGGGCGACCTGCCCGAGGCCTTCGCGGCTGGTGGGGAACAGCAGGACTCGGGAGGCCCGCAGGTACGCAGGCACGTCAGTGACCTCCCCGACCCAGGTGATCCCCGGGTGAGTGGTCAGTTGCGCCATGACGGCCGCTTCCGGCGGCGCCGATTCGTCCAGACCGCCCACGACGGTCAGGTGGGCATCGACGCGGTCGCTCACGCGGTTGAACGTCCGAATGAGCACGTCGATGCCCTTGTCGCGGTTGACCCGCCCGACGAAGCAGATGCTCCCGGCCGGGGCATGCGCCCCCTCGGCGGGGTGGAATCGGGCCAGGTCGACCCCGCTGAACGATCCGGATCCCAGGACGTCGGGCATCCGCGGGGCCAGCCCACGGGTGTGGACGAGGCGGGCCAGCGAGTCGGAGACTGCCAGTTGGTCGGTCGATGCGCGGATGGTGATGCGCTCGGTGGTCTCCAGCACCCGCCGCCGGGTGCCCGTCGCCCCGTCCCACACCGCTCCATGCATCACATACACGCGCGCTGGAACGCCCACGGTGCGGGCCGCCAGCATCCCCAGCAGTGAGGCCTTGGGCGTGCCGGCGACGACCATGCCCGGGCGGATGTCGCGCAGGCGATGGACCCAGGCGCGCAGCGACCGGGTGTCGTCGGTGGCGGAGATCCCGCGCTGCATGGGGATGACGTGCGACTCATGATCGAAGCTCGCGGAGGTCGGCCGGTCCCCGGTGATCAGGTGCACGCGGTAGCCCATGTCAGCCATCCGCTGGGCGACTGGTTCGACGAACGACTCCATCGAGTCGGCGATGGTCGTCGCGAACGCGACGTCCCGCCCGCCCGTGCGACGATCGGATCGGCTCACGGTGCACCACGCGTACTCAAACCCAGCCCCCCGGCTCCCATGTCCAGCCCCCCCGGCCCCAGATGCGCCATAGCGTTTTCTTAAGTGTACCGCGCAGGTGCGGCCTCCCCGGCCTCTCGAAGTGCGCAGCCGGGTCGGTGTGCCCCCTGTAGCACGGTTCACCCGAAATATCCAGTGATGCCGGTGTCGGTCCCGGCGGCTACGATCGTGATGAATGTGGGTTCGGGGAGTACCGGGGGTTCGGGGAGTGGGGGGAAGGCACATGCTCAGTCGGTTGGCTGCTGCCGTCGTGGTGGCGCTCGCCTGCACCGCGTGCACTTGGGGAGGCGCGACGGGCCAGCAGGCTGGGCCGAGCGGGTCCGCCAGCGGCCCCACCACGACGAGTGCAGGCCCGTCGCACGCGACCACGCCTGAGGAGATCGTCGTGCTCACTCAGGTGCTGCCCGAGGGGGCGGTGGCCGCTGAGCGCAACTTGGACAAGGGGCTGGGCAACGGCGTGACGTTCGACACGGACGTGACACCTGCGGAGCGGACCTGGTTGGAGGATCACCGCGGGCCCTTCGCGCTGTACTCGGCGCCGGAGTCCGCCGACGTGGCCGTATGTGAGCCCGCGGGGTCGGACGAGGTCGCCGGCTACCCCACGGGGTCGGACGAGGTGGCCCGCGATGTGCTCACCAGCCTCGGTGCCCCGCAGCGAGACGAGTTGTGGCGGCTCATCCTGCCCGAGTTCGATCAGATGGGCGGATGCTGGGCTGAGGGGCGGCCCGAGCCGAGTGGGAACCCGGCCGAGGCGCTCCGGGGGTGGATGGACTACTACTGGGAGACCAAGGGACTGCGGGGTGAGCTTGCCAAGTCCGTCGCCGCGCGCGGCTACCGCACGATCGCCGTGTGCGTGTTCGCCTTCTGCCCCCAGTACGCCTATGACCTCGGCGTCGACACCGTGCTGCTGGAGCGCAACAACGACGAGGTCAGCGGGATCAGCCCGGGGATCGCCCTGGCCAGGGGGGCGGCGGTCCAGAACGGGCGTGACTGGGGGATCGACATCTCGACGTGGCGTTACTGGAACGATGGCGCCAGTTCCTTCGACCATGACGGGACGCTCCTGGCTGGGTGGTCGCCGAGCATGGTGAGTCGCCACCTGTACATGGCACTGGGCTCGGGAGCCCACGTCGTGCTGATGGAGGCCTCGCAGCTGTATGACCCGAGCGGGGACCTGGAGGCCCTCTCGCCGCTGGGCCGGGCGCTGCGCAGCTTCAACCGGTTCGCCCTCGTCCGCCACCCAGGCGCGCGCACGCCGGTGGTCACGATGGCCTTCCTCCAGCAGCACGAATCCGGGTACGAGCCGCGGTACGGCCAGTACAACCAGGCCAAGCGCTCCTGGTACGGGGCGTTCGAGCACGGCCCGGGTGACAGGGAGCTGACCCACCTGCTCGACGTCGCCTTTCCCGGGCACCGGACCTGGGGGACGATCCCGCCCGGAGCACCCTGGGTCCGATACACCGCAGACGAGCAGGTCGATGTCGAGGCCACCACGCAGGCGTACCGGGATGCCCTCGCAGCCGGTGCCGATCCCCGGCCCTGGGAGCCCATGGGCACCGCTCGGTGGGGCCAGACCATCGACGTGATCACCGACCGGGCCCCCGCCGAGGCGCTCGAGCGGTATCCGTCGATCGTCCTGTCGACGCCGGGCAACCTGCCCGACGACCTGACGGTCAAGCTTGGCGCCTACGTCCGAGCCGGGGGAACCCTGGTGCTCAGCTCCTCCCAGATGTCGGAGAGCGCGCAGGCGCTGGCCGGTGTCACGCGCACCGGCCGGACGGGCGAGGCCGACAGCGCGATCGTCCCTGACGGCAGCCGCCTCGCGGAGGACCGGTTCCGGTTCGAGGTCGTCACGCCCACCACGGCCACGGTCGTGGCCAGGACAGAGTCGGGGGAGCCGCTCATCACCCGGAACTCCGTCGGGGCCGGCCGGGTCTACCTGGCCACCCCCCATTACCTCACCGGCCAGGGAGGCACGGCCCTGCTGCGCATGGGTACCTGGCTGCTGGACGAGCTGCAGGCCGAGAAGAGCCCGGTGTCGGTCGACGGCCCGCCCGTCGAGTACCTGATCAGCAGGGTGGGCGCTGACACGGTGGTCACGCTGGTGAACAACGCGGGCACGGCCTGGGTGGGCTCCGTCGACGTTGAGGGAAGTGCGGGCCGGGCGTCCGAGTGGGTCACGGACAAGGACCTGCCTGCGCGCCTCGAAGGTGATGCCACGCGAGTCCGTGTGACCGTCCCGGCCTACGGCGTCAGGGTGGTCGCTGTTCGCTCCTGAGGCTGATCGAGCTGTCCGTTTCAGGCAGTATCCTTAACCCTGTCTGATACGTAGAGTCGACTTGGATCGGGGAGATATGCCCATGGCTTCGAGGGCGCTGTACGCAGGCATCGGGCTGGGTAGCCACCTGGCCCTGCCGCACATCGGATACCCTGCCATGCTCAGTCGCTGCGGATGGCAGGTCGAGCACCTCTCCGAGGAGGACGCGCCCACTGCGCGCCTTGCCGACTACGACCTGATCATCTGGAACGGCACCATCCCCGAGTCGGCGCTGCGTGCGGTCTCGGCATCGCAGACGCTCATCGCGATGAATGGCGCCGGGGGGGACTGCCGGCACTATGTGCGGTACGGCGACCGGATCGCCCTGGCCACCACGAGCTTCTCCTACTCCGACGACCCCCCATTCCCGATCCGGCGGCCGTTCGGCGTTGCCGACATGGTGTCCAAGCAGTATGTGCTCGAGCTGATCACTCGCGCCGGGCACCGGTACTCCACCTACGGATCACCGCAGTTCTGGGCAAAGGTCGGCGCACCGCTGATGTACCTGCCGTTCGCGGCCGACCCCGAGCGGTTCCGCCCAAGCGGCGCGCCGAAGGACCTGCGGTGGTGCTTCGTCGGCCAGCTCGCACGTCGGCCGCTGGTCGCCCAGCTCGCTGAGATCAGCGACCGGCGCGGGTGGCGCTACGAGCTCTACGGTCCGGAGGTCAACCGGCGGATCGCCCCCACGCAGCTCCACGGCCTGTACGACCGGTGCGAGATCGGGTTCAACACCCAGAACGTCCTCCACTTCGGCCGGGAGCTCAACGAGCGCTCGTTCGACATGGGCATGGTGGGCCTGACCCAGGTGAGCGATATGGGATGGCTGGGCCGCGGCGACCTCGACCCGACCGTGCGGTTCTACTCTGAGTCCATCGCGAGTGCCTCAGACATCGAAACCGTCGTCGCCATGGTGGCCGAGCCGCCTGCGGATGAGGACCGTGCGGCCGTGCACGACTTCTACCGGAGGCGGCACTCGTTCGCTGCCCGGATCGTCCAGATCTCGAACGTGCTGGGCCAGGACCTGACCTTGGGCAACCTCGCGGACGCCGGCGACTACCTGATGCTCCCCGGCCAGACCCGGCCGCGTGAGTGACCCGACTCGCCGGTACCCGTTTCCGTGCAGGGAGGATGTGAACGTCCATGACTGACGCCCGACGGCCCGCGCGGGTCGACGTGCTCATGCCGGTGCGGTCGCCGGCGCCGTGGTTGGGGAAGGCTCTGCAGTCGGTCGTCGACCAGACCTACGACGACTGGTCGCTGCTGGTGGTCATGGACGGGTTCTCGCAGGAGGTGCAGGATGCCTGCCACGCCCTTGGCGAGGAACGGATCCGCGTCGAAGTGCTGCCCGCCTTCTCGGGCTTGGTCACCGTGCTCAACCGCGGCCTGCAGGCCAGCGACGCCGAGTTCGTCGCCAGGCTCGATGCCGACGACGTGTGCAAGCCCGACCGGCTCGCCGTGCAGGCGGCCTACCTGGCAGCGCACCCGGAGTGCGTGGCCGTGGGCACCGGCGCGGAAGTCATCGACGAGAACGGCGCTCCCTCGGGGATGCGCGCGGCCACGCGCACAGGGCCGGTGACCCGCCAGCTGCGGTGGCGCTGCCCCATCGTCCACCCGTCGGTGATGATGCGTCGCCAGGCGGTGGTGGACGCGGGCGGGTACTCGAGCAGGGCACGGCACGCCGAGGACTACGAGCTCTGGCTGCGCCTGGGGCGGACCGGCGAGATCCACGACATCGGCCAGCCCCTGCTGCAGTACCGCGTGCACGGAGGGCAGGTCACGGCGTCGGTCACATACGCGCCGGAGACGGTCGAGGCAATCCGGCACGCCCGTGTCGACTTGGCGCAGTCACGCGGCGAGAGCGTGCTGAGCGCACGCCTGCGGCAGGCGACATGGGTGGCGTGGAACCGCATCAAGGGCCGGATCGGCTGAGGGAGTTCGAATGAGGATCCTGTTCGTCGCCAGCAACTTCTCATGGCGGGCTGGGGTGGAGAACCGTCCAGTCGAGGTGCAGCTGGCCGATGCGCTCCGCGAGCTGGGGCATGAGGTCGTCGCGGTAGGGCACGAGTCGAGGATGTCCGACGAGGGCTTCGACATCTGCCACATCCACCACCGCGCCATCGCCTCCATGTGGCGCGTGGTGAACCCCCGACGGCGCTGCCCCGTCGTGTACACGAGCCACTCGTACCTGTCCTACTTGGGCTGGTCGACGATGCGGACGGCGTGGGACGTCCGAGAGATGGCGGGCGTGCGCATCTTCACGCGGGGCGCCGACGGGATCGTGTGCCTGAGCCAGCGCGAGCGGGAGATACTCAACCAGCGGCGCGCCTTGGCGGGCAAGCCGTCCATGGCGATCGGTAACGCCGTCTCGCGCGACTTCGTGGTCGACCCCAGCAGGATCCAAGCGCGTCCTGCCAAGCAGCCCGGTCTGCTGTTCGTCGGCCAGCTGATCCCGCTCAAGGGCGTGATGGGCCTGGTGGACGCCTACTCGCGCCTTCCCGAGGACCTCGGGACCCTGTCCTTCATCTACCACCGCGAGGAGATTCTGGCCGAGCTGCGTCAGCGGGTCGAGCAGCTCGGGATCGCCGATCGCGTTCGCTTCCTCGGCAAGCTCGACGCGGCCGCTGTCACCGCCGAGCTCCTCGGGACCGGTGCGCTTGTGCTGCCCAGCATGGGCGAGTCCCTGCCCAGCGTGGTGTTCGAGTCGCTCATGGCTGGCACCCCGGTCGTGGCCTCGGACGTCGGTGGCATCGCCGGCCAGGTCAGGGAATGGGGCCGGCTGGTCCCTCCCGGTGACGTCGACGCCCTCGAGCAAGCCATGCGTGAGGTCCTGACGACGCACTGGCCGGTGCAGCGGCGCCTGGAGATGAGCCGGGAGACCGCGGCGGTCACGGATCCGTCGAACGTCGCCCTTCGGCACGTCGAGTTCTACGAGCGGGTCCTGGCTGGGTTCCGGGGGCGCTGACCCGCCCACCTGCAGACCGGGGCTCGTGCTCCGATCCTGCCATCCTGCCCTTGCCCCCAGCACATCCGTGGTCTGCTCGACCTGATCGCGCTTGGTCACTGTCACTCCTGATCACGCCGAAGCGGGCCATCAGGAGTGCGCCGTGGGTGACCGTGCTCCGCCGTGGGTGACCGTGCTCTGGATCGTGCCCGCGGTCGACCAGACTCGAGCGCGAGTCGGCTGTGGAT
>JBAVLA010000262.1:0-35811 GCA_049688595.1 Candidatus Nanopelagicales bacterium | reverse complement strand
CCGGGTAGGTGGTCCAGTATGGGGCGGGCAGGAGGACCTCGTCGCCTGGGTCCAGCAGGGTTGCGAAGGCGTTGTAGAGCGCATGCTTGCCGCCGTTGGTGATCAACACCTGGTTGGCCGCCACCGCGTACCCCGAGTCGCGCAGCGTCTTCGCGGCCACCGCCTCCTTCAGCTCCGGCAGCCCGCCGGCCGGCGTGTAGCGATGCCACCGCGGGTCGTGGCAAGCGGCCGCGGCGGCCTCGACGATGTAGCCCGGGGTCGGGAAGTCAGGCTCGCCTGCGCCGAAGCCGATCACTGGGCGGCCAGCTGCCTTGAGGGCCTTGGCCTTGGCATCGACTGCGAGGGTGGCGGACTCGGCGATTGCGCCGATGCGTGCTGATACGCGCTTCTGGGCAGGCATGCGGCCCATCGTAATGAGCAGGCACGCGCGTTTGGACCCTGCGGCCGCTCGCCGTACACTTGGTCCTCGGGTTCGAATAGCCCTCGCGGTAGCCTGCGCGGGTGGAACACGGATAGACCCTCGAATCCATCGAGTCTGTCCATAGGGTCGTAGCTCAACTGGTAGAGCACCGGTCTCCAAAACCGGCGGTTGGGGGTTCAAGTCCCTCCGGCCCTGCGAGGTGGGGCGCTGCGGCGCCCTTCTTCACACACCCGCGGACGTCCGCGTCCGCCTCGGAGGATCTGTGAGCGAGAGCAGCACGAAGACCGCGTCCGGCGCGGCGAAGCCTGCGAAGGGGCCCGGCCTGTGGTCGAGGCTGACACTGTTCCTTCGCCAGATGGTGGCCGAGCTGCGCAAGGTCATCTGGCCCACCCGCCGGGAGCTCCTCACCTACACGTGGGTGGTGATCGTCTTCGTGGCCGTGGTGACCGCGATCGTGGGTGTGTTGGACCTGCTGTTCACCAAGTTGGTGCTGTTGATCTTCGGCGGCTGAGCCGGGATCGTGCACCCCGTATGAGATCTGCGAGGACGACTGTGCCTGCACCGACCGATCCGTTCGGCGCCCCCGAGGAGGCCGTCGAGGAGGCTGACCAGCCCACGTCGTCGGCGGTTCTCGAGGCGACCGACACAGGGCAGGCCGAGGCTGTGGAGGCCGAGGCTGTGGAGGCCGAGGCTGTGGAGGCCGAGGTTCCCCCCGCTCTGGCCGCGGACCCCCTTGCTGCGTTCCGGGAGGAGATGGCGGCGGCGCCTGGCGACTGGTACGTCATCCACTCCTACGCTGGCTACGAGAACCGGGTCAAGACGAACCTGCTGTCGCGGGTCACCTCGCTGAACATGGAGGACTACATCTTCCAGGTCGAGGTCCCCGTCGAGGAAGTCGTCGAGATCAAGGCCGGTCAGAAGAAGCTGGTGAAGCGGAACAAGTTCCCCGGCTACGTGCTGGTCCGGATGGAGCTCACGGACGAGTCGTGGGGAACCGTGCGGCATACGCCCGGCGTCACGGGCTTCGTGGGCAACGCCCACGAGCCCTCCCCGCTCTCCCTGGGCGACGTGGCGAACATGATCGGACCGGAGCCCGAGGCCCCGCCTGGGCTCCCCGGAATCCCCGGTCGCGGCGGACCCACCCCACCCAGGAAGCCGGCACAGGTCGTCGAGGTCGACCTCGCCCCCGGTGACTCGGTGACCGTCATCGACGGGGCCTTCGCCACGCTGCACGCCACCGTCTCGGAGGTCAACGTCGAGGGCCAGAAGATCACCGGACTGGTGGAGATCTTCGGCCGCGAGACCCCCGTCGAGCTGCGGTTCGACCAGATCCAGAAGAACTAGCGCACCCGGCGCCACAGACTCCCGCGGTCACCAGAACCGTGGGTGCACACACACGAAGGACCTGAAGAGGAATGCCTCCCAAGAAGAAGAAGGTCACCGGCCTGGTCAAGCTCCAGATCACCGGCGGCCAGGCCAACCCAGCGCCGCCCGTCGGCCCAGCCCTGGGCCAGCACGGCGTGAACATCATGGAGTTCTGCAAGCAGTACAACGCGGCTACTGAGTCCCAGCGCGGCACCGTGATCCCGGTCGAGATCACCGTCTACGAGGATCGCTCGTTCACGTTCGTGCTCAAGACCCCGCCGGCGGCCAAGCTCATCCTCAAGGCTGCCGGTGTGGAGAAGGGGTCCGGCGTCCCGCAGAAGACCAAGGTGGGATCGATCACCAAGGACCAGGTTCGCCAGATCGCCGCGACCAAGATGCCTGATCTCAACGCGAACGACATCGACGCGGCGATGAAGATCATCGAGGGCACCGCTCGTCAGATGGGGATCACCGTCTCGTAGCGGCGACGCACCCGAGCACCACGTGGCAGGGCCTGCGCGGCCCGTTCGACCACTCACGGAAGGAATCCGTACATGAAGCGCAGCAAGGGCTACCGCAAGGCAGCTGAGGAGATCAACCCCACTGAACTCCACACCCCGCTCGGCGCAATGCGGCTGGCCAAGGTGACCAGCCACACGAAGTTCGACGCGACCGTCGAGGTGGCAATGCGGCTGGGTGTCGACCCCCGGAAGGCCGACCAGATGGTGCGGGGCACCGTCCTGTTGCCGCATGGCACCGGCAAGACGGCCCGAGTCCTGGTCTTCGCCAACGCCGCCAAGGCCGAGGAGGCCCGCGCCGCGGGCGCGGACTTCGTCGGCTCCGACGACATGATCCAGAAGGTGGCTGGGGGATGGACGGACTTCGACGCTGCCGTCGCCACACCTGACCTGATGGGCAAGGTCGGCCGCCTCGGCAAGATCCTGGGCCCGCGTGGCCTCATGCCCAACCCCAAGACCGGCACGGTGACCATGGACGTCGCAAAGGCCGTGGCCGACATCAAGGGCGGCAAGATCGAGTTCCGCGTCGACCGCCACGCCAACTTGAACTTCCCCATCGGGAAGGTCTCCTTCACCGAGAAGCAGCTCGTGGAGAACTACGGGGCCGCAGTCGATGAGATCGTGCGGCTCAAGCCGTCGGCTGCCAAGGGCCGGTACATCAAGAAGGCGACGCTGTCGACCACGATGGGCCCGGGCATCCAGGTCGATCCGAATCGGACCCGCGACCTGCTCACTGAGGACGAGTCCGCCTGACCCGCTGGTCGGTCCCAGTTGGTTCCCCCTCCCCGCTTGGCCTGCACGTCCTTTCGGCCGAGCGGGGAGTGGCTTCTCCACGACGACCTGCGCGGGCGTTCGTCATGAGTCGACGCAGGATTTGGGGAGCCGGCCAGTTGTCCCGTACTGTTGGCGGCACCGAAGACCGCCGGTCGCTGCCACCGCATGATTTGCGGAGCAGTCGAAGGTTCCGCACAATGCGGGCGGCCCGCGCAGGTGAGAGCAGGATCCGGCCGACGCCGGCGGGCCGAGCCCGCCGAAGACGATCGCTCCTAACGCCCCGCGCCTGCGCTGGGGCGTTCGTCATGTCAGAGGCCTGCCGGGGGTCAACACTGCTCGAAGGAGGAACATGGCGCGGAATCCCAAACCCACGGCCGTGCAGGAGATCACCGAGGAGTTCCGCTCCTCGAGTGCGGCCGTGCTCACGGAGTATCGCGGCCTGACTGTGGCGCAGCTCAAGGCGCTGCGCCGGTCCTTGGGCGACAACGTCACGTACGCCGTGGTGAAGAACACGCTGACCAGGATCGCGGCGAAGGATGCCGGGGTCGTCGGTCTGGACGGATTGCTGGCCGGTCCCAGTGCCATCGCCTTCGTCAAGGGCGATCCGGTGGAGGCCGCGAAGGGAATCCGTGACTTCGCCAAGGCAAACCCCAAGCTGGTCATCAAGGGCGGGTACTTGGACGGAAGGGTCCTGTCCGCCCAGGACATCACGAAGCTTGCGGATCTGGAATCACGTGAGGTGCTCCTCGCCAAGCTCGCCGGAGCGATGAACGCGTCGCTCCAGCGGGCCGTGTCGCTGTTCGCAGCCCCGCTGTCCCAGGCGGCGCGGGCCATCGATGCGTTGCGCGTGGCTGCCGAGGCGGATCCATCCCTCATCGGGGGCGCGGGCGCCGCGCCCGCCGCTGTCGTTGTCGCCGAGGCCCAGGCCGAGGCTCCTGCAGTCGCCGAGGTGGAGGCGCCGGTCGCCGCCTCGGTACCCGAGGTCGAGGTGGAGGCGCCCGCCGCCGCTGCTGAGGCCGTCGCCGAGGCCGAGGCTCCCGCCGAGGCCGCGGCAACCAGGGCTGAGGCTCCGGCCGAGGCCGAAACCGAGACCGAGACCGACGCTGCGGCCGCAGCCGAGGAGAGCGCCCAGGGCTGAGCGCCCTGGCCAACAGCCCACACCCGGCACCGGCCGGAAACGAGAAAGGAACGCCATCATGGCGAAGCTGACCACCGACGAGCTGCTCGACGCGTTCAAGGGTATGACGCTGCTCGAGCTCTCCGAGTTCGTCAAGCTGTTCGAGGAGACCTTCGGCGTGACCGCCGCAGCCCCGGCCGCAGTCGCTGCTGCCGCCCCTGCGGGCACGGCCGCCGCCGCCGAGGCAGTTGAGGAGCAGGACGAGTTCGACGTCATCCTCGAGGCAGCTGGCGAGAAGAAGATCCAGGTCATCAAGGAGGTCCGGACGCTGACGAGCCTGGGCCTGAAGGAGGCCAAGGACCTGGTCGAGAGCGCCCCGAAGGCGGTTGTCGAGAAGGTCAACAAGGAAGCTGCCGAGAAGGCGAAGGCCGCTCTCGAGGCCGCTGGCGCGAAGGTCACTGTCAAGTGACCCTGCGCTGACCGGCGCACCAGCACGAACTGGGCGCATCCCCGTCGAGGGGGTGCGCCCAGCCCCATGTCCGCCGGCCCACGGCCGGCGGACATGGGGCAGCGCGTCTGCTGCCCGGGAGTCGCGACGCGCAGGAACATCCGTGGAGCACTTGACTCCAGAGCCTTTGGGAGGCACCCTGATCAGGACGCAAGTTCATCCTGCGCGACGCTGCATCGGACAGATGCACGTCGGAGGACAGGTTCGAGGACCGCGCGTCCGGGCCGTGCCACCCGCTGTCGAGTGGCACGGACACGGAGCGCGATCGATGAACCGTCATCCGTTTCCGTGTGGGAATCGACAGCGGCTGCCCGATCGGGTATGCTGCCGCTTTGCGCTGTCCAGTGACCTCAGCCGTGCCCGTGACGAGCCCTGTCCGGGCCGCAACCGAGGAACGGTCAGCGCGCTGACCGCAGCGAACCGTTCTGGAAGGACCTGTCTTGGCCTCCTCCCGCAAGACCGCCACGCCTCCGCCGCCGCCCGGATTGAACCGGGTCTCCTTCGCCAAGATCCGCGAACCCCTGGAAGTCCCGAACCTCCTGGCCCTGCAGACCGAGAGCTTCGACTGGCTGCTGGGCAACGAGGCGTGGCAGGCCCGCAGGGATGCCGCCCTGCTCGAGTCTGGCACGAAGAGCGTTCCGACGATGTCGGGACTGGAGGAGATCTTCACCGAGATCAGCCCGATCGAGGACTTCTCGGAGACGATGTCGCTGTCGTTCCGCGACCACCGCTTCGAGCCGCCGAAGTACACGGTGGAGCAGTGCCGCGAGAAGGACATGACCTTCTCGCAGCCGATGTTCGTGACGGCTGAGTTCACCAACAACGACACCGGCGAGATCAAGAGCCAGACGGTCTTCATGGGCGACTTCCCGCTGATGACCGACAAGGGCACGTTCATCGTCAACGGCACTGAGCGCGTGGTCGTCTCCCAGTTGGTCCGCTCGCCGGGGGTCTACTTCGAGCGCCAAGAGGACAAGACCTCCGACAAGGACATCTTCGTCGCCAAGATCATCCCCAGCCGTGGTGCGTGGCTGGAGTTCGAGATCGACAAGAAGGACATGGTCGGGGTCCGCGTCGACCGCAAGCGCAAGCAGCCCGTGAGCGTCCTGCTGAAGGCCCTAGGCCGCACTCATGAGCAGATCCGTGAGCGCTTCCAGGCGTGGCCGTCGATGGAGCTGACGCTCGAGAAGGATCCGATCGTCACCCGGGACGAGGCTCTGCTCGACATCTATCGCAAGCTGCGCCCGGGTGAGCCGCCGACAGTCGAGGCCGGCCGCAACCTGCTGGACAACTTCTACTTCAACTCCAAGCGCTACGACCTGGCCAAGGTCGGCCGCTACAAGGTGAACCGGAAGCTGGGCCTGTCCATGGAGCTCACCCAGAGCACCCTGACGATCGAGGACGTCGAGGCGACGATCGAGTACCTCTGCCGGCTCTACGCCGGCGAGGCGTCGTTCGAGACGGCCGAGGGCGTCAAGCAGGTCGAGACCGACGACATCGACCACTTCGGCAACCGGCGGCTGCGCACTGTGGGCGAACTGATCCAGAACCAGCTGCGCACCGGCCTGTCCCGCATGGAACGGGTGGTCCGCGAGCGGATGACGACGCAGGACGTCGAGGCGATCACGCCGCAGACGCTGATCAACATCCGCCCGGTCGTGGCCTCGATCAAGGAGTTCTTCGGGACCTCGCAGCTCAGCCAGTTCATGGACCAGACCAATCCGGTCTCGGGTCTCACCCACAAGCGCCGCCTCTCTGCGCTGGGCCCCGGTGGCCTGAGCCGCGAGCGGGCCGGCTTCGAGGTCCGTGACGTCCACCCCAGCCACTACGGCCGGATGTGCCCGATCGAGACGCCTGAGGGTCCCAACATCGGCCTGATCGGGTCGCTGTCCACTTATGGCCGGGTCAACGCATTCGGGTTCATCGAGACCCCGTACCGGAGGGTCGACGAGAAGGGTCGGGTCACCGATGAGATCCACTACCTGACCGCCGACGAGGAGGACCTGCACGTCATCGCGCAGGCCAACGCACCGCTGACCGACGACGGGGACTTCGCCGAGGAGCGCGTCCTGGTCCGCACGAAGGGCGGCGAGGTCGACTTCGTGGCGCCAGTGGACGTGGACTTCATGGACGTCTCCCCGCGCCAGATGGTCTCGGTTGCCACCGCCATGATCCCGTTCCTGGAGCACGACGACGCCAACCGAGCGCTCATGGGCGCGAACATGCAGCGTCAGGCCGTCCCCCTGCTGCGCAGCGAGGCGCCGCTGGTCGGCACCGGCATGGAGTACCGCGCCGCCGTCGATGCCGGCGATGTCGTGGCGGCGACCAAGGGCGGCGTCGTCACCGAGGTCTCTGCCGACCACGTGACCGTGGCCAATGACGATGCTACGTACCAGACCTACCGACTGCGCAAGTTCGATCGCTCCAACCAGGGCACGTGCTTCAACCAGAAGACGATCGTCGACGAGGGGCAGCGGGTCGAGCGCGGCCAGGTCATCGCAGACGGGCCGTGCACCGACACTGCCGAGATGGCGCTCGGGCGCAACCTCCTGGTCGCCTTCATGCCCTGGGAGGGCCACAACTACGAGGACGCCATCATCCTGAGCCAGCGGCTGGTCCAGGACGACGTCCTGTCCTCGATCCACATCGAGGAGCATGAGGTCGACGCCCGGGACACCAAGCTCGGCCCCGAGGAGATCACGCGGGACATCCCCAACGTCTCCGACGAGGTGCTGGCCGACCTCGACGAGCGCGGTGTGATCCGAGTCGGCGCCGACGTCGTGACCGGCGACGTCCTGGTCGGCAAGGTCACCCCCAAGGGCGAGACCGAGCTGACCCCGGAGGAGCGCCTGCTGCGGGCGATCTTCGGCGAGAAGGCCCGCGAGGTCCGCGACACCTCCATGAAGGTGCCGCACGGCGAGTCGGGCAAGGTGATCGGCGTCCGCGTCTTCCGGCGCGAGGAGGGCGACGAGCTGCCACCCGGCGTCAACGAGCTGGTCAGGGTGTACGTGGCCCAGAAGCGCAAGATCACGACGGGCGACAAGTTGGCCGGGCGGCACGGCAACAAGGGCGTCATCGCCAAGATCCTGCCCATCGAGGACATGCCGTTCCTCGAGGACGGAACTCCCGTGGACGTCGTGCTCAACCCGCTGGGCGTGCCGGGCCGGATGAACGTCGGGCAGGTGATGGAGACCCATCTGGGGTGGGTGGCCAAGACCGGCTGGAAGGCTCCGGCGGGCGCGGCCTGGGCGAAGAAGCTGGACCCCTCGGCCCGGCAGGCAGAGCCCGACACCCGGGTGGCGACCCCGGTGTTCGATGGTGCCAAGGAGGACGAGCTCTCCGGGATGCTGGCCTGCACGATTCCCAACGAGGAGGGGGAGCGGCTGGTCGGGCCGGACGGCAAGGCGAGCCTGTTCGACGGCCGCTCCGGCGAGCCGTTCCCGGCTCCGGTCGCGGTGGGCTACATCTACATCCTGAAGCTGCTTCACCTGGTCGACGACAAGATGCACGCGCGCTCCACCGGCCCGTACTCGATGATCACCCAGCAACCGCTGGGCGGCAAGGCGCAGTTCGGCGGACAGCGCTTCGGCGAGATGGAGGTCTGGGCCATGGAGGCCTACGGCGCCGCCTACGCCCTGCAGGAGCTGCTCACGATCAAGAGTGACGATGTCATCGGCCGGGTCAAGGTCTACGAGGCCATCGTCAAGGGCGAGAACATCCCCGAGCCCGGCATCCCGGAATCATTCAAGGTGCTGGTCAAGGAGATGCAGTCGCTGTGCCTGAATGTCGAGGTGCTGTCCAGCGATGGGCAGTCCATCGAGATGCGCGACTCCGACGACGATGCGTTCCGCGCAGCTGAGGAGCTTGGGATCGACCTGGTCCGGCGCGAGCCGAGCAGCGTCGAGGATTTCTGACGTGCCCTCGCCCTGGGCCGCTGGTCGGCCTGGGGCGGCGCCACCCGTGACGACGACGACGAACCACACACGAAACTGAGGACACACCTTGCTCGACGTCAACTACTTCGACGAGTTGCGCATCGGCCTGGCCACGGCCGACGACATCCGCGCCTGGTCCCACGGTGAGGTCAAGAAGCCCGAGACGATCAACTACCGCACGCTCAAGCCAGAGAAGGACGGCCTGTTCTGCGAGAAGATCTTCGGTCCCACGAGGGACTGGGAGTGCTACTGCGGCAAGTACAAGCGGGTGCGGTTCAAGGGCATCATCTGCGAGCGCTGCGGCGTCGAGGTGACCCGGGCCAAGGTGCGCCGCGAGCGGATGGGTCATATCGAGCTGGCCGCGCCGGTGACCCACATCTGGTACTTCAAGGGCGTTCCCTCACGCCTGGGGTACCTGCTGGACCTGGCGCCCAAGGACCTCGAGAAGGTCATCTACTTCGCTGCGTACATGATCACCTCGGTCGACGAGGAGGCCCGGCACCGTGACCTGCCCAGCATCGAGGCCCGGATCGGCGTCGAGCGCAAGCAGATCCTCGACCGGATGGAGGCCGACCTCGCCAAGCGCGCCGAGAAGCTGGAGTCCGATCTGGCCGCGCTGGAATCCGAGGCCGCCAAGGCTGACGTGAAGCGCAAGGTGCGTGAGGGCGCCGAGCGTGAGCTGGCCGCGATGCGGCGGGGCGCGGAGAAGCGGGTCGACAACCTGGATCGGGTGTTCGACCGGTTCCGCGCGCTCAAGGTCCAGGACCTGGAGGGCGACGAGCTGCTGTACCGGGAGATGCGCGACCGGTTCGGCATGTACTTCTCCGGCGGCATGGGAGCCGCGGCCATCCAGGCCCGCCTGGCGACATTCGACCTCGAGGCTGAGGCCGAGGTGCTGCGCGAGGTCGTGCGCAGCGGGAAGGGCCAGCGGAAGACCCGTGCCCTGAAGCGGCTGCGGGTCGTGACGGCGTTCATGACCACGCACAACGACCCGCGCGGCATGGTGCTGGACTGCGTGCCGGTCATCCCGCCGGACCTGCGTCCGATGGTGCAGCTCGACGGCGGCCGATTCGCCACGTCCGACCTGAACGACCTGTACCGCAGGGTCATCAACCGGAACAACCGGCTCAAGCGCCTGCTCGACCTCGGCGCGCCCGAGATCATCGTGAACAACGAGAAGCGGATGCTGCAGGAGGCTGTCGACGCGCTGTTCGACAACGGCCGCCGCGGCCGGCCGGTCACCGGACCGGGGAACCGGCCGTTGAAGTCGCTGTCGGACATGCTCAAGGGCAAGCAGGGGCGCTTCCGCCAGAACCTGCTCGGCAAGCGGGTGGACTACTCGGGCCGCTCGGTCATCGTCGTCGGGCCCCAGCTCAAGCTGCACCAGTGCGGGCTGCCCAAGGGCATGGCGCTGGAGCTGTTCAAGCCCTTCGTGATGAAGCGCCTGGTCGACCTGAACCACGCGCAGAACATCAAGAGCGCCAAGCGAATGGTCGAGCGCGCTCCCGGCGCGAAGGACTCCCGCTACGCCTTCGTCTGGGACGTGCTGGAGGAGGTGATCGCCGAGCACCCCGTGCTGCTCAACCGGGCGCCGACGCTGCACCGGCTGGGCATCCAGGCGTTCGAACCGCAGCTGATCGAGGGCAAGGCCATCCAGATCCACCCGCTGGTCTGCACCGCGTTCAACGCCGACTTCGACGGCGACCAGATGGCGGTGCACCTGCCGCTGTCCGCCGAGGCGCAGGCCGAGGCTCGGATCCTGATGCTGAGCAGCAACAACATCCTGTCCCCGGCCAACGGCCGGCCGATCACGACGCCGACCCAGGACATGGTGCTGGGCATCTACGCGCTGACCACCATCCGCGAGGGCCTGGCCGGGGAGGGCAAGGCGTTCTCGTCCCTGGCCGAGGCGATCATGGCCCACGACAGCCGACGGCGACCGGCCGAGCCCGGAAGCAGGACCGATTCGACTGGGGGCGCCGGGCAGCCGGCCAGGCCCAGCGAGGAGCTCGCCCTGCAGAGCCCCGTCACCCTCCGCTTGCGTGGAATCGTGCCGCCGGAGGGGGTGGCGGTTCCCGAGGACTGGCAGCCCGGTGCACCGGTTGCCCTGCAGACCACGCTGGGCCGGGCCCTGTTCAACGAGGCCCTGCCACCGGACTACCCCTTCGTCAACGAGGACGTCGACAAGAAGCGCCTCGGGGCCCTGGTCAACGACCTCGCCGAGCGCTACTCGAAGACGCAGGTCGCCGCGACCCTGGACGAGCTGAAGAACCTCGGCTTCCGGTGGGCGACTCGATCGGGAGTGACCATCTCCTTCGACGACGTGGTGGCCCCACCGCGCAAGACCGAGCTGCTCGCGGCGGCTGAGGACCGGGCGCAGGCCGTGCAGGACCAGTACGACGACGGCCTCATCACCGACTCCGAGCGTCGGCAGGAACTGATCGAGATCTGGACCCGGACGACCGACGACGTTGCCGACGCGATGCGCGAGCACTTCCCGGCGACGAACCCGGTGTTCATGATGGTGAACTCCGGTGCCCGCGGCAACTGGATGCAGGTCCGCCAGATCGCCGGCATGCGCGGCCTGGTGGCCAACCCCAAGGGCGAGATCATCCCGCGACCGATCAAGAGCAACTACCGCGAGGGCCTGTCGGTGCTGGAGTACTTCATCGCCACCCACGGGGCCCGGAAGGGCTTGGCCGACACCGCCCTGCGGACGGCCGACTCCGGGTACCTGACGCGGCGGCTGGTCGATGTGTCGCAGGACGTGATCATCCGTGAGGAGGACTGCGGTACTGATCGCGGGCTGAAGATGCCGATCGGCGTCAAGGGACCCGACGGCACGGTCCGGCCGGAGGAGAACGTGGACACCTCGGCCGTGTCGCGGATCCTGGCCGAGGAGGTCTCCGTTGACGGCGAGGTGCTGGCCGCGGTCGGTGACGAGCTGTCGATCACCCTGGTCGACCGGCTCTGCGAGGCCGGGGTGACCCAGGTCAAGCTGCGCTCGGTGCTCACCTGCGATTCGAAGGTGGTCACCTGCGCGACGTGCTACGGCCGCTCGCTGGCGACCGGGAAGCTGGTGGACGTCGGCGAGGCCATCGGCATCATCGCCGCGCAGTCGATCGGCGAACCGGGTACCCAGCTGACGATGCGCACGTTCCACACCGGCGGAGTCGCCGGTGAGGACATCACCCACGGCCTGCCCCGCATCGTCGAGCTGTTCGAGGCGCGCACCCCCAAGGGCGTCGCCCCGATCAGCGAGGCCTCCGGGCGGGTGCGGATCGAGGAGACGGATCGGTCCCGAAAGGTCGTCATCGTGCCCGATGACGGGTCGTCCGAGCAGGAGCACCCGATCCCGCGGCGGGCCCGCCTGATGGTGGCTGAGGGCGACCACGTCGAGGTCGGCGACCAGCTGGCCGTCGGCGCGGTGGACCCCAAGACCGTGCTGCGCGTCCTGGGACAACGTGCAGTGCAGCTTCACCTGGTCGACCAGGTGCAGGAGGTGTACCGGTCGCAGGGCGTCTCGATCCACGACAAGCACATCGAGGTGATCGTGCGCCAGATGCTCAAGCGCGTGACGATCATCGACTCCGGCGACACCGACTTCCTGACCGGGCAGCTCGTGGAGCGGGGCCTGTTCGAGGCGCGAAACCGGAAGGTGGTCGCCGAGGGCACCCAGCCGGCCTCGGCTCGGCCCGAGCTGATGGGCATCACGAAGGCGTCGCTGGCCACCGAGTCCTGGCTGTCGGCGGCATCCTTCCAGGAGACCACCCGGGTCCTGACCGAGGCGGCGATCGAGGCCAAGAGCGACCCGCTGCTGGGCCTGAAGGAGAACGTGATCATCGGCAAGCTCATCCCGGCCGGCACGGGCCTGCCCCGATACCGCAACGTCAAGGTGGAGCCCACTGAGGAGGCCAAGGCGGCGATGTTCGCGTCCTTCAGCGGCTACGACGAGACGCTGTACCAGCAGGGCTTCAGCGCCGCCGACGCCGCCGCCGTACCGCTGGAGGAGTACGACCAGTACCCCTACGACCGGTAGTCACGCGAACGAGGCGCTGTGCAGGGTCGGCCGGGCGACTGGCCGGCCCTTCAGCGTCGGCTTTCGCGGCCAGTGGGCCCTGGCTCGGCGCGGCCCGGGATACGATGCGCATGTGTCGCTGCAGCCAGGTCCTACCGATCCCGCCGATTCCAGTTCCCTGACGCCTGATCCAGTCCCACCGGTTCAGGGCACGCCACCGGCGGACGCGACCGTCGGTTCCCCTCCGCCAGCGCCGGGGTCCAGCGGGCCAGCAACTGCCCCTCCGCCGCCCCCAGCGTGGAACCCTGCGCCCAACCCGCCCTCACTCGCGCCCGGGTATGGGGGAAGCGCTGCGGCGGGGTTCGCCGGCGGGCCCCCAGCCTCCCCGTACGGGGCCGC
Organism: Candidatus Nanopelagicales bacterium; assembly: GCA_049688595.1. Taxonomy (GTDB): domain Bacteria; phylum Actinomycetota; class Actinomycetes; order S36-B12; family CAIYMF01; genus Prado023. The sequence goes on along the minus strand of JBAVLA010000262.1, from coordinate 22,756 downwards.
GGCCGCGCCCGGATGGGGAACTCCTCCTGCGGGCGTCCCGGGCCAGCCCCCGGGCGCACCGGGCCAGCCCTACCCGGGCATGTCCGGGCCGGGTACTCCCGCTGGCTATCCGCCAGCCGGCTACCCGCCGATGGGCATGCAGCCGACCGGCTACCGCCAGGCACCAGCCCAGATGGACAGCAAGTCCGTCGTGGCGCTGGTCCTGGCGATCGCCTCGTGGGTGATCTGCCCGTTGATCACCTCGATTGCCGCGATCGTCCTCGCCGGGCAGTCCGACCGGGCCATCGACGAGTCGGGGGGAAGGCTCGACGGGCATTCCATGAACACGGCGACCAGATGGATCGCCTGGGCCAACATCGCGTTCTCCGTGCTGGCAATGATCGCCCTGATCGGCTTCCTGGGATGGCTCACGACGCAGGATCTGGAATCCGTCTCCAACGCCTCCACGTTCCCGTCCTGACCTCCTCGAGGCCGTCCTGGGCTGACTGGCGATCCCTGCGACCTTTCCAGCATCACGCCAACCGCGGTCCGTGATCGGCTGGCCGCCAGCCCTGCGGGCGCGCCGACGACTTCTGGGGTGCCGTGAGCTGGGAGGGATGCTGCGCCCCTGGCGAATCGGGCGCGCTCCTGGGCCGGTCGGCACGGCTGGAATTGCGGCCCATTAGGTCGAACTGTGCTGGGACGTGCGGTCTCCGGTGGGCCCGATTTGGTCGGGCAGGGCGCGCGGGGTAACCTTCACTTCCGTGCCTGGGACGCCCGGGCGCTGCACGGATGCACTGCGTGTTTCCCCGCGCCCTGCGGTGGTCAGATCGCTCAGGCGACTGACCCGCGGATGGCAGCCCCGACGGGCAGCGGTGGGGGGGGTCATCGGCCATCCACCTGTTGATCGAGCATCGGTCGCGACTGGAGACAGATCGCGACACGCCCGACCGCGTGGGCGCGGCGAATCAGGCGTAGCAGGCACACGACCACGACACCCTCAACGCACCGGAGTACAAGTGCCCACGATCCAGCAGTTGGTCCGCAAGGGCCGACAGGACAAGGTCGCGAAGAACAAGACGCCTGCCCTCAAGGGCAGCCCACAGCGTCGCGGTGTCTGCACCCGCGTCTACACGACCACGCCCAAGAAGCCGAACTCTGCCCTTCGCAAGGTGGCCCGCGTCCGCCTGAGCAGCCAGATCGAGGTCACCGCCTACATCCCCGGCGTCGGGCACAACCTGCAGGAGCACTCGATCGTGCTCGTGCGCGGCGGCCGCGTGAAGGACCTGCCGGGCGTCCGCTACAAGATCGTGCGCGGTGCACTGGACACCCAGGGTGTCAAGGCCCGCAAGCAGGCACGCAGCCGATACGGCGCCAAGAAGGAGAAGAGCTGATGCCGCGCAAGGGCCCCGCTGCCAAGCGTCCGGTCATCGTTGACCCGGTCTACGGTTCCCCGGTCGTCACCCAGCTGGTCAACAAGATCCTGCTCGCCGGCAAGAAGTCGACCGCCGAGCGCATCGTCTACGGTGCGCTGGAGGGATGCCGCGAGAAGAACGGCACCGACCCGGTGATCACCCTCAAGCGTGCCCTTGACAACGTCCGCCCGACGCTGGAGGTCCGCAGCCGCCGCGTGGGCGGCGCGACGTATCAGGTGCCGGTCGAGGTCAAGCCTGGCCGCGCCCACACACTCGCCCTGCGCTGGCTGGTCGGCTACTCCCGCGCGCGTCGCGAGAAGACCATGACCGAGCGGCTGATGAACGAGATCCTCGATGCCTCGAACGGCTTGGGGGCTTCGGTCAAGAAGCGCGAGGACACCCACAAGATGGCCGAGGCCAACAAGGCGTTCGCGCACTACCGCTGGTAGAGCCTGCGCCCGCAGACCCATCCACCACCTAGAGACTCGGGAGACGAGCGTGTCCAGCCCCACCGTGACTGACCTCGCGATGGTCCGCAACATCGGGATCATGGCGCACATCGACGCGGGCAAGACCACCACGACCGAGCGCATCCTCTACTACACCGGCATCAACTACAAGATCGGTGAGGTCCACGAGGGCGGCGCCACGATGGACTGGATGGAGCAGGAGCAGGAACGCGGGATCACCATCACGTCTGCGGCCACGACCTGCCACTGGCGCGACCACCAGATCAACATCATCGACACGCCCGGGCACGTGGACTTCACGGTCGAGGTGGAGCGATCGCTGCGCGTCCTCGACGGTGCGGTCGCGGTGTTCGACGGCGTGGCTGGCGTGGAGCCGCAGTCCGAGACCGTCTGGCGCCAGGCCGACCGCTACGGCGTGCCCCGGATCTGCTTCGTCAACAAGATGGACCGGGTCGGCGCGGAGTTCCACCGATGCGTGGACATGATCGAGTCCAGGCTGGGTGCCGTGCCCCTGCCGCTGCAGATCCCGATCGGCTCGGAGTCCGACTTCCGCGGCGTCGTGGACCTCGTCGCCATGAAGGCGCTCGTATGGTCGCCTGAGGCCAGGCTCGGCGAGTCCTTCGACACCCTGGAGATCCCGGCGACTCATGTTGAGGCCGCTCGGGAGTGGCGGGACCGACTCGTCGAGACGGTCGCCGAGAACGACGACGACATCCTCCTGATGTACCTCGAGGGCGAGGAGCCCCCGGTGGCCGACCTCAAGGCGGCCATTCGACGTGGGACCCTGGGCGGCAAGTTCACCCCGGTCCTCACCGGCACGGCGTTCAAGAACAAGGGCGTGCAGCCCATGCTGGACGCAGTGGTCGACTTCCTCCCGTCTCCGCTGGACATAGAGGCCGTCGAGGGCCACAAGCCCGGGGACGAGTCCGCGGTGGTCACCCGACGGCCCTCGGCCGCTGAGCCGCTGTCAGCCCTGGCATTCAAGATCATGTCGGACCCGCATCTGGGCAAGCTGACCTATGTGCGCGTCTACTCCGGCAAGCTCGTCGCGGGTTCACAGGTGCTGAACAGCTCGAAGGGCCGCCGGGAGCGGATCGGCAAGATCTACCGGATGCACGCGAACAAGCGCGAGGAGATCGCCGAGGTGGGCCCGGGGCAGATCGTGGCGGTGATGGGCCTGAAGGACACGACCACGGGCAACACCCTGTGCGCCCCGGGCAAGCCGGTCGTCCTCGAGTCGATGACGTTCCCCGCGCCGGTGATCCACGTCGCGATCGAGCCGAGGACCAAGTCCGACCAGGAGAAGCTGGGCACCGCGATCCAGCGGCTGGCGGAAGAGGACCCGACCTTCCAGGTCCGCACCGACGAGGAGACGGGCCAGACGATCATCGCCGGGATGGGCGAGCTCCACCTGGAGATCCTGGTTGACCGCATGCGCCGGGAGTTCAAGGTCGAGGCCAATGTCGGCAAGCCGCAGGTGGCCTACCGCGAGACGATCACCAAGCGGGTGTCCAAGGTCGAGTACACGCACAAGAAGCAGACCGGCGGCTCGGGCCAGTACGGCCGGGTGATCATCGGCATCGAGCCGACTGGCGGTGGAGACGGCGGTTATGAGTTCGTCAACGCGGTCACGGGGGGGCGCATCCCCAAGGAGTACATCCCCTCGGTGGACGCCGGGGTGCAGGAGGCCATGGAGTACGGGATCCTGGCCGGCTACCCGATGGTCGATGTCAAGGTCACGCTCCAGGATGGTGCCTACCATGAGGTGGACTCCTCTGAGCTGGCCTTCAAGATCGCCGGGTCGATGGCCTTCAAGGAGGCAGCCCGCAAGGCGGCTCCGGTCCTGCTCGAACCCATGATGTCGGTCGAGGTCACCACGCCCCAGGACTTCATGGGCGACGTGATCGGTGACCTGAACTCCCGCCGAGGCCAGATCCAGGCGATGGATGAGAGAGCGGGCGCCCGGGTCGTGAAGGCCCTGGTCCCGCTGTCAGAGATGTTCGGGTACGTCGGGGACCTGCGCAGCAAGACGCAGGGCCGGGCGAGCTACTCGATGCAGTTCGACTCATACGCCCAGGTCCCGCAGAACGTCGCGACGGAGATCGTCGCGCGGGCGAAGGGCGAGTGATCGCAGGCCAGGCGCAGGAGGGACGACAGCAGGAGCAGCACGACCGGGCCGCGGGCCCACAGCATGACCAGCACCCAGCGGGGGTGGCGGACCAGTTCGTCGAGCCCCCACCCGAGAGCAACGAACCAGCACTACCCAAGAAGAAGCGGACCACGTCGTCAGGCGAGTCCAACCCGTCCTGAGGAGGGACCCCAGTGGCGAAGGCCAAGTTCGAGCGGACCAAGCCCCACGTCAACATCGGCACCATCGGGCACATCGACCATGGCAAGACCACCCTTACCGCGGCGATCACCAAGGTGCTGCACGACAAGTACCCGGACGTGAACCCGTTCACTCCGTTCGACATGATCGACAAGGCTCCTGAGGAGCGGCAGCGCGGCATCACCATCTCGATCGCGCACGTCGAGTACCAGACCGAGAAGCGGCACTACGCGCACGTGGACTGCCCGGGCCACGCCGACTACATCAAGAACATGATCACCGGCGCTGCGCAGATGGACGGTGCGATCCTCGTGGTGGCGGCCACCGACGGCCCGATGCCACAGACCAAGGAGCACGTGCTCCTGGCCCGTCAGGTGGGCGTGCCGGCGATCGTCGTCGCGCTCAACAAGTGCGACATGGTCGACGACGAGGAGATCCTCGAGCTGGTCGAGCTCGAGGTCAGCGAGCTGCTGGAGAGCTACGAGTTCTCGGCCGAGTCACCGATCGTGCGCGTGGCGGCGGCGCCCGTCCTCCAGGGCAAGTCCAAGTGGGACGACTCGATCATGGAGCTCATGGACGCGGTCGACACCTGGATCAAGACCCCCGAGCGTGAGATCGACAAGCCGTTCCTCATGCCGATCGAGGACGTCTTCACGATCACCGGTCGCGGCACCGTGGTGACCGGCCGCATCGAGCGCGGCATCATCAAGGTCGGCGGCGAGGTCCAGATCGTTGGGATCCGCCCGCAGACCATGAAGACGACGGTCACCGGGGTCGAGATGTTCCGCAAGCTGCTCGACGAGGGCCAGGCTGGCGAGAACGTTGGCCTGCTGCTCCGCGGCGTCAAGCGTGAGGACGTGGAGCGCGGCCAGGTCGTGTGCAAGCCGAACTCGGTGACCCCGCACACCCAGTTCGAGGCGCAGGTCTACATCCTTGGCAAGGACGAGGGTGGCCGGCACACGCCCTTCTTCAACAACTACCGTCCCCAGTTCTACTTCCGGACGACCGACGTGACCGGTGTGGTGACGCTGCCGGAGGGCACCGAGATGGTCATGCCTGGTGACAACACCAACATGAAGGTCGACATGATCCAGCCCATCGCCATGGAGGAGGGCCTGCGCTTCGCCATCCGCGAGGGCGGCCGGACCGTCGGCGCCGGGCGGGTGACGAAGATCCTCAAGTAGCTCGAACCCCTCGATGGGGCGTGGGCGGCGCGGGCCGGCCGCGCCCCTTCGAGCGGAGCCGAAGGCAGCAGGAAGACCCGGCCCTCACCGGCCACCCGAAGAGAAGGACAGGCAAAGCCATCATGGCGGGACAGAAGATCCGCATCAGGCTCAAGGCATACGACCATGAGGTCATCGACTCGTCGGCGCGCAAGATCGTCGAGACGGTGACTCGCACTGGTGCGCAGGTTGCCGGCCCGGTGCCGCTGCCGACGGAGAAGAACGTCTACTGCGTCATCCGTTCGCCCCACAAGTACAAGGACAGCCGCGAGCACTTCGAGATGCGCACGCACAAGCGGCTGATCGACATCATCGACCCCACGCCCAAGACCGTCGACTCGCTCATGCGGCTTGACCTGCCGGCTGGTGTCGACATCGAGATCAAGCTGTAGAGAAGGAACGACGCACATGGGAACCAACGTGAAGGGCATCCTGGGTGAGAAGCTCGGGATGACCCAGGTGTGGGACAGCGCCAATCGCGTCGTCCCGGTCACCGTGGTCAAGGCTGGCCCGTGCTTCGTCACGCAGGTCCGGACCCCGCAGATCGACGGCTACGAGGCAGTTCAGATCGCGTTCGGGGCGATCGACCCCCGCAAGGTGAACCAGCCGATGGCGGGGCACTTCGAGAAGGCGGGCGTCACGCCGCGCCGTCACCTCGTCGAGATCCGCACCGACGATGCCGCCAGCTACACGCTCGGCCAGCAGATCAGCGCCGAGGTGTTCGAGGCCGGGCAGACGGTCGACGTCTCGGGGACGACGAAGGGCAAGGGGTTCGCTGGCGTGATGAAGCGCCACGGATTCTCCGGGGTGGGTGCCAGCCACGGCGCGCACCGGAACCACCGCAAGCCGGGCTCGATCGGCGCGTGCGCCACGCCCGGGCGCGTGTTCAAGGGAGTACGGATGGCCGGGCGCATGGGTGCGGTCCGGCAGACCTCCCAGGGCCTGACCGTCCATGCAGTGGACGCCGAGCAGGGCCTGCTTCTGATCAAGGGCGCGGTGCCAGGCCCGAAGGGCGGCCTGGTCTTCGTGCGCACCGCTGCGAAGGGGTCATGACGATGGCAAGCATCGATGTGCTGACGCCTGCGGGCACGACCGCCGGCTCGGTCGAGTTGCCCGCCGAGGTGTTCGACGTACAGGTGAACGTGCCGGTGATCCATCAGGTGGTCGTGGCGCAGCAGGCTGCGGCTCGACAGGGCACGCACGACACCAAGAGCCGCGGCGAGGTCAGCGGTGGCGGTCGCAAGCCGTACAAGCAGAAGGGCACTGGGCGAGCCCGTCAGGGCTCCACGCGCGCGCCGCAGTTCACCGGCGGTGGCGTGGTGCACGGTCCGACCCCGCGGACGTATGAGCAGCGGACACCCAAGAAGATGAAGGCCTCTGCGCTGCGGGGTGCACTCTCCGATCGTGCCCGCGGTGGGCGCGTGCACGTGATCAGCGCGGTCGTGGACGGGGACCTGCCGTCGACCAAGGGCGCCGCAGCGACGCTGGCGGCGCTGACCGGCCGGCGCAACGCGCTGGTGGTCGTGGAGCGGGACGACATCGTCGGCTGGAAGAGCCTGCGCAACCTGCCCGGCGTGCACCTGCTGGTCGCCGACCAGCTGAACACCTACGACGTCCTGTGCAGCGATGACGTGGTCTTCACGTCAGGGGCCCTTGAAGCGTTCCTGTCCGGTCCGATCTGCACCAAGGCCCCCCGCGTCGCGGAGGGCGCTGCCAAGGCTGCGCCGGCCGCGAGGACGGCTCAGGCCGCCGCAGGGTTCAGCCAGAAGGCTGCGGAGGTCAAGGCCGAGGTGACCCAGAGGGTCGCCAAGGTGAAGGCGGAGGTCGCTGAGGAGTTGACCGAGGCCAAGGCTGAGGTCGCCGAGGCGGCCGCTGGGGTCGCGGCGAAGGTGGTCGAGGTGAAGGCGGAGGTCGCTGAGGAGCTGACCGAGGCCAAGGCTGAGGTCGCCGAGGCGGCCGCTGGGGTCGCCGCGAAGGTGGTCGAGGCCAAGGCGGAGGTCGCCGAGAAGACGGCGGAGGCCAAGGCCCAGGTCGCCGTCCGGCGCCGCAAGGCCGCGAGCGACGTAGCCGATGAGGCAGCCGCGGCTGAGGCTGCGCCGGCCACTGGAAGCGCGGCCGGCGATGAGGAAGAGGAGGCGGCCAAGTGAGGGTCACCGACCACCGGGACGTGTTGATCGCGCCGGTCATCTCAGAGAAGAGCTACGGCCTGCTGGACGAGAACAAGTACACGTTCATCGTCGCCCCAGATGCCAACAAGACCGAGATCAAGATCGCGGTTGAGAAGGTCTTCAAGGTGAAGGTCGTGTCCGTGAACACGCAGAACCGGGAGGGCAAGCGCGTGCGCACGCGTCGTGGGTTGGGCCGCCGGTCCAACACGAAGCGAGCGATCGTCTCGGTGGCTGCGGGTGACCGCATAGACATCTTCGGCGGCCCGGTCAGCTGACCAGGCCAACCTGAGCAGAACGAGGAAACCATGGGAATCCGCAAGTACAAGCCGACAACGCCGGGCCGTCGTGGCTCCAGCGTTGCCGACTTCGTCGAGATCACCCGGTCCGAGCCGGAGAAGGCGCTGGTCGAGCCACTGCCGCAGAAGGGTGGCCGGAACACCTCTGGCCGGATCACCGCGCGTCATCAGGGCGGTGGGCACAAGCGTGCCTACCGAGTGATCGACTTCAGGCGCTCGGACAAGGACGGCGTGCCGGCGCGAGTGGCCCACATCGAGTACGACCCCAATCGGACCGCGCGCATCGCCCTGCTGCACTTCGCCGATGGCGAGAAGCGCTACATCGTCGCGCCCGAGAAGCTCAAGCAGGGCGATCGGGTCGAGACCGGGCCGTCGGCTGACATCAAGCCGGGCAACAACCTGCCGCTGCGCAACATCCCGGTCGGCACGGTCGTGCACGCCGTGGAGCTGCGCCCTGGTGGCGGGGCGAAGATCGCCCGCTCAGCCGGCGCGAGCGTGCAGTTGGTGGCGAAGGACGGCCCGTATGCCCAGTTGCGCATGCCCTCTGGCGAGATCCGCAACGTCGATGCACGCTGCCGGGCCACCATCGGGGAGGTCGGCAACGCCGAGCAGTCGAACATCAACTGGGGCAAGGCCGGGCGCATGCGCTGGAAGGGCAAGCGGCCCACGGTGCGTGGCGTTGCCATGAACCCGATCGACCATCCGCACGGTGGTGGTGAGGGCAAGACCTCCGGCGGACGCCATCCGGTGAACCCCGCTGGCAAGCCCGAGGGCCGTACGCGCAAGGCGCACAAGGCCTCCGAGAAGTTCATCGTCCGCCGCCGCAAGACCGGCAAGAAGCGCTGAGGAACCCACACATGCCGCGAAGCCTTAAGAAGGGACCCTTCGTCGACGACCACTTGACCAAGAAGGTGGACGTCCAGAACGCCAGGGGAACCAAGAACGTGATCAAGACCTGGTCGCGACGGTCGATGATCGTGCCGGAGATGCTCGGGCACACCATCGCCGTCCACGACGGTCGCAAGCATGTGCCGGTGTTCGTGACCGAGAACATGGTCGGCCACAAGCTCGGCGAGTTCGCCCCGACCCGCACCTTCCGCGGCCACGTCAAGGACGACCGGAAGGCCAAGCGCCGCTAGTCGTCGTAGCTGGGTGCGAGGCGTGAGCCGAAGCGACAGCGGAGACAGCCAGCGGCCTATCGAACAATCGTACGATACGAGACCAAGACACAGCAAGGGGTAAGCGATGGAAGCCAGGGCCCAGGCGCGGTTCGTCCGCGTCACGCCCATGAAGGCCCGCCGGGTGGTGGACCTCATCCGTGGACTGCCAGCTGCACAGGCGCAGGCTGTGCTGCAGTTCGCTCCGCAGGGGGCCAGCGAGCCAGTGGGCAAGGTGCTCGACAGCGCCATCGCCAACGCCGTGAACAACCACCAGCACAAGGATGTCTCGACGCTGTACGTGGCCGAGGCCTACGTCGACGAGGGTCCGACGATGAAGCGGTTCCGTCCGAGGGCCCAGGGCCGGGCGTATCGGATCAACAAGCGCACGAGCCACATCACCGTAGTCGTCGCAGCGCGTCCTGCGACTGGGAAGAAGGGCTGACGGAATGGGCCAGAAGGTCAATCCGCACGGGTTCCGCCTGGGAATCACGTCCGATTTCGCCAGCCGGTGGTTCGCGGACTCCACGAAGACCGGCCAGCGCTATCGCGACTACGTCGCCGAGGACGTGGCGATCCGGCGGATGCTCAGCAAGGGCATGGAGCGGGCCGGCATCAGCCACGTCGACATCGAGCGCACCCGCGACCGCGTGCGGGTCGACATCCATACGGCGCGACCGGGGATCGTGATCGGTCGCCGCGGCCAGGAGGCAGAGCGCATCCGGGGTGACCTCGAGAAGCTCACTGCCAAGCAGGTGCAGTTGAACATCCTGGAGGTGAAGAACCCGGAGACGGACGCCCAGCTGGTCGCGCAGGGCATCGCCGAGCAGCTGAGCAGTCGCGTGTCGTTCCGGCGCGCGATGCGCAAGGGCATGCAGTCGACCATGAAGTCCGGCGCCAAGGGGATCCGGGTGCAGTGCTCCGGTCGTTTGGGCGGGGCGGAGATGTCCCGGTCGGAGTTCTACCGAGAGGGCCGCGTCCCGCTGCACACGCTGCGCGCGGACATCGACTACGGGTTCTACGAGGCCAGGACCACGTTCGGCCGGATCGGCGTGAAGGTCTGGATCTACAAGGGCGACGTGACCGGATCCAAGGCCGAGCGGGAAGCCGCAGCCGCAGCCAGTCGTCTGGGTCAGGCGCGCCGTCCCGCGGGCGGGCGCCCTCGTCGCGACCGTGAGCAGGCCCCGGCCTCTGCCGGCGCCGTCGAGACTGCTGGAACGGAGTCCTGACATGTTGATCCCTCGGCGGGTCAAGCACCGCAAGCAGCACCGCCCGGACCGGCACGGGCACGCCTCCGGCGGCACGAAGGTGACGTTCGGCCAGTACGGGCTCATGGCGCTGGAGCACTCCTACGTGACGAATCGTCAGATCGAGAGCGCTCGTATCGCGATCACCAGGCACATCCGTCGTGGCGGACGGGTGTGGATCAACGTCTACCCGGACCGGCCCCTGACCAAGAAGCCCGCTGAGACCCGCATGGGATCCGGCAAGGGCTCGCCCGAGTGGTGGGTGGTCAACGTCAAGCCGGGTCGAGTGCTGTTCGAGTTGAGCTACCCCGACGAGACGGTCGCTCGGGAGGCGCTGATGCGCGCTGCGCACAAGATGCCGATGAAGTGCCGGATCGTCCGGCGTGAAGTGGGTGAGGACTGATGGCTGCTACCACCGCAGGCGAGCTGCGCAACGTAGACACCGAGGACTTGGTGACCAAGCTGCGCGAGGCCAAGGAGGAGCTGTTCAACCTGCGCTTCCAGGCCGCCACGGGGCAGTTGGAGAGCCACGGACGGCTGCGCGCGGTCAAGAAGGACATCGCGCGCATCTACACCGTGATGCGCGAGCGCGAACTGGGCATCACCGACGAGCCAGTCGTCGCGGCGTCGACCACGTCGGCCAAGGCCAAGAAGGGTGCCAAGGCATGAGCAAGAAGGAACAGTCTGTGACGCCGAGCTCGTCCCAGGCCCAGGCCATGACCCGGGGCTACCGCAAGACCCGCGAGGGGTACGTCGTCAGCGACAAGATGGACCGCACTGTGGTCGTCGCCGTCGAGGATCGCTTCACGCACCCGCTCTACGGCAAGGTCGTGCGCCGCACGGCCAAGCTCAAGGCGCACGACGAGGCCAACACCGCCAGCGTCGGCGACCGCGTCCTGTTGATGGAGACCCGTCCGACGTCGGCGACCAAGCGCTGGCGCGTGGTGGAGATCCTCGAGAAGGCCAAGTAGTCCGGTTCGGCCAGGCTCGTGGGCGGACCCTGCGAGAACCGGCACGACGATCAGGAGAAGAACGTGATTCAGCAGGAGTCGCGACTGCGGGTCGCCGACAACACGGGTGCCAAGGAGCTGCTCTGCATCCGCGTCCTCGGCGGGTCGGGTCGGCGCTACGCCGGCATCGGCGACGTCATAGTGGCAACGGTCAAGGACGCCATCCCGGGCGGCAACGTCAAGAAGGGCGAAGTCGTCAAGGCCGTCGTCGTGCGCACCGCCAAGGAGCGTCGCCGTCCCGACGGGTCGTACATCAAGTTCGACGAGAATGCCGCAGTGATCCTCAAGGGCGATGGGGAGCCGCGTGGAACCCGCATCTTCGGGCCCGTCGGCCGCGAGCTGCGCGAGAAGAAGTACATGAAGATCATCTCGCTGGCCCCGGAGGTGCTGTGATGGCGAAGATCCGCAAGGGGGACACCGTGCAGGTGATTGCCGGCAGGGACGCCGGCGTCACCGGCACGGTCCTGGTCGTGTACCCCGACACCCAGCGCGTCCTGGTTGAGGGCGTGAACCGCGTCAAGCGGCACACGAAGGTCGGCCAGAACGCCCGAGGCGCCAAGACCGGAGGGATCGTGGTCAAGGAGGCGCCGATCCACGTCTCCAACGTGATGCTGGTCCCCGCAGACGAGAAGCGGGCCACGCGAGTGGGCTTCCGCAGGGAGACGGTCGACCGGACCCGCCCCGATGGGACCACGTACTCGGCACAGCGCAACGTGCGAGTCTCGAAGCGCTCCGGTAAGGACATCTGATGAGCACCTCGACAGCTGGATCGGCCAAGCGGACCACTTCGACAGCCGGCTCGGCCAAGAAGGCGGCCTCGGCGTCCGCCACGACGAAGAAGGCTGCGGCCGCGCCCTCGAAGCGGGCCGCAGAGGCACCACCGGCACCGGCGGCGACCGCTGAGGTCGCCACACCTGCGGCTGCTACGATGCCACGGCTGAAGGTGCGGTACCGGGAGGAGATCCTCCCCGCGCTGCGCAAGCAGTACGAGTATGCCAATGTCATGCAGGTCCCCGGCCTTGTCAAGATCGTGGTCAACATGGGAGTCGGGGAGGCTGCCCGCGACTCGAAGCTGATCGAGGGCGCGATCCGCGACCTCACGGCGATCACCGGCCAGAAGCCGCAGGTGACCAAGGCGCGCAAGTCGATCGCGCAGTTCAAGCTGCGCGAGGGCATGCCGATCGGGTGCCACGTGACCCTTCGCGGCGATCGGATGTGGGAGTTCCTCGACCGCCTCCTCAGCGTGGCGCTGCCGCGCATCCGTGATTTCCGCGGGCTCAGCCCCGCCCAGTTCGATGGCAACGGGAACTACACGTTCGGCCTGATCGAGCAGTCCATGTTCCACGAGATCGACCAGGACAGGATCGACCGCGTCCGCGGCATGGACATCACGGTGGTCACGACCGCCAGGACTGATGACGAGGGGCGCGCGCTGCTCAAGGCGCTCGGGTTCCCCTACAAGGAGAAGTGACCACGTGGCGAAGAAGGCCCTGATCAACAAGCAGGCGCGCAAGCCGAAGTACGCCGTGCGTGCCTATACCCGCTGCACCCGGTGCGGTCGACCGCACTCGGTCTATCGCAAGTTCGGCCTGTGCCGGGTCTGCGTCCGCCAGATGGCGCACCGCGGTGAGCTGCCCGGCGTGACCAAGTCCAGCTGGTAGCCCCGTCCACCCCCAACCTATTCAGGCGCCGCAGGTCCGCCGGCACTGCCAGCGGATACCACGGCGAGAAAGGCCCGAAGGCCATGACAATGACAGACCCGATCGCGGATATGCTCACCCGTATCCGCAACGGGAACACGGCCTACCACGAGACCGTGTCAATGCCGCTCTCCAAGATCAAGTTCGGGATCGCCGAGATCCTGAAGTCCCAGGGGTACATCGCGGACTTCAGGACTGAGGACGCGACCGTGGGGCAGACCCTCACGATCGTGCTGAAGTACGGCCCCAGTCGGGAGCGCTCCATCGCCGGCCTCCGGCGCGTGAGCAAGCCCGGCCTGCGGGTCTACGCCAAGAGCACCGCGATGCCGCGGGTGCTCGGCGGCCTGGGCATCGCGATCATCTCCACATCCACGGGCCTGCTGACTGATCGGCAGGCCAAGGCCAAGGGCGTCGGCGGGGAAGTCCTCGCCTACGTCTGGTGACGGGAGGATCGAATCATGTCCAGAATCGGACGACTTCCGATCACTGTGCCCCCCGGCGTGGACGTGGCAATCAACGGTGCTGAGGTGAAGGTCACGGGCCCCAAGGGGACCCTGAACCACACGGTTGCGGCCCCGATCACGGTTGAGAAGGCTGCGGACGGCACGCTCGCCGTGAAGCGGCCCGACGATGGGCGCACCTCGCGGTCGCTGCACGGCCTGACCAGGACGCTCGTGGCCAACATGGTCTCCGGAGTGACGCAGGGCTACACGAAGAAGCTGGAGATCGTCGGGACGGGCTATCGCGTGACCGCGAAGGGCAAGGACCTCGAGTTCTCCCTGGGCTTCAGCCACCCGGTCCTGGTCGCACCTCCCGAGGGGATCATCTTCGCGGTCGAGGCGCCCACCCGGTTCTCGGTCTCGGGGATCGACAAGCAGCAGGTCGGCGAGGTCGCCGCGGAGCTGCGGAAGCTGCGCAAGCCTGACCCCTACAAGGGCAAGGGCGTGCGCTACGAGGGCGAGGTCATTCGCCGCAAGGCCGGAAAGGCGGGTCGGTAGACCATGGCTGTGGCAACCAAGATCGGTTCCGGGAGCAGCACCCGAGTGGGGCGCTCGCGCCGGCACCTGCGCGTGCGCAAGAAGGTCGTCGGCACGCCCGCGCGTCCGCGCGTGGTCGTCAACCGATCAGCGCGGCACCTGTTCGTGCAGGTGGTCGATGACACCGCTGGGACGACGCTGGCCTGGGCCTCCACCATGGAGGCGGACCTGCGCGCGGACTCGGGGGACAAGACGGCCAAGGCCCGCAAGGTCGGCGAGCTCGTGGCGCAGCGCGCCAGAGCCGCAGGCATCGCCACGGTCGTGTTCGACCGTGGCGGCAACCAGTATCACGGTCGCATCGCGGCCCTGGCCGACGGCGCCCGCGACGGCGGTCTGGCCTTCTGACGAGGAAGAGGACGAGAACCAATGGTTGGAGTTCAGCGCCGCAGCGGCGGGCCCGGAGAGGGCGCCGCCGGCGGCTCAGGTGAGCGCCGCGGTCGCCGGGATGATCGGGCGCCCCGGGAGGAGAAGTCCCCCTACCTCGAGCGCGTCGTGGCCATCAACCGCGTGGCCAAGGTCGTCAAGGGTGGTCGCCGGTTCAGCTTCACCGCGCTGGTCGTGGTCGGAGACGGCGATGGCACCGTGGGCGTCGGGTACGGCAAGGCCAAGGAAGTCCCCGCCGCCATAGCCAAGGGCGTGGAGGAGGCCAAGAAGCACTTCTTCACCGTGCCGAGGATCCAGGGGACGATCCCCCATCCGGTGACGGGCGAGGACTCGGCCGGCGTGGTCATGCTGCGCCCAGCCGCGCCCGGAACGGGGGTCATCGCCGGCGGCCCGGTGCGTGCCGTGCTCGAGTGCGCTGGGGTCCATGACGTGCTGAGCAAGTCGCTGGGCTCGGACAACGCGATCAACGTCGTGCACGCGACGGTCTTCGCCCTGAAGATGCTGGAGCGTCCCGAGGCGGTCGCGGCTCGGCGGGGTCTGGCGCTGGAGGATGTCGCCCCAGCCGCCCTGATCCGGGCGCAGAAGGCCGCTGTGAGCACGGAGGGAGCCCGCTGATGGGCACCAGGCTCAAGATCACGCAGGTCCATGGGCTCGTCGGCTGCACGAAGGTGCAGAAGGACAGCGTCCGTTCCCTGGGGCTCAAGCGGATCAACGATGTCGTTATCAAGGAGAACCGTCCCGAGATCCTCGGGATGGCCAAGGCGGTGCCGCATCTGGTGACCGTCGAGGAGGTCGACTGACATGACCCTCAAGGTCCATCACCTGCGCCCCGCTCCGGGCGCGAACACGAGCAAGACCCGGGTCGGCCGCGGTGAGGGCGGCAGGCGTGGCAAGACCGCCGGCCGTGGCACGAAGGGCACCCGGGCCCGCTACTCGGTCTCGGCAGGCTTCGAGGGCGGGCAGATGCCACTGCACATGCGGCTGCCCAAGTTGAAGGGGTTCAAGAACCCCAACAAGGTTGCCTTCCAAGTCGTGAACCTGGCCACTCTGGCGGCGCTGTACCCGTCGGGCGGGGACGTCACTGTTCCCGATCTGGTCGCCAAGGGCGCGGTGCGCAAGGGGGAGCCCGTGAAGGTCCTTGGCAACGGCGAACTTGCCGTCGCGCTGACTGTGACCGTCGATGCTGCCTCGGAGTCGGCGAAGGCCAAGATCGCGGCCGCGGGCGGCAGCGTGGTCACCGCCTAGGGGACGGCCGATCCCCAGCGACGGGATGCTGGCCCCGTCCGTAGATATGTGCCGGAGCCGGGGGGCGAGAGCCCCTCGGGTCGCACTTGTGATGCCTGCACTCCCACGACCGGAACCAGCGCCGCCCGGACTCCTCGGGGCGGCGCTGCGCAGTGACCAGATATGTCCGGTGGCGGCATTCCCACGCGGCGGGTGCCCGGAAAACGGCTGTTAGGCTGTTCCAGTCTGGCGCAACGCTGTAGCGCGCCCTGAGGGAGGACTCGACTTGCAACTCTCCGCCTTCGCCTCGGCCTTCCGGACGCCCGACCTGCGCAAGAAGCTGCTGTTCACCCTGGGCATCGTCGCGCTGTTCCGGCTGGGATCGGTGACCCCGACCCCGGGAGTCGACTACAACGCCGTGCAGAGCTGCATCACCAGCGTTGAGGGCAACTCCCTGTACGGCTTGATCAACCTGTTCAGCGGAGGCGCGCTGCTGCAGCTCTCGGTCTTCGCGCTGGGCATCATGCCCTACATCACGGCCAGCATCATCCTGCAGCTGATGACCGTGGTCATCCCGCGGCTGGAGACCCTGAAGAAGGAGGGGCACGCCGGGCAGACGAAGATCACCCAGTACACGCGATACCTCACCATCGCCCTGGCCATCCTGCAGTCCACCAGCATCGTTGCACTGGCCCGGGTCCCCGGCCGCCTCTTCCAGGGCTGCAACGCAGACCTCTTCCCCGATGACAGCATCCTGACGGTCATCACGATGGTCGCCACCATGACCGCCGGCACCGCGGTGATCATGTGGCTCGGCGAGCTGATCACGGACCGGGGCGTCGGCAACGGGATGTCACTGCTGATCTTCACCTCGATCATCTCTTCGTTCCCGTCCCAGATCGCCGCGATCAACGCGACCCGGGGGATCTTCATCACGTCCCTGACCCTGCTGGTCGGCCTGCTGGTGATCATGGCCGTGGTGTTCGTCGAGCAGGGCCAGCGGCGGATACCCGTGCAGTACGCGAAGCGGATGGTCGGCCGGAGGATGTACGGCGGGACGTCGACCTACATCCCCCTGAAGGTCAACATGGCCGGCGTCATCCCCGTCATCTTCGCGTCGTCCGTGCTGTTCCTGCCCTCCCTGTTCGTCCAGCTCACCGATCCCACCTCCGGGGTCTCGCAGTTCATCCAGCGACACCTGACCCAGGGAACGGAGCCGCTCTACCTGCTCGTGTTCTCGGCGATGGTCATCTTCTTCACCTACTTCTATGTGGCCATCACCTTCAACACCACCGAGGTGGCCGACAACATGAAGCGGTACGGAGGGTTCATCCCGGGCATCCGAGCCGGGCGACCCACGGCTGAGTACCTCGACTACGTGCTCAGCCGGCTGACGCTGCCTGGTTCGCTGTACCTGGCCTTCATCGCGGTGATCCCCGTCTTCGCGTTCAGCGGACTGGGGGTCTCCGGCAGATTCATCTTCGGTGGGACCAGCCTGCTGATCATGGTGGGGGTCGGACTCGATACTGTGAAGCAGATCGAGAGCCAGCTGCAGCAACGAAACTACGAAGGGTTCCTCCGCTGATGCGAATCATCCTCATGGGCCCCCCAGGCGCGGGCAAGGGCACGCAGGCTGTCGTCGTTGCCGAGCGCCTCGGCATCCCACACATCTCGACTGGCGACATCTTCCGGGCGAACCTCTCCGAGGGCACGCCGCTCGGGGTCGAGGCAGGCAAGTACATGTCTCGCGGCGAGTACGTGCCAGACGAGATCACGAACGCGATGGTCAAGGACCGGCTGGCCCAGCCGGACACCGCCACCGGCTTCCTCCTGGATGGGTACCCGCGCACCCTGGAGCAGGTTGAGGTCCTCGACAAGATGCTGTCCGAGTTCGGCGTCAGCCTGGACACGGTGGTCGAGCTGACCGTGGACACCGACGAAGTCGTGACCCGCCTGCTCAAGCGCGCCCAGGACCAGGGCCGTGCCGATGACACCGAGGACGTCATCCGCCGCCGCATGGAGGTCTATGCCGAGCAGACCGAGCCGTTGACCCGCGTCTATGCCATGGCGGGACTGCTGGTCCGCGTCGACGGCATGGGCTCGATCGACGAAGTCCGCGACCGCGTGCTGGCTGCCACCCAGGGCTGACGTGCTCGGCAGGCGGTCGCGCATCGAGATCAAGACCTCGGACCAGCTCCGGCAGATGCGGGCGGCCGGGCTCGTCGTGGCCGGCGCCCTGGCCATGGTCAGGGATCTGGTCGAGCCGGGAGTGACCACCGGGCAGTTGGACGCGGCCGTCGAGCGCTACATCAGGGACGCCGGTGCCCGGTCCAACTTCAAGGGGTACCACGGGTTCCCAGCGGTGATCTGCGTGTCGGTCAACGACGAGGTGGTCCACGGCATCCCGGGCTCGCGAGTCCTGCATGAGGGGGACCTGGTCTCGATCGACTGCGGGGCGATCGTGAACGGCTGGCACTCCGATGCGGCGGTCACGGTCGCCGTGGGCAAGGTCACGACCGCCGCCGCCCAGCTGTCGGCCGCCACGGAGCGCGCGCTGTGGGCCGGGATCGCACGTGCTGTGGTCGGGGCTCGGCTGTCCGACATCGGCGCCGCGTGCGAGGAGTCCATCGCCGGTCGGTACGGGATCGTCCGCGACTACGTTGGCCACGGCATCGGCTCTGCGATGCACATGGAGCCATCAGTGGTCCACGTGGGCCCACCCGGCCGCGGCCCCTTGCTGCGGGCTGGGATGGCACTGGCCATCGAGCCGATGATCACCATGGGGTCCCCAGAGGTGGACGTGCTCGAGGACGACTGGACCGTCGTGACTCTGGACGGGTCGGTCGCTGCCCACTGGGAGCACTCGGTCGCCATCACGGAGACCGGACCGATCGTGCTCACGGCACCTGACGGGGGGGCTGCCGTCCTGGGCTCCTTGGGCGTCGCCCTGGGAGCCCTTACCTGACGCGCGTCGCCACTCGGACGGCGCGATGGCGCCGCCATGCCCTGAACCCGGCGCACTGACCGCGCGCGTCGATGTGGTCGGGTGTGTGTCGTTTTGGCCGAGCGGCGTTATGGACGTATGCTTGGCAGCCGGTGCTCTGTGCGTGCCTGTGGACCTCGCGCCCCCAGGCCATGGCGTGGGCTCAGAAATGAGTACGTGCGCGTGCGGAGTCTCGATCGTCCTGACGACCGTCCCGACGACGAGCAGTCCAACGACAAGCAAGGTGCGGTGTAAGCAAGCATATGGCCAAGAAAGACGGCGCCATCGAACTCGAGGGCACGATCCGCGAGTCGCTGCCGAACGCCATGTTCCGGGTGGAGCTCGACAACGGCCACAAAGTCCTGGCACACATCAGCGGGAAGATGCGTCAGCACTACATCCGCATCCTGCCAGACGACCGGGTCGTCGTGGAGCTCTCGCCCTACGACCTGACCCGGGGACGGATCGTCTACCGGTACAAGTGAGAATCCAACCCGACCGGGTGCACACCGGTGGGTCGAGGCTGCGAGGAATGAGTCGATGAAGGTCAAGCCAAGCGTCAAGAGGATCTGCGACAACTGCAAGGTGATCCGCCGTCACGGCCGCGTGATGGTGATCTGTGAGAACCCCCGGCACAAGCAGCGCCAGGGCTGAAAGTTGGCACCCCGGTCGTATCCACGCCGGGGTTCAGGTGTACGAAGGAAGCAGCAGGACCGGCAGCGCGCCCGCGGGTGCGTCCCACCCGGCGAGAGTCCGGTAGTGGGGGCCATCAACTGAAGAACGCGTGATCCGTCCCCCCAATGGGGGCCCGAGCCAGGGCCCTCGGGGACGCAACCCCCGGCCCGGAGGCTGGGGACCCACCTCGAAGGGGGGTGGGACTGGTCCCGCGTCGAAACCTCCGGCGAAGCACAGGAAGCAGGAACCAACCCGATGGCTCGTCTCGTCGGCGTCGACCTCCCGCGCGACAAGCGCGTCGAGATCGCGCTCACCTACATCTATGGCATTGGCCGTTCCCGGGCCGCGGAGATCCTGGCGGCGACCGGGGTCAATCGCGACCTGCGCGTGAAGGACCTCACGGACGCCGAGTTGATCCCGTTGCGCGACTACATCGAGGGCAACCTCAAGGTCGAGGGTGACCTGCGTCGCGAGGTGGCCGCCGACATCCGCCGCAAGGTGGAGATCGGCTGCTACCAGGGCATCCGCCACCGCCGGGGCCTTCCGGTCCGCGGGCAGCGCACGCACACCAACGCCCGTACCCGCAAGGGTCCGCGCAAGACGGTCGCCGGCAAGAAGAAGGCCGGCAAGAAGTAGTCCGGCTGGTCCGGGCAGGAATCCTGCCGCGGTGGATGGCACCGACCAGCGGACCGACGACCTCAACGCAAAGGAACGCAATGCCTCCCAAGACACGCCAGAGCGCGGCGAAGACCAAGGTGCGCCGCAAGGAGAAGAAGAACGTGGCCCACGGCCACGCTCACATCAAGAGCACGTTCAACAACACGATCGTGTCGATCACCGATCCCTCGGGTGCCGTGATCGCCTGGGCCTCGTCCGGCCAGGTCGGGTTCAAGGGATCGCGCAAGTCGACGCCCTTCGCCGCGCAGCTGGCCGCCGAGGCAGCCGCCCGTCGTGCCATGGAGCACGGCATGAAGAAGGTCGATGTCTTCGTCAAGGGCCCCGGTTCCGGCCGGGAGACCGCGATCCGGTCGCTTCAGGCGACCGGCCTGGAGGTCGGCTCGATCTCCGACGTCACCCCGATGGCCCACAACGGCTGCCGCCCGCCCAAGCGCCGCCGCGTCTGACCCCGACAAGGACTGATCGAACATGGCTCGTTACACAGGGGCGGACTGCAAGCGCTGCCGCCGCGAGAAGACCAAGCTCTTCCTCAAGGGTTCCAAGTGCGATGGGCCCAAGTGCCCGATCGAGTTGCGCCCGTTCCCGCCCGGCCAGCACGGCCGCGGCCGGACGAAGGACAGCGAGTACCTGCTGCAGATGCGCGAGAAGCAGAAGTGCGCGCGCATCTACGGGGTGTTGGAGAAGCAGTTCCGCGGCTACTACGAGGAGGCCCAGCGCAAGCAGGGCAAGACGGGTGAGAACCTGCTGAAGATCCTCGAGACCCGCCTGGACAACGTCGTCTATCGTGCCGGTTTCGCCAAGAGCCGTGACATGGCGCGCCAGCTCGTGCGCCACGGCCATTTCAAGGTGAACGGCAACAAGGTGGACATCCCGTCCTATCGGGTGTCGCCATCGGACATCGTCGAGGTGCGCCAGTCCTCGCGCGAGCTGACCCCGTTCGTGGTCGCCCACGCCGAGGCCGGCGAGCGGCCGGTGCCAGCGTGGCTCGAGGTGTCGCCGAACCAGATGCGGATCCTCGTGCACTCGGTTCCGGAGCGTGCCGTCATCGACACGATGGTCTCCGAGCAGCTGATCGTCGAGCTCTACTCGAAGTGACCTCGCGAGGCGGCGGTCTGCGCTGCCGCCTGGCCCGAACGCAGATCTCGCAGCTCGCGACGTCATATGGTGGGCGCCGCGGAAAGGAAATGGAAACCCGTGCTAATTGCCCAGCGTCCGACCCTCACCGAGGAGCGCATCGGCGATCACCGTTCGCGGTTCGTCCTGGAGCCCCTCGAGCCGGGCTTCGGCTACACCCTGGGGAACTCGTTGCGCCGGACGCTCCTGTCCAGCATCCCGGGGGCGGCTGTCACCAGCATCCGGATCGACGGAGTGCTCCACGAGTTCACGACCATCCCGGGCGTGAAGGAGGACGTCACCGAGATAGTCCTGAACCTCAAGGAGCTGGTCGTCTCGTCCGAGCACGACGAGCCAGTCGTGATGTACCTGCGCAGGCAGGGTCCCGGTGAGGTCACCGCGGCGGACATCGCGCCGCCCGCCGGGGTCGAGGTCCACAACCCTGAGCTTCATCTGGCGACGGTCAACGCCAAGGGCAAGTTGGAGATCGAACTCGTCGTCGAGCGTGGGCGCGGGTACGTGACTGCGAACGTGAACAAGGTGCCCGGTCAGGAGATCGGCCGGATCCCGGTCGACTCGATCTACTCGCCGGTTCTCAAGGTCACGTACAAGGTCGAGGCCACGCGCGTCGAGCAGCGCACCGACTTCGACAAGCTCATCATCGACGTCGAGACCAAGCCGTGCATCACCCCGGCGGACGCGGTCGCCTCAGCTGGCAAGACGCTGGTCGGGCTGTTCGGGCTGGCCCATGAGCTCAACGTCGACGCCGACTGGATCGAGATCGGCCCATCCCCGGTTGACGAGGAGGTCGCTGAGAAGCTGAACACCGCCATCGAGTCCCTGGACCTCACGGTGCGCAGCTTCAACTGCCTCAAGCGGGAGGGCATCCACACCGTCGGCGAGCTCATCAGCCGCAGCGAGGCTGACCTGATGGACATCCGCAACTTCGGCAGCAAGTCCATCGAGGAGGTCAAGGAGCGGCTGCGCGCCTTGGGCCTGGTGCTCAAGGACAGCCCCGCTGGGTACGAGCCGGCCTTCTCCGAGGACGAGGAGCCGGACCTCGCCGAGGACGAGCAGATCTAGCGGGTCGGCCGGTCGCCGATGACCTTCGGATAACAGGAGCAGAGAACTATGCCCACGCCCCCCAAGGGCCCACGTCTGGCCAGCACCCCGGCCCACGAGCGGCTCATGCTTGCCAACCTTGCCATCGCGCTGTTCGAGCACGGCGCCATCACCACGACCGAGGCCCGCGCCAAGCGGCTGCGGCCCCTCGCCGAGCGCATGATCACATTGGCGAAGCAGGGCGACCTGCACGCGCGTCGTCAGGTGATGAGCATGACGCGTGCACGCGGCAGCAGCGTCGCCCACGCGCGGGCCAACTCGGGCAGCAAGCGGGTGGTGCACCTGCTGTTCGAGGAGATCGGACCCAGGTACGCCAACCGCCCCGGCGGCTACACGCGGATCACCAAGATCGGTCCCCGCAAGGGGGACAACGCCCCCATGGCGGTGATCGAGCTGTGCGAGGCGCTGGCCGAACAGGTGGTCGCCGAGGCCACCGGGGCGACCAAGCGCGCTGCGAAGGAGTCCGCTGCCGGGGCCAACCCGGCCGCGCAGGCGCCGGCGCCGGCCACGGCGGAGCCCTCGGTCATCGAGGGCGCGGCGCAGGTC
>JBAVLA010000261.1:0-6139 GCA_049688595.1 Candidatus Nanopelagicales bacterium | reverse complement strand
GTCTACCACCTGCGAGTGGTCAACGAGTAGTCCACGGTCCAAGCCGCCTGCCCCAACGCGGTTTGGTGGTGACAGTGCGGGCGGGTAGACTCGTGGACAAGTTCTGGTTCTGCTCGGCGACTGCAAGCGGTCATTAGCCAGTACTTGGTAGGCATGCCTGAAGGCATCAGGGGCTGTAGCGCAGCTGGTAGCGCACCTCGTTCGCATCGAGGGGGTCAGGGGTTCGAGTCCCCTCAGCTCCACATCGTAGAGGGTCCCGGGATGAGTCCCGGGACCCTCTACATGTCAGGCCACGTATACGGGATCCGGCCCACTAACGTTCGTTCCGATGTCCGTCGGCGGCGGAGCGGAGGGGCTGGGGCCATGCAGGAGGACTCGCTGGAGCGGATGGGTGCTTTCGACGCTGTCATGTGGGGCGTTGACCAGGACCCGGTCCTGCGATCGGTGATCGTGGCACTCATGGTGCTCGACCGGGAGCCCGACGTCGAGGTGCTCCTCGACCGGCTGGCCCGGATGACCCTGGCCGTTCCCAGGCTGCGCCAGAGGGTGGTCGGCAATCCCGTTTCGCCAGTGCCGAGGTGGGAGCCCGATCCCGACTTCGACATGCACAACCACCTCAAGCTGTTCCACGTTCCCGCGGACGGCACGTTCCGGCCGGTCCTGCGGATAGCTGAGCAGATGGCCGAGCAGGACTTCGAACGCGATCGTCCCCTGTGGGAGGCGTCGCTTGTCCAGGGCTTCGACGGCCCGCGCTGCGCGATGATCATCAAGCTCCATCATGCGATCAGCGACGGAGTGGGTGGCGTGGCGATGGCCGCTGCGCTGTTCGACCTGACCCGGCGGCCAGCGAGCAGCGAGGTGCCCGCTCCCCAAGCCCACGCCCCCGAGGCCCGCAGCCGCTCCGGGCGGGTGCTCGACGGGGTGCATGCTGCCGCCAGATCGATCCTCGACCGCGGCTGGGCACTGGCCGGTGGGGTGGTCGACGTCTCCAATCGCGTCCTCGTGCATCCGGGGGAGTCGGCGGCCGCGGCTGCGGCGCTCGCCCAATCGGCGGCCCGGCTGCTGGCGCCGGCCTCCGACCCGCTCAGCCCGTTGATGCACGGACGGTCGGTCACCGAGCAGTTCGAGATCGTCGAGGTACCGCTCCAGCCGATGAAGGCCGCGGCCAGGTCTGCCCGTGCGACCCTGAGCGACGTCTACCTAGCGGCGGTCGCCGGGGGAATGGCCGCCTACCACGAGGCGCACAACGCCCCAGCCAGGCAGATCCGGGTGAACATGCCCGTCGGCGTTCCATCCGGCCGCGACGACTCCCCGAGCATCCGATGGATACCTGCCCGGTTCGTCCTGCCCATCGACACCGGGGATCCCCTGGCCCGGACCCGAAGGCTGTCACCCATACTCGGCCAGGTCCGCAGCGAGCCCGCGCTGGCACTCTCAGATTCCATCTACCGGCTCCTGTCAACGCTGCCACGGGGCGTGACCACGTCGATCTCCGTCGGGATGATGAAGGGCTGCGACCTTGCCGTCACGGGCTTCCCGGGACCGTCAGTCCCGCTGTTCGCCGCCGGCGCGGAGGTCCTTGCGATCGTCCCATTCGCGCCGAAGGCCGGGGCAGCGGTCAACGTCGGCATGCTGACCTACCACGGCACGATGTTCGTGGGGCTCAACATCGACACGCGGGCCGTGCCGGACCCTGCCGTGCTGGCCGCGCACGTCGTCGGCGGGTTCGACCAGGTCCTGGCCATGGGTGACCCAGCAGCGCGTGCCCGGGCCGGGGTCCGTTGCTGCCAGCCGATCCTCCCGCCGGAGCCGCCCACCGGTGACCCGGACGCGGATCCGACGGGTCGGCGTTCCTAGCATGGTCCAGTGAGCCCGGCGAGCCCTACGATCGCGCACAGCGGGCGGAGCCCAGCGGCGCCGGCCGTGAGCCTGCACCGGCCGTTGCCGTCGCATGGCCTGCGCGGATGGATCGGTCCGCTCGCGGTGACAGTCGTAGCCGCCGTCCTGCGCCTGGTCAACCTGGGTCGGCCGGACGCGATCGTGTTCGACGAGACCTACTACGTCAAGGATGCCCTTTCGCTGCTGCGTTTCGGGGCGGAGCGCCAGGCCGTCGACGGGGCCAACCAGATCATCCTGGACAGCGACGCCAGCTGGGACCAGCTGGACATCTTCGGGCAGGCTCCCTCGTTCGTCGTGCACCCGCCGCTCGGGAAGTGGGTCATCGCGACCGGTGAGCTGGCGTTCGGGGTCACGCCCTTCGGGTGGCGGATCGCCGTGGCCGTGCTGGGCACGCTCAGCGTCCTCATGACTGCGCGCATCATCCGGAGGCTGACCAGGTCCGATGTCGTGGGGACGGGAGCTGGCCTGCTCGTCGCGCTGGACGGCCTGCACCTGGTGATGAGTCGCACGGCGCTGCTGGACATGAGCCTGATGTTCTTCGTCCTGGCGGCGTTCGGATTCCTCCTGCTCGACCGGGACGCGGTGCGCCGAAGGGCGGATGCCTGGCTCACGCTCTGGGACGGACAGCCAGCGGTTGTCGGCCCAGGCTTCGGCGCCCGACCGTGGCGAATCGCCGCTGGGGTGTCGCTCGGCCTGGCCTGCGGGGTGAAGTGGAGCGGGCTGTGGTACGTGGCGTTCCTCGGGCTGCTCAGCGTTGCCTGGGACTACCAGGTGCGCCGGTCGATGGGCGTCACCCACCCCGTCCGCGGAGTCCTGCTCCGCGACGTGGGACCCGCCCTGCTGAGCATCGTCGGCCTGGCCGCAGTCGCCTATCTGGCCACCTGGACGGGATGGCTCCTCGGCGACGCCGGCTACGACCGGCAGTGGGCGGCATCCCATCCCGGCCCCGGGCTTGTCCCCGAGGCCCTTCGCTCGCTCGCTGAGTACCACCGTGCCGCGTGGGCCTTCCATGTCGGACTGGACTCCCCACATTCCTACCAGTCCAGCGGCTGGGCGTGGCCGGTGATGGCCAGGCCGACGTCGTTCTTCTACGAGTCGCCCGCGGGAGCCTGCGGCGCGGACAAGTGCTCGGCGGCGGTTCTGGCCCTGGGCAACCCGATCGTCTGGTGGGCTGGACTCCTGGCGATCCTCCACAACTCCTGGCGGGCGGTGGCCGGCCGCGACTGGCGCTCTGCCGCTCTGCTCGTGGGCTACGTGGCCGGATGGTTGCCGTGGATGGTCTTCCATGGTCGCACGATCTTCACCTTCTACGCCGTCGTGCTCGTGCCCTTCCTGGCCGGCATGCTGGCGATCTCGTTGGCCTCCCTCGCCGGGGGACCGGACGCCACGCCGGAGCGCAGGCGCTGGGGCCTCACCTCCGCGGGGTTCGTGCTGATGCTGGTGGTGGCCGCCGCCTGGTTCTTCCTGCCGATCTGGACCGGGGACGTGATCACGTTCCGCGGGTGGGACTGGCGGATGTGGATGCCCTCCTGGGTCTGAGGGCGGGCCAGACTCACGCTGGGGGCTTGGCGGCCGCGACCGCGTCGAAGACCACGCGCTTGGGGGTCCGGGTGGTCTGGGCGACCATCGCGATGGCAGCCCTGCGCGGTGCCCCATGCTCCTCGAGGATGCGCACCTGCGTGGCCAGGTCGACCGGGTCGATGCCGATGGCGGGACTCTCCGGTGCGCCCTGCACGACCAACGTGATCTCACCCCGCACGCCATCGCCGGCCCACGCCACGAGGTCGGCAAGCCCCGCCCGGTGCACCTCCTCGTGGGTCTTGGACAGCTCGCGGCAGACCGCGGCCGGGCGATCCGGGCCGAACGCCTCCGCCATGTCGGCCAGTGTCGCGGCCAGTCGGTGCGGGGCCTCGAAGTAGACCTGGGTGCGCGGCTCGTCGGCCAGCCCGCCGAGCCGCGCACGCCGCTCGGCTGGCCGGCGGGGGAGGAACCCCTCGAAGCAGAACCGGTCGCACGGGAGCCCTGATACAGCCAGGGCGGTCGTCACCGCTGAGGGCCCCGGCAGCGCGGTCACGTGATGGCCGGCGTCGAGCGCAGCCTGCGTCGCCCGGTAGCCGGGATCGCTCACTGACGGCATCCCCGCGTCGGTCACCAGCGCCACCGTCCCACCGGCGGCCAGCACTTCGAGCAGCCGGGGGATCCGTTCGCGCTCCACGTCGTCGTAGAACGACAGCACCGGACCCGTTCGCGCCGCTCCGAGGTCAGCCAGGAGCCGGCGCAGGCGTCGGGTGTCCTCGGCTGCGACGAGATCGGCGGAGGCGAGCAGCCCGACCAGTCGGGGTGACGCATCGGCGGGATTGCCCAGCGGCGTGCCGGCGAGCACCAAGGTGCCGCATCCTGCGCTGGGCTGCGCGGAGGAGTGGGCGACGGGCTGGCCCTCGGGCTGGTCGGCGGATCGGCTGGCGCGTCGGCTGCGGGAGTGGTCGGCGCGTCGGTCGCGGGACTGGTCGGCCGGCTCGGGCATGGCTCAATCGTGCCGCACGCTGCGGCGGATCCAGCGTGCCGGGCCGCAACTAGAATCGCGTCCCATGAGCCCGACCGGCAAGGCTTTCTACGTCACCACGCCCATCTACTACGTCAACGATGCCCCGCACATCGGACACGCCTACACGACGGTTGCCGCTGACACCATCTGCCGGTGGCACCGCCAGCGGGGTGAGGAAGTGTGGTTCCTGACCGGGACCGACGAGCACGGCGAGAAGGTCATGCGCACGGCCGCAGCTGCTGGGACCACCCCACAGGCCTGGGCCGACCGGCTCGTTGCCGAGCACTGGAAGCCCGTCCTGGCGACCCTCGACGTAGCCAACGACGACTTCATCAGGACCACCGACCGCCGACACACCCGCCGCGTGCAGAAGTTCCTGACCGGCCTGAAGGAGGCCGGGCACATCTACTCCGGTGACTACGAGGGCCCCTACTGCGTGGGCTGCGAGGAGTTCAAGATCCACGGCGAGCTGGTCCATGGCACCGGGGAGCACGCGGGACAGCTGCTCTGCCCGGTGCACGGCCGGCCCGTCGAGATGGTCTCGGAGACCAACTGGTTCTTCCGGCTCTCCGCTTTCGGCGATGCCCTCCTGGAGCACTACGAGACCCACCCGGAGGCGGTCGCACCGCACAGCGCGCACAACGAGGTCACGTCCTTCATCCGCAGTGGCCTGCAGGATCTGTCCATCTCCCGGTCCAGCTTCGACTGGGGCATCCCGGTGCCGTGGGACGACTCTCAGGTCGTCTACGTGTGGTTCGACGCCCTGCTCAACTACGCGACTGCGATCGGCCTGGGCGACCAGGCGCCGATGCCCGGCGCCGCCAAGTTCGCGGCCACCTGGCCTGCTGACATCCACCTGGTCGGCAAGGACATCCTGCGCTTCCACGCGGTCATCTGGCCGGCGATGCTGATGGCGGCCGGGCTGCCCCTGCCGGGTCAGGTCTTCGCCCACGGCTGGCTGCTCGTGGGTGGGGAGAAGATGAGCAAGTCGAAGCTCACCGGCATCGCCCCCAGCCAGATCATCGACCACTTCGGCGTTGACGCGTTCCGCTACTACTTCCTCCGGGCGATCCAGTTCGGCCAGGACGGGTCGTTCTCCTGGGAGGACATGAGCGCCCGCTACACCGCCGAGCTCGCCAACGGGTTGGGCAACCTCGGCTCCCGGGCCACCGCCATGGTGGGCAAGTACTTCGCGGGAGTCCTGCCGGCGCCCGGGGCCTACTCCAACGCGGACCTGGCGCTGGCCGACACCCTGCTGCGCGCCGTGCAGGACTCGGACGAGGCCTACACCAGGCTGGACTTCACCGCCGGGATCGGAGCAGTGAAGTCCTTCGTCGATGCTGTCAACCTCTACGTGACCGAGCAGGAGCCGTGGGCCCTGGCCAAGCGCGCGGATGACTCGGTGGCCCGGGAGCGGCTGGCCACGGTGCTCTACGTCACCTGCGAGGCCCTGCGCGCCATAGCAGTGCTGCACAACGCGGTCATGCCGCGGGCGATGGGCGCGCTCTGGCTGTCGATCGGCGCGGAGGAGGGCGTCGGTCCGATCGCTGGACAGCGCATCGAGGACGTCAGCCGGTGGGGCACGCTGCCCCCCGGGGTCAGGGTGACCAAGGGCGCTCCGCTCTTCCCACGCTTGATCGAGGAAGCCCCCGGTGCCTGACACGGACCGCAGTACGCCACTTCCGGGAGCGAACC
>JBAVLA010000260.1:0-2572 GCA_049688595.1 Candidatus Nanopelagicales bacterium | reverse complement strand
GCCCCGGAGCGACACCGCGCGTCACAACGTCGCCCCGTCAACGATCCCAACCTTCGTGCAACAGGCTCGCATGGCTTCGGCCTTGGTCTTGCCGGCTGCGAGCTTGCGCCGGTAGTACTGGCCGCGGACAAGCTCGTTATGATATCTTTTGATATCGGAGGTGGTTCTGATGGCAGACGTTCTCGTTCGTGACGTGCCCGAGGAGGTTCTGGCGGGCGTGGACGCGCACGCTGCGCGTCTGGGTCTGTCGCGGGTGGAGTACATCCGGCGTCGGCTCGCGGCGGACGCGGCCACGTCCGGGGAGGCGGTGTCGGCGGCCGACCTGCGCTCGTTCGCCGAGGTGGCCGGTGATCTGACCGCTCCGCAGGTGATGGGTGCCGCGTGGCAATGACCTGGCTGATCGACAAGTCGGCGCTGGTCCGTCTGGGCGACAGCCCGGACGCCGAGCAGTGGGCGCAGCGGATCGAGCGGGGTCTGGTTCGGATCTCGACCGTGACCCGACTTGAGGTCGGCTACTCAGCTCGCAGCGCGAAGGACGCCCGGTCCATGTTCGCCCACCCTCCGCTCTCGGCGATGCCAGTGGAGTACCTCACCCCCGCGATCGAGGACCGCGCGGTCGAGGTCCAGCTGTTGCTCGCAGGCCAGGGCCAGCACCGCGCACCGTCCATCCCCGACGTGCTCATCGCCGCCACAGCCGAACTGGCCGGGCTGACCGTCCTGCACCTCGACAAGGACTTCGAACTCATAGCTGGCATCACCGGACAGCCCACCGAACGACTGCAGGCCTGAAGCCAACCGGACCACGCAGCAACGTGCGGCATTTCGCCGCGGGCAGCGGTGCCCCCTTCCGCCGCGAGTGACCCACACCCGGGCGCGTCCTCCGGAGGATGGCAACTGAGCGTCTGCTACCCCTTGCCAGACGCACCCCTCCCCCGGTCTTCGACCGCAGGCACCAGCGTTCGAAGGCTACTGGGCCGACCAGCATCCTCGAGCGCCCCGGCGAGTCCTCAATCGACCGTCTCCGCACGTCCGCGACACGCCGACGAAGATCGCGTCCACAACTCGATTCCAGAACCGCTGAGCGGGTCGGCGGGTTCTGCTAGACAAGCCCCATGAGCTACCGCCTCGGCTACGCCCGGGTCTCCACCGCAGCCCAGGACCCCCAACTGCAGCTCGACGCCCTGGCCGCCGCCGGGGTTTGACCGGACGTACGTCGACCATGTGTCCGGGGTGGCCACCCGCCGCCCCGAGCTCGACAAGCTGCTGGAGAACACCCGGGCCGGGGACACCATCGTGATCTGGCGGCTGGACCGGCTCGGCCGATCCATGAAGCACCTCCTCGAACTCATCGAGACCTTGGAAGCCCACGACGTCGCCCTGGTGTCGCTCAACGAGCAGATCGACGCCACCAGCGCCAACGGCCGGCTCATCCTGCGCCTGCTCGCCTCCCTCGCCGCGTTCTCGAACGTGACCTGCTCACCGAACGCACCAAAGCCGGCCTGGAGGCCGCCCGCAAACAGGGCCGGGTCGGCGGGCGCCCCCGGGCCCTGTCCCCCGCAGCCGCTGAAGCCGCCACACGCATGTACCGCGACGAGGCAACGGTCACCCACATCGCCGCCACGCTGCGGGTCAGCCGGGCCACCATCTACCGGCACATCGCGACACTGACCGGCGTGCCCGGCAACCTGACGTAGCCGACGCACCCGACGGTCAGGGTGGCGCGACCGTGCAGACTGGTCCCTGACCGGGAGAAGCGTGGCGTCGCCCGCGGCCCAGATCCGCGCCCACCGACTGGTCAACGCCGAGCTGATCGCGCTCGACTGGGCGATCGGTCGGACCATCCTGGACCGCCAGGCCGCGCAGGGGTGGGGCGCGAAGGTCATCGACCAGCTGGCGGCGGATCTGCGAGCCGAGTTCCCGGAGATGACCGGGCTGTCCCGGCGGAACCTGCACTACATGCGCGGCCTGGCCGAGACCTGGCCGACCCTCGAAGTTGTGCAGCAAGCTGCTGCACAACTCCCAGGGGCCACATCCTGGTGCTCTTGGACAAGCTGCCCGATCGGCGATCCCGGGACTGGTATGCCGCCCGGGCAGCCGAAGGTGGCTGGTCGCGGGCGGTCCTGCTCAACCAGGTCAAGGCCGACGCCCTGGGTCGCTCCGGGGCGGCGCTGACCAACTTCGCCCGGCACCTGACCGCCGGAGACTCGGACCTGGTGTTGAGCGTCACCTGCGCTGGCGGTGGTGGGGTCGTTGGGGTTGCCGATGGCCGGTTCCGTGGGAGGTGGTCGTCGGCGTCACCACCGTGCCGAGGACGTGTTCCTGCTCTTGGATCGGGTCGTGCCGGTCGTCGGGGTGCCGCGCCCACGGTGGTCGTCATCGGCATTGACGGGCAGGCCGGGGACCCTTCCGGTTCCACACGAGGTGACCCCTACCCGTGGGCGCCCGTGGTAGGAAAGGCTGCCCCACATGTCCTCAGGAGATCCAAGTCGTGCTCGTCGCAGCCAGTCCCGACCAGGCCGAGCAGCAGCTGCTCGCCGGCGCGCTGGACTGCCCCACCTGCCCGGGGATGCTG
>JBAVLA010000259.1:0-13491 GCA_049688595.1 Candidatus Nanopelagicales bacterium | reverse complement strand
CCTTGGTCCGGGCCGCGACCGCGTAGTGCTCATCGCCGACGTAGCGCGGGTCCAGGATCCGCGAAGTCGAGTCCAACGGGTCCACCGCCGGGTAGATGCCCAGCTCGGAGATCGGCCGCGAGAGCACGGTCGTGGCGTCGAGGTGGGCGAACGTGGTGGCCGGGGCCGGGTCGGTCAGGTCGTCGGCGGGCACGTAGATGGCCTGCAGCGACGTGATCGAGTGGCCGCGGGTCGAGGTGATCCGCTCCTGCAGCTGGCCCATCTCGTCGGCCAGGGTCGGCTGGTAGCCCACCGCGGAGGGCATCCGGCCGAGCAGCGTGGAGACCTCGGAGCCGGCCTGGGTGAAGCGGAAGATGTTGTCGATGAACAGCAGGACGTCCTGGCCCTGCACGTCGCGGAAGTACTCAGCCATGGTCAGGGCGGTCAGCGCGACCCGCAGGCGGGTTCCAGGCGGCTCATCCATCTGGCCGAACACGAGGGCCGTGTCCTTGATGACCCCGGACTCGGTCATCTCCAGGAACAGGTCGTTGCCCTCACGGGTCCGCTCGCCAACCCCTGCGAAGACCGAGACGCCGCTGAACTCCTTGGCGACGCGGTAGATCATCTCCTGGATGAGCACGGTCTTGCCCACGCCCGCGCCGCCGAACAGGCCGATCTTGCCGCCCTTGACGTACGGCGTGAGCAGGTCGATGACCTTGATCCCGGTCTGGAAGACCTCAGTCTTGCTCTCCAACTGGTCGAATGCCGGCGGCTGGCGATGGATGCCCCAGCGCTCGGTGATCTCCAGCGAGGCCTCGTCGACGTCCAGCGGCTTGCCCAGCGTGTTCCACACGTGGCCCTTGGTCACGTCGCCCACCGGGACCGTGATCGAATCCCCGGTGTCGCGGACCTGGGCCCCGCGGACCAGGCCATCGGTGGGCTGCATCGAGATCGCCCGGACCACGTTGTCGCCGATGTGCTGGGCGACCTCGAGGGTCAGCGTGCGCTTGCCGCCCCCTTCCTCGCCCGCACCGAACGACACATCCACGTGCAGCGCGTTCATCAGCTCGGGCATTGCCTCGACGGGGAACTCCACGTCGACGACGGGACCGGTCACGCGAGCGACGCGACCAACACCGAGCGCGGTCTCAACGGGGGCGGTCATGTTTCCTCAACTTCCTGCCGTGGCGGTGGCGAGGGCGTCGGCGCCGCCGACGATCTCGGAGATCTCCTGGGTGATCTCGGACTGACGAGCCTGGTTGGCCTGCCGGGTGAGGCTGCGGATGAGCTCCTCGGCGTTGTCCGTGGCTGACTTCATGGCGCGGCGGCGTGCGGCGTGCTCGGAGGCGCAGGCCTCCAGCAGGGCGGTGTAGACGAGGTTCTCCACGTAGCGGGGCAGCAGCGCATTGAGCACGGAGTCCGCATCCGGCTCGAACTCGTACAGGGGCATGGCCAGGGGCGTGGTCGCGGCCCCCTCCCCTGAGCGCGGCTGCAGCTCCTTGTCGTGGGGGCCCCCCACCACCTGCTCGACGACCTCGATCGGCAGGATCCGACGGATCCGGACCTCCTGGCGCCCCATGTTCAGGAAGTGCGTGTAGACGATGTGGATCTCGTCGGTGCCCAGCTGGTCATGGCTCCGGGACAGGAACGAGGCCAGCAGCCCGATCGCGATCTGCTTGGCGTCCTCGACAGTGGGCTGGTCGGTGAATCCGGTGTACTCCCCCTCGATCGTGCGACCGCGGAACCGGTAGTAGTTGACGACCTTGCGCCCCACGAGGAAGTGCACCGGCTCCACGCCCTGCTCCCGCAGGTAGGCATTGAGCGCCTCGCCCTCGCGGATGATGTTCGAGGAGTAGGCCCCGGCCAGCCCTCGGTCGGCAGCGATGAGCAGCACCGCCGCCCGCTTGCGCTGATCCTGCCGTGAGGTCAGCGGGTGGTCGGTGTCGGCCGACAAGGACACGGCTGCCGAGATGGCCAGGGTGAGCTCCCGGGTGTACGGCAGCGCGGCATTCACCCGGTTCTGCGCCTTGATGATCCGGGAGGAGGCGATGAGCTCCATCGCCTTGGTGATCTTCTTGGTCTGCTGGACGCTCTTGATGCGTCGTCGGTAGACCCGCAACTGGGCACCCATGGGCTACTTCCGGACGACCTTGGTGATCTGGGTGGGCATTACCTCCGACGCGCTCACTGGCGCGACCGGGACGTCGTGGACCAGCACCTTGCCCTCGCTGGTCGTGAACTTCCGCTTGAACGCGGCGACGGCCTGTTCCAGGCCGGTGACGGTGTCGTCAGAGAGGTCCGAGGTCGACCGGATCGTGTCGAGCAGGTCGACCCGCTCCCGGCGCAGGAACTCGACGAACTCGGCGTCGAACCTGCGGACGTCATCGACCGGCACGTCGTCGAGCTTCCCAGTCGTGCCGGCCCAGACCGAGACGACCTCGACCTCCAACGACAGCGGCTGGTACTGCGGCTGCTTGAGGATCTCGACCAGCCGGACGCCCCGTTCCAGCTGAGCCTTCGACGCGCTGTCCAGGTCTGAGCCGAACGCTGCGAACGCCTCCAGCTCGCGGAACTGCGCCAGCTCCAGGCGCAGCCGCCCGGCGACCTTCTTCATCGCCTTGGACTGCGCCGACCCGCCGACGCGGGAGACCGAGATGCCGACGTTGATGGCGGGACGCACGCCGGAGTTGAACAGGTCGGACTCCAGGAAGCACTGGCCGTCGGTGATCGAGATGACGTTGGTCGGGATGTACGCCGAGACGTCGTTGGCCTTGGTCTCGATGATCGGCAGGCCAGTCATCGACCCGCCGCCGAGCGCGTCGGAGAGCTTGGCGCACCGCTCCAGCAGGCGGGAGTGCAGGTAGAACACGTCGCCCGGATAGGCTTCGCGGCCCGGCGGCCGGCGCAGGAGCAGGGATACGGCGCGGTAGGCCTCGGCCTGCTTGGACAGGTCGTCGAAGACGATCAGGACATGCTTGCCCTCGTACATCCAGTGCTGGCCGATCGCCGAGCCGGTGTACGGGGCCAGGTACTTGAAGCCGGCCGAGTCCGAAGCCGGGGAGGCCACGATGGTCGTGTAAGCCATCGCGCCGTGCTCCTCCAGGACGCCGCGCACGCCGGCGATGGTCGTGCCCTTCTGGCCGACCGCCACGTAGATGCAGCGCACCTGCTTCTTGGGGTCGCCGGAGTCCCAGTTGCTCTTCTGGTTGAGGATCGTGTCCAGGCAGACGGCGGTCTTGCCGGTCTGCCGGTCGCCGATGATCAGCTGGCGCTGGCCTCGGCCGATGGCCGTCATCGCGTCGATCGCCTTGATGCCGGTGGCCATCGACTCCTTGACCGGCTGGCGCTGCACGACGGTGGGCGCCTGGAGCTCCAGGGCGCGCCTGGCAGTCGTGGCGATGGGGCCGTGGCCGTCGATCGGGTTGCCCAACGGGTCCACCACCCGCCCTAGGTACCCGTCACCCACCGGCACGGAGAGGACCTCTCCCGTGCGCTTGACCGGCTGCCCCTCCTCGATGCCCAAGCCGTCGCCGAGGAGCACGACGCCGATCTCACGCACGTCGAGGTTCAAGGCCAGGCCCAACAGGCCGCCGGAGAACTCCAGCAGCTCGTTGGTCATCGCCGAGTGAAGCCCCTCCACGCGCGCGATCCCGTCGCCGGTCTCCACCACGCGGCCGACCTCCTCGCGCGCGGTCTGCGGCGCGAAGGCCGCGACGCTGCGCTCGATCGCCGCGCGGATCTCGTCGGGCCGGATCGCCAGCTCCGTCATCGTCTCTCCTCGTCCGTCCCCGCTGGTGGCGGGGCTTGCTGTGTCTGAAGTCCTAGCGTGGCTGGCCGACGAGCATCCGGCGAGCCTGCTCGATCCTGGTGGCCATGGTCGCGTCCATGACCTCACCAGCGATCCGCACCGATATCCCGCCGATCACCCGGGGGTCAACGGCGACGTTGAGCCGGACGTCGCGGCCTTGCAGCTTCGAAAGCGCTGCCACGAGCCGCCGCTCCTGATCGGCATCCAGCGGCCGGGCCACCCGGACCTCGGCCACGGAGCGCCCCTGCTGCTCGGCGGCGAGGCTGAGCAGGCCCTCCACGACGGAGTCGGCCCGCCTGCCACGCAAGTGCGACATCGCATACGCCAGCACCTCGGTGGCGACCGGCCCGGCCCGGTCCTGCAGGAGGGACTCCACGAGGCTGGCCTTGACCTGCGCGCCGGCCGCGGGGTTCGTCAGGGCCATCTGCAGCTCCGCGGAACCGGACACGGCCTGCGCGAAGGCGAACATGTGGTCCTGGACCTGGTCGAGGTTCCCGTCCTTCTGCGCGACCAGGAACGCCGCCTGTGCGGCCAGGCCCTCGAGCGCCTCGACAAGCTCCGCAGGGCTGGACCACCGCTGGCTGACGAGGTCCCTGAGGACGCCGACAGCCAGCCTGGACAGCCGCGCGCCGAACAGTGCATCCACCAGCCCAGACCTGGCCTGGACCGGCTGGCCGCCGTCGGACAGCGCCGAGCGCAGCGGCGGATCACGGTCCACCAGGTCGGCGACGGCGAACAGCTCGCCGGGGACGCCAGCCAGCCCCGGGTCGTCGCGACGCTGGTCGAGTCGCGCACGCAGGCCGGCGTGCGTCTCTCGGCTCGATCCCATCATGGCGTGCTCGGCTCCCCCGCGCTGGCAGCCAGCTCGATCTCGGCGATGAACCGGTCGACCGTCGCGCGGGCCCGCTGGTCATCGGAGAGGCTCTCCCCCACGATCCTGCTCGCCAGCTGCAGCGCCAGGTCGCCGACGTCACGCTTGAGCGCACCCACCGCCGACTCCCGCTCCGCCTGGATCTGGGCGTCTGCCCGGGCGGCCACACCAGCCGCGACGCTCGTCGCCTCAGTCCGGGCTGCCGCGACGATCTGGTCGCCCTCGCTGTGGGCGGCAGTGCGGATCGCGGCGGCCTCCTTCGTCGCCTGCTCGAGCTGCTCGGAGTACGCCTCCCGGCTGCGGGCGGCCTCCTCCTGCATCTTCCTGGCGTTCTCGATGCCGCCCTCGATCTTGGCCGACCGCTCCTCGGTGACCTTCTTGAAAGCCGGCAGCACGTACTTGCCGAACAGCCAGAGCAGGATGATGAAGCAGACCGTGCCCCAGATGATGTCGTACGTGGCCGGGAGAAGGGGGTTCTGGGTCTCCTCGGCCGTGAGGATCACTTCAGTCATCAGGCCCTCCTTGGATCAGCCGCTGACGGGCCGCCGATCAGGTGAACAGGAAGCCTGCGACCAGGCCGATGAGGGCCAGCGCCTCGGTGAAGGCGATGCCCAGGAACATGTTGGTCCGCAGCAGGCCCGTGGCCTCAGGCTGGCGGGCCATGCCCTCGAGGGCCTTCCCGACCAGGACACCGATGCCGATGCCGGGGCCGATCGCCGCAAGTCCGTAGCCGATCGAGTTGAGGTTGCCGTTGACTTCGGCGAGCAACTCCACTGGTTCTTCCTTCCATGTGGCCCGTGGCGGGGTCGCCCGGGAGTACTGGTGGTGCGGGTTCAGTGCTCGTGACTTGTCGCGCCCTCGATGTAGACGGCCGTCAACAGGGTGAAGATGTACGCCTGCAGCAGGGCTACCACCACTTCGAAGAGGGTGAAGATGAAGCCCATCGCGAAGGAGGCAACCGCCACCGTCTTCAGCGCGCCCTGGACCTCGAACAGGAAGTAGCTCGTGGCGCCGAAGAACAGCGCGAGCAGCAGGTGCCCGCTCATCATGTTGGCCAGGAGACGGATCGTCAGCGTGACCGGTCGCAGGATGAAAGTCGAGATGAACTCGATCGGCGTGACCAGCACGTAGATCGGAGCCGGCACGCCAGCGGGGAACAGGTTCGTCTTCAGGTACCGGCCGATGCCGTTCTCCTTGATGCCCGCCCAGTTGAACACCGCGTACGAGATCAGGGCCAGGACCAGCGGGACTCCGATCACCGACGTCACCGCGATGTTCATCAGCGGAATGATGCCGGTGATGTTGAAGGCGAGGATCATGAAGAACAGCGTCAGCATCAGCGGGGCGAACCGACGGCCCTTGACGCCCATGACCTCGTCGATGATGTTCGTGTGGACCAGGTCGACAGCCATCTCCCCCAGGTTCTGCAGCTTTCCCGGCACCATCGTTGGTCGCTTGAACGCCAGCACGAAGAACACGCACAGCACGATGGTCATCACGATGCCGATGAGGTTGATCCGGGTGGGTCCCCACGCCGTGCCCTCGCCGAAGACCTGCGGCGGGAAGAACTCCTCGATCGTGGGGGCGTGGAACCCCTCGCCCTCATCGTCAGACATCGGGGCGAGCCATCCGATGACAGCTGCCGCGTTCAGCACGGTACGACCTCCCGACTCGATTCGGTTGGCGGGTGCGACGCAGTTGTGCAGTAGCTACTGGTCACGTCCGAAGCGAACATACACGATGTAGAACGCCGTCAGGGCGCCGAGAACCACGCCTGCGGCGGTGAAGATTCGACCAGTTCCTAGCCAAATGTCGATCAGGAGGCCGACCCCGCCCCACACGATGGGACCGGAGAGCAGGGTGCCCAGCGCCGACCAGGCAACGTCCTCCCCCTTCGGTTCCAAGCCCGGCCCGGCCTCCGGACCACCGGAGTCCGGGGGGGTCATCGGGGGCCCGGCTCGACGTAGGGGACCCGGGCGCGAACCACCACCAGCGACTCCAGGACGAGGCTGCCCACGGTGCCGATCAGCAGCGCACCGAACAGCGCCGGCTTGGAGTAGAAGGTGGCCTGGCGCAGGACCGCGAGGACGACGACGACCAGGACCACCTTGACCAGCCAGGAGCCCAGCACCCAGACCCCGAGCCTGGCCGGATCCATCCCTGCGGTGAGCAGCGCCACGACCACGGTCACGGCGAAGAAGGCGACTGCGATGCCCATGCCGATCAGCGCCCCGAGGGCTGGACCAGCGCCGCCCAGGAGCCACCCCAGGGCCCCGGCCAGGAGCAGGCTCACGACGGCAGCGGCCGCGCCCACCCGCAGCACGCCCTGCATCGGGACCACGAGCGCGACTGGGCCCCTGCTGCGATCCGTAGTGGGTCTCACCGGGGGTCCCCCCCGGGCGCGGACACGGATCCAGACGAAGCGTCGGAGGAAGTGGCGACGTCGGATCGGGCTGCATCGGCCGACTGCTCGGCCCGGGCAGCACGGCGCTTGGATCGTCCGGGGAGGACCACCGCCGCGGCCAGCAGCCCGGCACCGAGGATCCCAGCAGGCAGGGCGACTCGCATCGGCACGAACGCCATCAGCACCGCGGTGAACGAGATCAGTGCGGCCCATCCAGTCAGCAGCAGCACCGCGCGGCGCTGCGAGTGGCCCATCTCGAGGAGTCGGTGATGCAGGTGCTGCTTGTCCGGCGCGAAAGGCGAGCGGCCGGCACGCGTGCGCCGGATCACGGCCAGGGCGAGGTCGATCAGCGGAACGGCAAGCACGCACAGCGGCACGAGGATCGGCAGCAGGGCGGGCAGCAGGGTGGTGCCCTCGAGGGCGTTCGGGTCGACCTTGCCGGTCAGCGTGATCACGCTGGCCGCCATGAGGTAGCCGATGAGCATGGATCCGGTGTCGCCCATGAACAGCCGCGCAGGGAACGCGTTGTGCGGCAGGAACCCCAGGCACATGCCGACCAGCAGGGCGGAGACCAGCGCCGACAGGGTCGCTCGCTCGACCCCGTACTGGACGCTGAGCAGGTACGCGTACACGAAGAACGCAAGCGCCGACACGCCGGTGATCCCGGCGGCCAGGCCGTCCAGGCCGTCCACGAAGTTGATGGCATTGACGCTGATGAGCACGATCAGCACGGTCAGCAGCACGGAGGTCGTCGGGTCCAGGACGAGGACCCCGCCGATCGGCAGCCAGAGCAGCGAGATGCCCTGCAGCGACATCACGCCGGCGGCGAGGATCTGGCCAGCCATCTTCGTCGGGGCGTCGAGCTCCCAGCGGTCGTCCGCCAGGCCAAGCACGACGATGATCACCGCGCCGGCGAGCAGGGCCGCTCCCTCCTGGGAGACGCCCTCGAACACCGAGCGCATCATGGGCAGCTTGCTGGCCATGACCATCCCGGCCAGCAGTCCGAAGAACATGCCCAGGCCCCCCCAGCGCGGGATCGCCTGGTCGTGCACGTCCCGGTCACGGACACCGGCGACGGCCCCCGAGCGCAGGGCGAGCATGCGCACCGCGGGCATCACGATGTACGTCATCGCGGCGGCGACGAGCAGGCTGAGCCCGTACTCGCGCACTAGCCGCGCGGGTAGGCGGGGAAGGCGGAGACCAGCTCGGTGACCACGGCGCGGATCTCCGGCGCGGCGGAGCCGTCCGCATCCCGGATCGCCCTGCCGATGAGCTCGGCGATCACGCCCATCTGCTCGACACCCATTCCCTGGGTCGTGACCGACGGGGTCCCCACCCGGATCCCGGAGGCGATGCTGGCCGGGCGCGGGTCGAACGGGATCGCGTTCTTGTTCAGCACGATGCCCGCGGCGTCGCAGCGCGACTCGGCCTCGATGCCGGTCACGCCGGTCCCCTGGAGGTCGAGCAGCGCCAGGTGGGTGTCCGTGCCGCCGGTCACCGGGCGCATCCCCTGCGCCGCCAGGCCGTCTGTCAGCGCCTTGGAGTTGGCGATCACGTCGCGGGCGTACTGGGCGTACGCCGGCGTCGAGGCCTCCTTGAGGGCGACCGCCTTCGCCGCCACGGCATGCATCAGCGGGCCGCCCTGCATCATCGGGAAGACCGCCTTGTCCAGCGCCGTGGCGTGCTCGGCCCGGCACACGAGCATGCCGCCGCGCGGGCCCCGCAGGACCTTGTGCGTGGTGAAGGTCACGACGTCGGCGTACGGCACCGGGCTGGGGATCGCCCCACCAGCCACAAGGCCGATGAAGTGCGCCGCGTCGACCATCAGGATCGCCCCGACCTCGTCACAGATCTCCCGGAAGGCCGCGAAGTCGATCAGCCGCGGCACAGCCGAGCCACCGCAGATCACCATCTTGGGCCGGTGCTCACGGGCCAGGTCACGGACCTGGTCGTAGTCGATGTCCTCGGTCTGCGGGTTCACCCCGTAGTGCACGGCCTTGAACCACCTGCCGGAGAAGGAGATCTTCGTGCCGTGGGTCAGGTGGCCACCGTGCGGCAGGCTCATCGCCAGGACGGTCTCCCCCGGCTTCATGAAGGCGCCGTAGGCGGCGATGTTCGCGCTGGCCCCCGAGTGCGGCTGGAGGTTGGCGTGATCGGCACCGAACAGCGCCTTCGCGCGCTCGATGCCGATGCTCTCGGCGTCGTCCACCACCGCGCAGCCCCCGTAGTAGCGGCGCCCCGGGTATCCCTCCGCGTACTTGTTGCTCAGCGTGGACCCCAGCGCGGCCAGGACCGCGGGGGAGGTGAAGTTCTCGCTGGCGATCAGCTGCAGCCCGCTGCGGAGGCGCTCGAGCTCGCCGAGGATCACCGCCGCGATCTCGGGATCCTCAGCAGCGAGGGCATCGAAGTCTGGGCCCCAGAACGGGGTGTCGTGGCTCATGGGCTTCTCCACAGGCGCGATCGGTTTTCGCCGGACGCGCTGAGTCTACGGCGCGTCCTCCCCCGCAAGCAGCGACGGCACGACCAGCTCCGGGCACACGGCGAGCAGGTCCGCAACGTCCAGCGGGCCGGTCCGGACGAGCACCGGGGGCGAGCTCGTGACGTCCACCACCGCGGACGCGACGCCGCCCGGCAGCTCGCCGGCATCCAGGATCACCGCAAGGCTCCCGGAGAGCTCGGCCGGGAAGGCAGC
This sequence comes from Candidatus Nanopelagicales bacterium, assembly GCA_049688595.1. GTDB lineage: Bacteria > Actinomycetota > Actinomycetes > S36-B12 > CAIYMF01 > Prado023. The sequence goes on along the minus strand of JBAVLA010000259.1, from coordinate 3,737 downwards.
TTCGGCGTCCCGGGCGCCGCGCGCGGCGGCAACCACCCCGAGCGGACCTGTTCGTTCGAGGAGCTCGAGGGCTACCGGGTGCAGGGGCATCCGCACGGCGATCCGGCCGTGGGCGTCGGCAAGCGTCCAGGCCAGCGTGGGCTGGGCCCGAAGGACCAGCGTCAACGCCCCTGGCCAGAAGCCGACCATGAGGTCGTGGGCGGCCGCGCTGGCCCGGGCCACTCCCGACACGGTCGCGATCCTGGCAACCATCACGGGGATCGGCAGGTCCGGCCGGCCCTTGGCTGCACGCAGCGCCTGGATCCCCCGCTCGTCGAAGGCGTCGGCAGCCAGGCCGTAGGTGGTGTCCAGCGGCACGCCCACCAGCTCTCCGCGGCGCAGGGCTGCCGCCGCGGCGGCCAGGCCGCGCTCACGGGCCGCCGGGTCGGTCGTCAACAGCCGCCGGGTCACCGGACGGCCCCCTCATCAGGGGACCCGGTGCGGATCGGACCTGCCGCTGCCCGGACCGCGCGGCGCGCCGACGTGAAGCGGGGTCGACCAGCGAGGTCGACGTGGTCTGCCACGTCGCACCAAGTGGGGCCGCCGTCGTCATCGTGCATGTCCCGCAGGAGCCACGGGACCCCCGCGACGCCCGCCTCCTCGCCCTGTGCGTCGGCGTGCTCGACCAGGAGCAGGCCACCCTGGTTCAGGAGCAGCGCAGCCTGCCGAGCCAGCGGCCGGACCACGTCCAGCCCGTCGGCCCCCCCGTACAGGGCCATGTCGGGGTCGTGGTCGCGCACCTCGGGGTCGCGGGGCACCGCGCCCACCGGGATGTACGGCGGGTTGGTGATCACCAGGTCGACCTGCCCCCGCAAGCGGACCAGCGCCCCACCCGGGTCCGCCACCCGGGTCGCGTCGGCGAGGACCAGCTCCACGGAACTGCGCGCGGCCGTGAGCCGCCCCTCATGATCGGCGATGTTCCCCTGCGCCCATCCGAGGGCCGGCTCGGATAGCTCCACGGCGACTACGCGACTGCCCGGCGCCTCCACCGCGAGCGAAAGCGCCAGGGCCCCGGACCCGGTGCACAGGTCGACGATCAGGGGTCCCGACCTGGTGTCGGTGTCCCGGCCCGGTCCGCGGTCGGCCAGGGGTCGGCCCGGGGTCGCGCCCTCCGACGCGCGGCGCGGGCGGTGCCGGAGGGCATCAAGAGCAGCATCGACCATCACCTCCGTCTCGGGACGGGGGATGAACACCCCGGGTCCGACCCGCAGCTCGATGTGGCGGAACGCGGCTCGGCCCGTGATGTGCTGCAGCGGAACGCGGCGGGCCCGCAGGTCGAGGCACTCGTCGAACCGTGCCGCTTGGGCGGCATCGACCGTGGCACCGGCCAGCCGCAGCATCAGCCGGGGTCGTCCAGTCACGTGGGACAGCAGGAGCTCCGCGTCCAGGTCAGGGTTGGGCAGGCCGGCTGCCGCCAACCGGGCACCGGCGTGCTGCAGCAGGCGACGGGCGGACTCCACCGGAACACCCTGCGGGTGGCCTTCGCGATCCACTCGAGTCGCGGCGGGCCCGCGCCGGGTCACGCCCCGGCCAGGCGGGCAGCGAGGTCGGCCTGGAGGAGGGCAGTGATCACGGCATCGAGGTCCCCGTCGAGGACCGCGTCCAGGTTGTGCGCCTTGTAGTTGACGCGATGGTCTGCGATGCGGTTCTCCGGGAAGTTGTAGGTGCGCACCCGCTCCGAGCGGTCCACCGTGCGCACCTGCGACCTGCGCGCGTCGGAGGCCTCGGCATCGGCGGCCTCCTGGGCGGCAGCCAGCAACCGTGCCCGCAGGATCCGCAGGGCCGACTCCTTGTTCTGCAGCTGGCTCTTCTCGTTCTGGCAGGACACGACGATACCGCTGGGCAGGTGGGTGATCCGGACGGCCGAGTCGGTCGTGTTCACGCTCTGCCCGCCGGGGCCCGAGGAGCGGTAGACGTCGATGCGCAGGTCGCCCGGATCGATCTGGACATCGACGTCCTCAGCCTCCGGCAGTACCAGCACCCCGGCAGCAGACGTGTGGATGCGGCCCTGCGACTCCGTGACCGGCACCCTCTGGACCCGGTGCACGCCCCCCTCGAACTTCAACCGCGCGTACGGCGCATCGCCGGGATCGGCCGTGCCGCGCGCCTTCACTGCGACCTGCACGTCCTTGTACCCGCCGAGGTCGGACTCCTCGGCGTCGAGGATCTCGGCCCGCCAGCCGCGCCGCTCCGCGTAGCGCAGGTACATGCGCAGCAGGTCCCCGGCGAAGAGCGCCGACTCCAGGCCACCCTCCCCCGCCTTCACCTCGAGGATGACGTCCTTGTCGTCCATCGGGTCGCGCGGGACCAGCAGCATCGTCAGCCGCCCGGCCACCTGCTCGCGCTCGGCGGCGATGGACTCCGCCTCCGCGGCGAACTCAGGGTACTCCAGGACCAGCTCGCGCGCAGCCTGCTCGTCCTGGTCGAGCTCCAGCCACTGGCGGTACGCGGCCACTGCCGGGCGCAACTGGGCATGCCGCTTGCCGACCCGGCGGGCTGCGGCGGGATCGGCGTGGAGCGCCGGATCCGCCAACTGCTGCTCCAGGTCGTCGTACTCGCGCTCGAGCGCGACGCAGGACTCGAACATGACCGCCTCGGGAGGACGGGCGCGCTACTTCTTCGTGGCCTTCTTGCCGAAGCGCGCCTCGAACTTGGCAACGCGGCCGCCGGTGTCGAGGATCTTCTGCTTGCCCGTGTAGAACGGGTGGCAGGCCGAGCACACGTCCGCGTGGATGACGCCGTTCTTCGCGGTGCTGCGCGTGACGAAGGTGTTCCCGCAGGTGCAGGTGACCGTCGTCTCGACGTAGTTGGGGTGGATCCCTGACTTCATGACTTCGCTCCTTCGGGCGCCGGGTCGTGGGCAGTCGCGCACTTCACGTGAACCGGCAGCGGTACGCGAATCATCCCACGAGCGCTCGCGGGGACCCAAACGGCCCAATCCGGGGACCTCGGCGAGGGCCTGGGCATACCGCCTGCGGCAGTCGGCTCAGCTCGTCAGTCGTCGTGCATGCCGGGGGCGGTCGGCGTGGTCTTCTGCACCTGCATCAGGAACTCGTAGTTGCTCTTGGTCTCCCGGAGCTTGTTCTGCAGCAGCTCGATGGCCTGCTGGGCCTCCAGCGCATGCAGCACCCGGCGCAGCTTCCAGACGATCTTGAGCTCCTCGGGGCTCATGAGCAGCTCCTCCTTGCGGGTGCCCGAGGCATCGACGTCGACTGCGGGGAAGATCCGCTTGTCCGCCAACCGGCGGTCGAGCTTGAGCTCCATGTTGCCGGTGCCCTTGAACTCCTCGAAGATCACCTCGTCCATCCGGGAGCCCGTCTCGACCAGGGCGGTGGCCAGGATCGTCAGCGACCCGCCGTGCTCGATGTTGCGGGCGGCCCCGAAGAACTTCTTCGGCGGGTACAGCGCGGCCGAGTCGACGCCACCGGAGAGGATCCGGCCCGACGCCGGCGCGCTGAGGTTGTAGGCCCGCCCCAGGCGGGTCATCGAATCCAGCAGGACGACGACGTCATGGCCGAGCTCGACGAGGCGCTTGGCCCGCTCGATCGCAAGCTCTGCGACCATCGTGTGGTCCTCTGCGGGCCGGTCGAAGGTCGAGGCGATGACCTCACCCTTCACCGAGCGCTGCATGTCGGTGACCTCCTCGGGCCGCTCGTCCACGAGGACGACCATGAGGTGGCACTCCGGGTTGTTCGTGG
>JBAVLA010000258.1:0-8684 GCA_049688595.1 Candidatus Nanopelagicales bacterium | reverse complement strand
GTACACCTGACCGATGATGTCGATCAGTGGCTGAACCCATTGGCCGACTCTGACAAGGAGTCGTACCCGCTGGTCATCGCCGGGCCTTCTGTTCACGTTCGACCCGTGGCGGAGGGCGATCCTGCTGGTGGCGGGCGACAAGTCAGGTGGCTGGTCGAAATGGTACCGGCGGGCAATCCCCCAAGCCGAGAGCCTGTACGACGAGTCCCTGAGGGAACGGGCGTTGGAGGAAGGGGAACGGTGATGGCAATCAAGAAGTGGTCCGACGTTCGCGAGGGACACGTCGAGGCGGCCGGCGCAGATGTCGTTGCGGTGCGCTCTGCACAGATGCTGTCCCGAGTCCGTGCCCACACCCTCGCGGAAGTCCGTCGACGAAAGGGACTGACCCAGAAGCAGGTCGCCGAGGCCATGGGCGTGAGCGTCGGGCGGGTCTCCCAGATCGAGCACGGCGATCCATCTGGCCTCGAGGTCCTTGATCGGTATGTTCACGCGCTCGGCGGTCAGCTTGGGCTCGTGGCCACGTTCGGAGATGAGCAGCTCAAGGTCGGTTACCGCAGCGTTTAGCAATGCCTCCAGCGCATCGGTGATCAGGACCAAGTCGAAGAGCAGGCGATTCGCCCCGGAGCCGATCCGACGATCTACGGCTGCTGGACCCAATTGAGGCGTCGGAGAGCATCGCCAGGGTCACTCCTGGAGGTGATCGGCCAGAGCGCGAATGCCATGAGCGTTGGTCGCAACCGTGTCTGGCCTCGCGACCCTGGGTTCGACGGAGGGCAACAGCGTACTGGAGCTCCCTGTATTAGCGATTATCCGATATCCTTCAATACAGGAGGTCGCCGTGGGACGTTACTTGAAGGCAATCTGGCCCGGGAATCCGTCCGGGTCGACCAGGGCGGAGCGCACCTCCTGCCGATATCGGGCCTATGTGCCCGACCCGCTGGCGACTTCGGAGCTTAGCGTTCCCGCCTCAGTTGCGGCCGACTTGGCCGAGGTGGAGCAGCGTGTTCGCGCCCTCAACGCCGACCACCCCGGCCTTGCCAACCTCGAGCCGCTCGCGCGGTTCCTGCTGCGCGCCGAAGCCGTGGCCAGCTCCAACATCGAGGGCCTGACCATCAACGTGCGACGGCTCGCCCGGAGCGAGGCCGTCGAGCGCGAAGGCCTGCCGGTCACCGACGAGACTGCCCGGGCTGTCCTGGGGAACGTCCGTGCCCTCGACGAGGCACTCTCCCAGGCCACCGACCCGACCCGGCCGGTGACGGTCGAGGACCTCCGAGCGATCCATGCAGCGCTGCTTGCCGGAACACGCGACGAAGCCTGGGCGGGGATCGTCAGGGACCAGCAGAACTGGATCGGCGGCCGGAACCCATGCGCCGCAGCGTTCGTCCCCCCACCCCCGAGTGAAGTCCCGGGCCTCTTGGACGATCTGGCCGCCTATCTGACAGGCGACGACCACCCAGCCATGCTGCAGGCCGCCCTGGCGCACAGCCAGTTCGAGACGATCCACCCATTCGCCGACGGCAACGGGCGCACCGGCAGGGCGTTGATCCAGCTGGTCCTGCGCCGTCGGGGCGTCGCCACGCGCGTGCAGCCTCCCGTCAGCCTCGTCCTGGCCACTCGGGCCGATGCCTACGTCCGGGCCCTCGACGGCACTCGGTCCGACGGCCCAGGCACCTCAGGTCTTCTCGACTGGGTCGAACTGTTCCTGTCCGCGACCGGCCGCGCCTGCGCCGACACCGAGCACTTCGCCGCCCAACTGACCACCTGGCAGCAGGATGCCCACGCCCGGATCGGGAAGGTGCGCGCAGATTCGGCGGCCCTCCTGCTCCTGGACGCGCTCCCGTCCCTCCCAGTGTTCTCGATCACCACAGCGGCCGCACACATCGGCCGAACGTTCAAGTCGACCAGCGACGCCGTGGAGCGGCTGCGCGATGCCGACGTCGTGCGACAGGTCACGCTTGGCCGACGCAACCGGGCCTTCGAGGCGGTTGGGTTGTTCGAGGCCTTCACCGGCTTCGAGCGCATGCTGGCCAGCCCGGATGCCGACACGGCCATCAGCCCACCGCAGCGACCCGTCCCCCAACGGCCCCGCTTACCCATTCCGTACACCAACCCGTACACCAACTGAGGGGAATCCGGGGTCGTTCGCGAGGGCCCGCCGACCCCCGATTCGTGCTCAGAGCGGCCTCCGGCGGCCACTCCGGAACCGCCTGAATGGACCCGGTTGGTTGGGGGTTCGAGTCCCTCCGGGCGCGCGTTGTGGCTGGTCAGCGGGTGGTTGTCGGGCAACGCTGCGGTGTCCCTTGCCACATCCCACTCCGGTCTCGATGTTGCCCAGAAGCCCGGAGGTGAGGTTCGCCGATCCCACCAATCCGGTCACGGCATGCCTTCGCCGGGACAGGTACATCTTCGGGTGATACGTGCCCCCGCCCGGGTTGAGCACGCGAACACGGACACCGGCACGGTGGAGCCGGCGTACGGCGGGTGCCGTGATTCCGTCCCGACCGCCGCCGAACGCGCTGGTCAGGAGCATCCGACAGCCGCCCCGATCAGCGAGCCCGGACAACTCCTCGTCGAGGAGGGCGACACCCTTGCGATTGGCGAAGGCCACGCACAGCAGGCCCTCCTCGCCCGAGAGCGGCACGACCTGTCCTCTATCACGGCCCAGGTCGGCGAGCGGGACGCGGCTCCGGCTGGCCCACCCAGCAATGGACTCGCCTACCAGCAGGCGGTCCCGCTTCCCTGAGTTGCACTGCCGATCGGCGGCGACCAAGTTGAACAGGTCGTCATTGGGATTCAGACTCCACGGGACCACGTGGTCCACCTCGAAGGAGGCCCTGAGCCCGCCCCCGCAGTAGAAGCACCGCCCAGCCTGAAGATCAGCCAACCCATCGGCGACCCTGCCCAATGCTCGCCGATCGGCCCCGAACAGGAACTCGCGCAGAGCGTGCTCCTCGGGCCTGAGGCGGTTGATCGAGATCAGCTCATCAACCCAAGCGGCCTGCGCAGCCAACCGGATCAGCGCCGTGTTGCGCGCCATCGCGGTGGCGATCCCGGGACGGAGCTCGATGACAGGGTCCCGGTCCAGGGCGCCCTGCTCCGTCCGGTAGCGCGAGTCGTCGAACAGGAACCGGGGTACTCCACGACTCCCGATGCCTCGCCTGGTCGCTGGAGCCGCGGCACAGGCTGCATCGCGAGGGCCTTCGCGATCCTCCCCACGGCGTCGTTGACGGCGCCCGGGTGACTCAATCGCACCTGGCCCAGCGACCACTGGCCCGGGCCGACAGCGGCTCGCAACTCCGCGATCGCCGAGCTGATCCGGCTGTTGGGCATGGTCGCCTGCCGAAGGACTCCGTCGACACCTGGGTACGGACGGGCAGCCGGCCAGTAGAGCTCAAGGACCCGATCGGCCACCTCGCGCAAGGGAAGCACGAGGGATTCGCCATCGGCGGGGGCCCGCTCGACGCACAGCTCCAACAGCGCCAGGAGAAGGGCGGGCTTGTATGTCGCCGAACGCCGGCCAGAGCCGATGATGGCCAGGATCCGCTGCAGCAACTCCTCCGACGGCGAGGGCGCGAACGCCGCCATCCGATCCTCGAGCGCGCTGTTGGTCGAAGGTTGCGCGGACATGGGCGAGGTGACCGAGCCACCGGCATCCTTGACGCCGGGATGCGGCCCGGATGGCAGGTCATCACCATCCCCCATGAGCCGCGATCCTGTCAGACCAGCGCCACGGTCGCCGCTTCGAGGACCACGGCAGCCCGTCGGGCAGGACAGCAACGCCCTCTCGGAGGCCAGGCCCTGCAGCCCGTCCAGAACCCGCTAATGGGGGTGCAACAGCGCCTGTTGGTCGGGAAGCTGTTGTCCGAGCCGCCGGTGGGATCGCCTGTGATGCCATTCGACGGTCCCAGGCTGATTCCCACCGGCTTTCGAGACCCACCGTCCGCGCGATGTACGGCTCGAACCGCACTTGCCGTGTTCCCGCGGAGCTGTCCACAAATCGCTGCGGAGCCATTGCCTATTCCACGATCGCCGGGCAGGCTGCACGCCATGGACTTCGAGAAGCTGCCGGCTGACTGGCCGACGATTCCCCTGATCGACCCCAACCACATCGCCGACGTGCTCGACATCTTCGTCGGGGTTGGCGACCGCATGGCGGGTTCCCTGCTGATCCTGATCTGTGACGAGCAGAGGCGGCCCGTGCAGCCAATCATCATCAACGACATCGACACCGGGGCGTCCGGTGATGGGTACCTGCATCTTGCCCAGATCGCCCAGAACGTCTCGGAGCTCAGGCCTGAGGCGACTGCTATGTGCGGGATCGCGCGCCGGGGCAGCGCTTCGGTGACGAACACCGACCGGTTATGGGCTCAAACGCTCGAGCGAGCCTTCGCCGGCTATGTGCAACTCCTCGGCGTGCACCTGATCACCCTGGACGGGACGGTGCCGATCCCAAGGCCGGTCGAGGAAGCGGCCTAGCTGCAGGCCCCATCGAGGGACGCCTGGCGGTGGCTACCCTGCCGCGCGGCAGGGGCCTCGCCCGCAGCCCTTCCACGAGCCAAGGCGGCGTCGCCCAGCGCCGAGCGGAGGGACTACCCGATGTGGATCGAGCGGACCATCGCCTCTGCGGCGGTGAAGTCAGGCTCCGGATTCCGAGGGTCCGGTTCCGTCACTGATCGGCTGTCGCGGCCGCCAACAGGATCAGGATCAGCGCAAGCCCGGACGCGACCCAGCCGCGGTTCACGCTGCGGTGCTTCTCCAGCACATGCACCGACAGCGCCACTATCTCGGCGCTGAGCACCCGCCGCTCCTGCCCCGCGTCGATGCCCAGCAGCATCGAGTCCACGGCCTCCAGATGGCTGCCCCGCGGCGGCGGCGGGAGCATCCTCAGCCTCATCGGCAGGTACATGGCCAAGGAGTCCCGGCGAGACGTCGTGCTCGCCTCGTCAGCCGTCCGGGACATCGTGGCCAGATGCCCGAACCACCACGCGTTCACCCGGCTGGCCGGGTCGGATCCCCAGAAGTCGATGTCCGGCGTCGCGGATCTGAGTTGGGCCTCGAGGAGGTTGCTGTGCAGGGCGTCGATGGCGAAGTACAGCGCGCCGGCCAAGCACAGGGCGGCCGCCCAGGGGAGCGCGAGGGTCCAGCCGGACCAAGCCGCCTCCTTCCCGCCCAGGAGGTTCGAGGAGGAGAACGCGATGAGCACGCCGTTCAGTGTGAGGATCACCTGCGCCTTGGAGTCGGCGACGCTGTACCACCGCAGAACGTCGGCGTACAGCGTCCGGAGGTAGGCGAGGTTCTCCTGCTCGTGGCCCGGCTCCTCGGCGGCGCCCGCCCCGGACCCGGCTGTGGAATCGGCCATCTCCAACCTCCATCGTCCGAACCCGGGATCGTCCGAACCCGGGATCGTCCGAACCCGGGATCGTCCGAAGCGGGATCGTCCGAAGCGGGATCGTCCGAAGCGGGATCGTCCGAAGCGGCGCACCCCAGGTCGTGCTGGAGCCCCAGCACGCGGCAACCATGCCATCCCTTGGATGGCCCCGTCCACGATCGTGTCAAACGCGCCGTGGATCAGTTCGCCGACGAAGTCCGGGAAGTCAACCGTGCGCGGGACTGCGGGACGGCCGCCGGTCATGGGATCGTCGTCGCGTGACCGACGGCGACGTCCAGCCTGCCCGTTCCGCGGTGCGTTCCCCGGTGCCTGCCGCTGTGCCAACCAGTGTCGCGCGCCCAGCCAGCCCCACGATCTCCCCGATCGAGTATGGGCTCATCGCCCTCCTGACGGGCTACGCCCAGCAACCCGACGCTGCCCAGCGGGGGAGCGGGCCCGGCCGGCAGGCCGCGCCGCCAAGCCCGGAGGACCTCCTCGAGGACTTCGCCGCCTGGGCGGCAGACGAGGGCCTCGCCCTGTACCCGGCCCAGGAGGACGCCCTCCTGGAGCTGGCCTCCGGATCGCACGTGATCCTGGCCACGCCCACGGGCTCGGGGAAGAGCCTGGTCGCGATCGGCGCAATGTTCTTCGCCCTCGCCCAAGGAAGGCGCACCTACTACACCGCGCCCATCAAGGCGCTGGTGTCGGAGAAGTTCTTCGACCTGTGCGACCTGTTCGGCCCCGCCCGGGTCGGCATGGTCACCGGCGACGCGGCCGTGAACCCCGAGGCCCCCATCATCTGCGCGACCGCCGAGATCCTCGCGATCAAGGCCCTGCGGGAAGGATCGGCGGCCGACGTCGGGGTCGTCTGCATGGACGAGTTCCACTACTACGCCGACCGGGATCGGGGCTGGGCCTGGCAGGTCCCGCTGATCGAGCTCACGAACGCGCAGTTCCTGCTCATGTCCGCGACGTTGGGCGACGTCCGGAGCATCCGGGACGACCTGACGCGCCGCACGGGCCGTCCCGCGGCGATCGTGGCCGGCGGGGAGCGGCCCGTCCCCCTCGCCTACGAGTACGCGATGACCCCAATCCACGAGACGATCGAGGCGCTCCTGGCAAACGACCGAGCCCCGGTCTACGTCGTCCACCCCACTCAGGCAGGGGCCCTGGAGCGGGCCCAGGCGCTGATGAGCGTCAACCTGTGCACGCGCGCCGAGAAGGACGCCATCGCCGAGGCCATCGGGGACTTCCGGTTCACGGCCGGGTTCGGCCGCAGCCTGACCCGCCTGGTCCGACACGGGGTGGGGGTGCACCACGCCGGGATGCTGCCCCGCTACCGGCGCCTGGTCGAGCAGTTGACCCGGGCGGGGCTGCTGAAGGTTGTGTGCGGCACCGACACGCTGGGAGTCGGCATCAACGTCCCGATCCGCACTGTCCTGATCACCTCCCTCAGCAAGTTCGACGGCCGGCGGATGCGGCTGCTGCGAGCCCGCGAGTTCCACCAGATCGCCGGGCGGGCGGGGCGGGCCGGGTACGACACGACCGGGAACGTCGTGGTGCAGGCCCCCGAACACGAGATCGAGAACGAGCGCATGCTCGCCCGCGCAGGTGACGACCCGAAGAAGCGGCGGCGGGTGGTCCGCAAGAAGCCCCCTGAGGGTGCGCCGATGTGGAGTCGGGCCACTTTCGACCGGCTCGTGACCGCGGAGCCTGAGCCGCTGCGCTCCCGCTTCGAGGTCAGCCACGCGATGCTGCTCAACGTCGCGCATCGCAAGGGCGACGCCATGGCTGTGATGCGCCATCTCCTCGAGGACAACGACGAGGATCCGGACGCCCGCGCGGCGCTGGCGGAGCGCGCCCTGGCGATCCACGAGTCGCTGCTCGCGGCGGGGGTCCTGGAACGCCTCGACCCCCCGGACGCCGAAGGCCGGACCGTGCGCGTCGTCGACGAGCTCCAGGTCGACTTCGCCCTGAACCAGCCGCTGTCGACGTTCGCCCTCGCGGCCATCGAGCTGCTCGACCGGGAGTCCGACACGTACGCCGTCGACGTGCTGTCGGTCTTGGAGGCCACGCTCGAGGACCCGCGCCAGGTGCTGTTCGCCCAGCAGCACCGCGCTCGTGGCGAGGCCGTGGCGGCGATGAAGGCCGAGGGCATCGAGTACGAGGAGCGGATGGAGCTGCTCGAGGACGTCACCTGGCCGCGGCCCCTGGCTGACATGCTTGAGGCGGCCTACGAGATCTACGCCGGCGGCCATCCTTGGGTGACGGAGTACGAGCTGCGGCCCAAGTCGGTGGCGCGCGAACTGCATGAGCTGGCGATGACGTTCGTCGAGTACATCGGCTACCACCGGCTGGCGTCCTCCGAGGGCCTCGTGCTGCGCTACCTGGCCGACGCCTACAAGGCGCTGCGTCGGACCGTGCCTGAGGAGGCGCGCACCGACCAGATCGAGGATCTCACCGAGTGGTTGGGCGAGCTGGTCCGCCAGGTCGACTCCAGCCTGCTCGACGAGTGGGAGCAGCTGCTGCACCCCGACCTGGAGACGACGGTCGTGGCTCGGCCGGGTCCGTCCGCCCCGCCGCCGGTCACGGCCAATGCCCGCGCCTTCCGCGTGCTCGTGCGCAACGCGCTGTTCCGCCGGGTCGAGCTCGCTGCTCTGCGCCGGTGGGACGAGCTCGGCGAGCTCGATGCTGAGGCCGGCTGGGACGCCCAGCAGTGGCGAGCCGCCATGGCGGGGTACTCCGCCGAGCACGACGAACTCAGCACCGGGCCCGCGGCGCGTGGGCCGCACCTTCTGCTCATCGACGAGCAGCCGGGCCGATGGGTCGTGCGACAGGTGTTCGACGATCCGGCTGGCGACCACGACTGGGGGATCAGTGCGGAGGTGGACCTCGCAGCCAGCGACGCCGAGGGTACCGCCGTGGTGCGCGTGACTGATGTGGGCTGCTACTGACGAAGGCTCCGGCTGCCCTGATGGTGCCGCGGGAAGGTGTGCCTGACCGTGGGCTGTGCTGTTTGCCTAGGTCTGAATCCGTGGTCCGGGGTGGCCTGCGAAATCGCGCGATGAGGCGGGAAATGCCCTTCTGAAATGGGATGATGGTACTTGCGAAAGCAGGGAGCCCCGGTCGGGCACACGAAGGTCAAGGGCCTCAACGCGTTGCTGGTGGTGGCGTCCATGGCCACGTCGGCGCCGGTGATCACCGCGACCCGCCGGGCCGGGGTGATCACCCAGATCCTGGTCCGCGCCGACTCCGGGTACTTCCAGCCGGCCGACATCGCCGCGATCACCAAGACCGGGGCGTGGTTCTCCATCGG
>JBAVLA010000257.1:0-3868 GCA_049688595.1 Candidatus Nanopelagicales bacterium | reverse complement strand
ATCGTCCAACGCCGTGATGAGGCGGCGCCACACGTCGAGCACGATGGCGTACCGCCCCGCGGGAGGCGGCCAGGCGACGTCGTCGGCGAACCGGTCGGGCTGGTCGGGGTACGCGACCGCCGACTCGCTGACCACGAGCATGCCGCCGGCGTAGTAGCGGCCCGCGGACAGCTCCAGGCCGGTCCCGTCCGGGGAGCTGACGGCGAAGCCGGCGGCGGCGATAGGTCCACCGCACCCGCCGATCAGGTCAGCGGCCGTCCGCTCCTGTGCGCCGCTGAGGATGCGGTGCTCCTCCTCGAGGTCGGCGTCGGTCAGGACCCGACCCTGCTGCAGCAGCACGGCGCTGTAGTGCTTGCGCGGGTCGTGGGTGCGGCGGCTGAAATCGCCCTTCATCCGTTGCTCCTGTCCTCAGGTGGCGAAGTAGAGCCCGGCTTCGAGACCGAAGCGGAGGTAGTCGGCGAGGCGCGCCTCGAGGTACGCCTCTCGCTGCGGGGTGTGCAGGTGGTGCAGCGCGCCCATCTCGGACTCGTCATCGGCGCCTCGCCACACCGGCTGGGGCGTGCGGCGGTCCAGCTGGGCGTACCCGGGGTGACCGTAGCGTGTCGAGGTCAGCACCGGTCGCAGCGCGGCGGCGCCGGAGCGGGTGCCCTCTGCGCCGGGGAGGGGACCCGCTCCGGGGAGGGGGCCCTCCCCGTCGGGGACGCACCGGTAGCGGCGCGGTGTTCGGGACCCGGACGGCAGGTAGCAGAACCGGACGCACCCCTGCTGGCGGCGGTCGACCAGCACCGGGCCGGGCCACCGGGGCTCCTCGCCCGCCGGCACGACGGCAAGGAAGATGCTGTTCGATGCTCGCTGCATCAGCCTTGCGTGGACCCGGCCGAGCACCGTGCACTCGTCGAAGGTGACGGTGCCGCCCGGGCCGGCCGCGTCGGGATCCGAGGCGAACGCGATCCCGCCCGCGTCGGCGTCGACGATGCAGTCGGTGCACGACACGTCGGAGTCGACGTGGCTGCGGATCCCGCCCACGATGGACCGCTGCACGGTCACCGACACCCCCGGCGAGGCGACCATCAGGCTCGGGGCGCCCGGTTGCGCGGGGGAGCCGTCTGCCTGGCGGGTGATCCCCGGCACCAACGAGCTGTGGCGCACGTTCACCCGCCCGGTGCCGATTGCCTGGACCGCGCCGCCAGCGACGACGAGCCCGTTGATCGAGACCTCCGCGTCTTCGGCGAGAGTCAACACCAGGTCGCCCCCGAGGACGAGCACGGGTCGTCGGCGGTCCGCGGCCCGCAGCTCGACCGCTGTCCTGGTGGCGGTGATGGCCGGGGTCTCCTCGTACCGGCAGCTGTCGCGGACCTCCACCGTGCCGCCCGCAGCGCCCAGCGCCGCGATCGCCGCCGAGATGGTCGTGTGGTCCGCGGAGCCGTCCTGGGCGACGGTGCGCACCGGGCGCCCAGTCGTGGCGAAGGTGGCGACCCGGTCATACTCCCCGCCGCCGAGGTCGGCACTGAAGCCGTGATGGTAGGAGACGACCGGTGGTGCCGCTTGGACGTCGCCGAAGGCGAGCCGACCGAGGACCGGGTCGACCCGGACCCGCCCGCCCGGGACCGGCGTGTGCGCCCAGCCGCCCCCCCCGCCCCCGCCCCCGCTCGGAGCATCTCGGAGGTCGCACACCTCGACGGCGTCGATGTCCACGCCCGCGATGCTCAGTGACAGCCCGGGTCCGTAGTACGAGGCCAGCTCGGAGTCCATCAGGCGGCGGGTCAGCGGCATTGCGACGTTCACCGGCTCCGCGGCGTGGGTCACCTCGGTCTCGGTCACCGGGAGGCTGAACAGCTGCACCGGCGCCCCGAGCGGGTCGAGCAGGAACCGGTTCCCATCGCCGGGCGCGGCGGGAAGTGCGGGGAGCTCGGTCACCGGGTAGGCCCGCAGCCGCCACAGGTGGATCCCGATGTTGCCGATGTTGTACCGGCCGCGCCGCGGCGGGATGCGGCGGACTTCCGGGAGGTGGACCAGGTCCGTCGGCGGGGGCGGTCCGGCGGGCCGGCCCGGCACGGTCGGCATGCCGGGCCCTGCGGGCGCGTCACGCTCGAAGGCCGTGCCGAGGAACTCCAGCCGCCCGGCCCCACGGACGCTCACCGTGGCCAGGTTGCGCGGCCGGACGTGGTTCACGTGCTGGCACGTCGCGAGCAGCTCGAAGTACTCCACAGCCCGCGCCGGCCAGCCCGTCGTGTCTCGGGCCACCTGCTCCAGGATCGCCGCGGTGCCCTTGCGGCGCCGGTAGGCGATCGTGTTGGCCACCTCGGCCCGCGGGGTGAGCCCGCCGGTCGACGACCCCGGGAGCCCGCGCAGCCCGATCAGCTCGGCGAGGTAGGGCAGCACCCAAGGCGCGGCGGTCTCCACGAACAGGTCGTCGTACAGCTGGTCGATGCCGTCGGCGACGACGGCCAACTCGTCGGTGAGCACCTCCAGGTACTGGCGGAGCACGCCGCCGGAGGCGGCGTCCCGCTCCCGGTAGACCGCCGGCAGGAGTTGGTACAGGTGGTCCACGGAGATGCTCACCAGCCCACCTCCAACGTGAGGAGTTCCGTCGACAGCGTCAGGATCTCGGCCCCGTCGACCCCCGGCGGGCCGCCCGCCCGCGGTGTCGCGGCGACCAGGAAGTCCGCCAGCAGCGCCGGCTGGTCCGTGCGGTGGAGCCGTTCGACCCGGAGCCCAGCCACTCCGGGGACCTCATGCCCGAACCGGACGATCTCGCTCAGGGCGACACCCTGCCCGAACCCCCGGGCGGCGAACGAGTACCGGGCCAGCAGTGCGGCGGAGACCGCGGAACGGACGGTGTCGGGCTCGTGGTCGGCGCCGACCCGCAGGGTCGCCAGGAGCGCGAACAGCGCCGGCCGGAAGTCGCGAACCTCCAGCCGTACCCACGGATCGCCGGCGCCGAGCAGGGCCGCGCGAAGGTTGGCCAGCAGAGGGACCGCGGACGGGATCGGCCGGCCGTCGGCGGCAGCGACCGTGACCAGGACGCCCCGCCGCTGGCCGTCCCAGGTCCAGGTCGCGGACGCCTTCCCGACGCCGGAGAAGTCCGCGGCGAAGTCCGCGTAGTCCTGCAGCGACACCACGCGGCCGAGGGTGAGCACCGATCTGGGGGCGTTCGTCCGCGCGTCCTGGATCGCCTGCCCGTCCTGCGCGCCCCCCGCGGGCAGCGGGTTCGTGACGGACTTCAGGCCGAGCGGGCGGGTGAGCGCCTGGGTCACCTGGTCGGCGCGGGCTGCCCCGGCCAGCCCCAACCCGGTGCGGTACGTGGCCACGACGTTGTCCACGCCGGTGGGCAGCCGGGCGCCTGTCACGCCGTCACCGAAGGTGACGCTGGTCGCCCCCGCGTCGTCGATCGCGGTCACGTACACCCGATCCCGGCCGCCGGCGCCGAACAGGGTGGGCACCTCGTGCCAGAGGATTCCGTTCACGCGCACTGCCAGGGTGGACTGGCCGCCCGTCCCCGTGGAGGTCTGGACGTGGGTGACGGGGGCCTTCCGGAGGGTGAACCGCTGGAACGCCCGGGCCCCATCCCCGCTGCCCAGCACCTCGCCGGAGACCGTCTCGCCGTGCGTCGCGTCGGCGACGTTGCCGAACACCTCGATCGGCACGGGGCCCGTCCGGTCGTAGACGTTCGCCAGCGGCTCGACCAGGGTCAGCTCCTCGATCGGATCCGCTGCCGACCCCGCCATCGCGGCCGACCCCGCCATCGCGGCCGACCCCGCCATCGCGGCCGACCCCGCCATCGCCGCCGGGACCGGGGCCACGGTGACCACCTCGCCGACGACCTCGTCCCCGGGCGCGGCGGGCAGGTACACGAGCGCGTCGGGGG
>JBAVLA010000256.1:0-13239 GCA_049688595.1 Candidatus Nanopelagicales bacterium | reverse complement strand
GCCCAGCCCGTCCGACGGGGGTGCGACCAAGGGCCCCGAGGCGCCCGCCGACCCGACCGGCGGGTCGGGGGAGCCGAGCGCGGAGCCGAGCGCGGAGCCGAGCGGGAAGCCCAGCGGGGATCCCAGCGGGGATCCCAGCAGTGATCCCAGTGGGAAGCCCAGCAGGGACCCGAGCCACGGCGCCAGCCCGACGCCGGACCCGGACGCGGAGCCCAGCCCGTCCGACGGGGGTGCGACCAAGGGCCCCGAGGCGCCCGCCGACCCGACCGGCGGGTCGGGGGAGCCCAGCGCGGAGCCGAGCCCGTCCGATGGGGAGGGGCACGAGGGACCCGGGCCCGGTGGTGCGGGCGGGGCCGGCCACCCGGGGCACTCCGGATCGGACGACCGGGGTCATCGGGGGGACGCCGATCCGACCCCGGACGGCGCTGCTGGCGGATCCGGGGCGACCTGTGATGACCCGGTCCGGGGGGCCAAGGGGGACCCGACCCCGCCGGAACCGACAGTGGCGGATCCGAATCCGACCGCTGCGCAGCCGAGCACGACCCGTCCGGAGCCGTCCTGACCGATCAGCCGCGTGACCGCAGGCTCAGGTGCGTCTGGAGCGTGGCGACCCAGATGAGGCAGGCCATCAGCATGTGGGTCGCGACCAGGGCCCACGGCACCTCGGTGAACCACTGCGTGTAGCCGAGCGCACCCTGTACGACGGCCAGACCCATGAGGACGTGCGCCCAGGTCTGCGCCCGGTCGGGGCCGTCGGTGAGCCGCAGGGCCAGCCACATGCCCACGATCAGCCCGATGAACAGCAGCACCGCATCTGCGTGCAACCAGGCGACGGTCCGCAGGTCGATCGGCAGCCGGTGGCTCACGTCGGCGTCGCCGGAGTGCGGTCCGGCTCCGGTGACCAGCGTGCCCAGCACGATGACGGTCGCGCAGTTGGCGATCAGCACCAGGGACAGGACGCGGATCTCTGGGCGGACCAGCCTCACGAGGGGCTCGTCCCCCGGTTCGCCCGCACGCCTGACCAGGGCGACGCAGCCGGCGATGACGGCCATCGACAGCATGAAGTGGGCCCCCACCAACAGCGGGTGCAGCCCGGTCAGCACGGTCACGCCCCCGAGGAGCGCTTGGGCGAACGTGCCGGCCAGTGGGACCGTTGTCAGCACCAGGACCGACCGGCGGGGCACGGATCCCTCCGCTAGCCACTGGGCGCGCAGGCGCAGGGCGGCGACCACGGCGGCAATGGCCAGCGCGCCCAGCACGAACGTGAGGAGGCGGTTGCCGAACTCCACGTACTTGTGCCATTCCTGGGCCTGGCCGGCCACCGGAACCAGCGAGCCGCCCACGCACTCCGGCCACGTCGGGCAGCCCAGGCCCGAGCCGGTCACCCGGACCAGGCCCCCGGTCACGACGATGCCCACCTGGGCCACGAGGTTGGCCATGAAGACCCGCTGGATCCCCGGGCTGACCGGGCTTGGGGCCACCGCGGACGGGGGACGCACCGAACTGTCTGAGGCAAGCACGGCCGTCAGGTTATCCGCCCCCATGACCGGCCTGCGCGGCCGGGCCGGACGCAGTACGGGGCTACTCCCATCGGAACGTGCGGGCCGCGATCACGGTCCCGCCTGCGGCCCACAGCACCAGGAGGAGGAACTCGGCGAAGGGCGGCGAGCCGGTGGCCGGGGCCTGGTTGAAGACGATCCGCAGCGCGTCGCCGAGCGCCCGGCTGGGCAGTGGCTCGAGGACCCGCTGGAGGGCACCCGGCATCCGGTCGGTGGACAGCACCGTGCCCCCGGCGAACAGGAGAAGCAGGAAGATCCCATTGGCCACCGCCAGCGTCGCCTCGGCCCGCAGCAGTCCTGCCAGCGTGAAGCCCCATGAGCCCAGGGCTGCCGTCCCCAACAGCACCGCGAGGATCAGCCACAGGGGACTGACCAGGTCCGGGGACCAGCCCAGCAGCGCGGCGGCGAAGGCGATGACAGCCATCTGGAGCACGATCACGCCCAAGGTCGCAAGCGTCTTGCCGACCAGCAGCCCAGTTCGGCTCAGTGGCGTGGTGCCGAGGAACTTCAGCAGCCCGGAGCGGCGGTCGAAGCCTGTTGCGATCGCGGTGGCCGTGAATGCGCTGGACAGGATGGCGAGGGCCAGGACGCCTGGCGTGGCCTGGTCAACCGTGGCCAGGCCCAGCTGGGTGACGGCGAAGAGCACTGCGGCCGGGATGACGAGGGTGAGCAGGATCTGCTCTCCGTTGGTCGTCAGGAGCCGCCACTCCATCCGGGCCTGGGACCACCACTGGGCGTGGGCCGGCGCCGCGCCCGGGGCGGGGCTCAGGTCGAGGTCGGCCGTCGTCCCGGCGCTCATCGGCCTGTCTCCCGGGCTGCCCTGGCGGCCCGGGAATCCCGTGCGGTCCGGGAATCCGCAGCGGCTTGCGTGTTTCGGGCGGCCTGGGCGGTCAGCTCGAAGTAGGCCTCCGCCAGCGATCCGGAGGTGCTCATCTGGGTGGGCATGGCGCCGGACGCTGCGCACCACGCAGTCACGGAAGCCAGGACCTCCGCTGTGATCGGTCCCTCGACGCGGTATTGGCCGGCCACCGGCTCCGCAGCGGCGAACCCGGGTGGCAGCGACCGAGTGAGGTCAGCGACTTCCAGCCCGGGGCGTGCCGTGAACCGCAGCGCCGGGACGGCGGTCAGCTCGGCGACCGAGCCGGCGGCAACGATGCCACCCGCGACGATCACGACGACGTGGTCGGCTAGCTGGTGCGCCTCGTCCAGCAGGTGTGTGGTCATCACGACGCTCACGCCGGCGTCGCGCAGCTGGCGCAACAGTGCCCAGACCGAGACACGGGATTCCGGGTCGAGCCCTGTGGTCGGCTCGTCGAGGAACACCAGCTCGGGTCGGCCGACGAGGGCGCACGACAGGGCCAGCTTCCGCTGCTCGCCGCCGGACAGCCTCCGGAATGGGGTACGCGCCACGCGCGTGAGGGCCAGCCGCTCCAGGAGGGATCCCACTGCCAGTGGGTGGGCGTACATCCGCGCCACGTGGGCGAGCATGTCGCCGGCCTGGACGCTGGGCCAGACGCCGCCGGACTGGAGCATCACCCCGACGCGGGGCTTGAGCGCCCGGGCCTGGGTGATGGGATCGCAGCCTAGGACCCGGACCGTGCCCGCCTGGGGCACTCGGAATCCCTCGGCGGTCTCGATCGTCGTCGTCTTGCCCGCGCCGTTGGGACCCAGGACCACGGTGATCGCCCCGCCGGGGGCCGACAGGGAGACCCCATCGACGACGCGCCTGCCGGCGTACGCCATCACCAGGTCGGTGACCTCCACGGCCGAGGTGGTCATGGGGATGAGTGTAGGTCGCCGCGGCGCTGCCGCCCCGGTGGTTGCACTTGCGTCGAAATACGCAACAATGGCGTTGTGGAAATGATCTCGGGCGCGGCGGCACGGGTGGCACGCGCCCTGCTCGAGGGCGGTCCGGCCACCGTCTCGGACGTGGCCGAGCGCCTTGACCTCACGGGCGCTGCGATCCGCAAGCATCTGGAGGACCTGGTCGCTGCTGGCCTGGTCGGCTGCTCCGATCGCCCGCCCTACGGTCCGGACCACCGGCCCAGGGGTCGCGGGCGGCCGGCGAAGATCTACCACCTGACCCAAGCAGGGCGGGACACCTTCGACAAGGCCTACGACGACATCGCAGTTGGGGCCCTGAGGTTCCTCGCCGAGGCGGCCGGGCAGGACGCGGTGATGGCGTTCGCCCGCAGGCGGGTGGCTGAGCTGGAACGTCGCTACGCCGACGTCCTGGAGATGAGCAAGGCCCCCGACGAGCGCATCGAGGTGCTTGCCGATGCGCTCGCGGCCGAGGGATATGCGGCGGTCGTGGTCCCGGTGGGCAACGGCACGCAGATCTGCCAGCACGACTGCCCCGTGGTCCACGTCGCCGAGGAGTTCCCGCAGCTGTGCGAGGCCGAGACCGAGGCCTTCGGCCGCATGCTCGGCCGGCATGTCATGCGCCTGGCCACCCTCGCGCACGGCGACGGGGTCTGCACCACGCACATACCCACAGCGGTGGGCCACGGCCGAGCGAGAGCCCACGCGGCGGGCCCCCATCCCGAAAGGACGCGATCATGACGGTCAACACCGAGCAGCTGGAGGGCCTGGGGCACTACGAGTACGGCTGGTCGGACTCCGACGTCGCCGGCGCGACCGCCCGGCGCGGCCTGTCCGAGGCGGTCGTGCGCAACATCTCGGCCAGGAAGTCCGAGCCGGACTGGATGCTCCAGATGAGGCTGAAGGGGCTGCGCCTCTTCCAGCGCAAGCCGATGCCCAACTGGGGGGCGGACCTGTCCGGAATCGACTTCGACAACATCAAGTACTTCGTCCGGTCCACCGAGAAGCAGGCCACCAGTTGGGAGGAACTGCCGGCGGACATCCGCACGACCTACGACCGCCTGGGGATCCCCGAGGCTGAGAAGCAGCGGTTGGTGGCCGGTGTTGCCGCCCAGTACGAGAGCGAGGTCGTCTACCACAAGATCCGTGCTGACCTCGAGGAGCAGGGCGTCATCTTCCTGGACACCGACACCGCGCTCAAGGAGCACGAGGACGTCTTCCGCGAGCACTTCGCCTCGGTCATCCCCGCCGGGGACAACAAGTTCTCGGCGCTGAACACCGCGGTCTGGTCCGGGGGCTCGTTCATCTACGTGCCGCCGGGCGTCCACGTGGAGATCCCCCTGCAGGCCTACTTCCGGATCAACACCGAGAACATGGGCCAGTTCGAGCGGACGCTGATCATCGTCGACGAGGGCGCCTACGTGCACTACGTGGAGGGGTGCACCGCGCCGATCTACTCCAGCGACTCCCTGCACTCGGCCGTCGTGGAGATCATCGTCAAGAAGGACGCCCGCTGCCGGTACACGACGATCCAGAACTGGTCGAACAACGTCTACAACCTGGTCACCAAGCGGGCGGTCGCCCACGAGGGGGCCACCATGGAGTGGATCGACGGCAACATCGGCTCCAAGGTGACGATGAAGTACCCGGCGGTCTGGCTGATGGGGGAGCACGCCAAGGGCGAGACCCTCTCAATCGCCTTCGCAGGTGAGGGCCAGCACCAGGACGCCGGGTCGAAGATGATCCACTTCGCGCCCCACACCTCCTCGGCCATCGTCAGCAAGTCCGTTGCGCGCGGCGGCGGGCGGACGTCCTACCGGGGCCTGGTCCAGGTGATGGCGCGGGCGAACCACTCCAAGTCGACGGTCCGCTGCGACGCCCTCCTCGTCGACGACATATCCCGCTCGGACACCTACCCCTACGTCGACGTGCGGGTCGACGACGTGGCGATGGGTCACGAGGCGACGGTGAGCAAGGTCAGCGAGGACCAGTTGTTCTACCTGATGAGCCGCGGGCTGACGGAGGAGGAGGCCATGGCCATGATCGTGCGCGGGTTCGTCGAGCCCATCGCGCGCGAGCTGCCGATGGAGTACGCCCTCGAGCTCAACCGCCTGATCGAGCTGCAGATGGAAGGGGCCGTCGGCTGATGACGTCCACGATGGATGCCCCGGGCGGCGGGGCGGCACCGATCGAGGAGCGGGAGGTCAGCCTGGCGGCACCTGCCCATGACCTCGGTCCCCGCATCGTCTCGCGGGACCCCGGGGACTTCCCAGTTCCAACGGGCCGCGAGGAGGAGTGGCGGTTCACGCCACTTGCCCGCCTGCGCGGGCTGCACGACGGGTCAGCCGCAGCCGGGGAGCACCGCGACCTCCCGGTGGCCTGGTCGGCGACCGGTGCGCACGTCGAGGTAGTCCCCCGCCGCGACCCCAGGGTGGGCGCCTGGTACACGCCGACTGACCGTGTGGCCGCAGAGGCGCTCGCCCGGGTCGAGACGGCTGCAGTCGTCTCCGTGCCGGCGGGTGCCGCGGGGGCAAGCGTCGTGGTTGAGCTCGGCGGGGAGACCGATGCCACGGGAACCCGCTTCGGGCACGTCGTGGTCGACGTGGGCGACGGCGCCCGCGGAACCGTCGTGCTGGAGCACACGGGGGCCCCGCCGGCGGTGGCGACCAACGTCGAGGTGCACGTGGGTGCGGGCAGCTCGTTGACGCTGGTCAGCAACCAGCTCTGGGACGACGACGTGGTCCATGTCGGGCACCAGCACTCGGTGCTGGCCGCCGATGCGCACCTGCGCAGCGTGGTCGTCAGCTTGGGCGGATCGGTCGTGCGGCACACGGCCTCGGTTGAGTACCGCGGCCGCGGTGGGGACGCTGACCTGGTCGGCGTCTACTTCGCCGACGCCGGCCAGCACCTCGAGCACCGCCTGTTCGTCGACCACTCGGTGCCCGACTGCCGCAGCGACGTGATCTACAAGGGCGCCCTCCAGGGGGCGTCGGCTCACACGGTATGGATCGGCGACGTGCTGATCCGCGCGGCCGCGACCGGGACGAACACCTACGAGCTCAACCGCAACCTCGTCCTGACCGAGGGTGCCCGGGCCGACTCGGTACCCAACCTCGAGATCGAGACCGGCCGGATCGAGGGCGCCGGGCACGCCAGCGCCACGGGGCGCTTCGACGACGAGCAGCTGTTCTACCTGATGAGCCGCGGGGTGCCCGAGGCGGTCGCGCGGCGGCTCGTGGTTCGCGGGTTCTTCGCTGACGCGATCATGCGCATCGGCGTTCCTGAGGTCGCCGAGCGACTGCTCGCCGCGGTGGACGCCGAGCTCGGAGCAGTCGATCCGCTGTACGACTTCGACGACTCGACGCAGCTCGACCCCGCTGCCCCCATTCCCGTCGAAGGCGATCCCGTCTTCGTGACCGTCGCCTGACCGGCGAGAACTGGAGGATCCGTGACAACCCTGGAGATCCGCGACCTGCACGTGACCGTCGAGTCCGAGGGCGCTGCCAAGGAGATCCTGCGCGGGGTCAACCTGACTGTCCGCCCGGGGGAGACCCATGCGCTGATGGGGCCGAACGGCTCCGGCAAGTCGACCCTGGCCTACGCCGTGGCCGGCCACCCGAAGTACACGATCTCCGCAGGCACCGTGACCATGGACGGCGCCGACTTGCTGGGAATGACCGTGGACGAGCGGGCGCGCGCCGGGCTGTTCCTGGCCATGCAGCATCCCGTCGAGGTGCCCGGGGTCTCGGTGTCCAACTTCCTGCGCACCTCTGTGACCGCCATCCGCGGCGAGGCGCCGAAGCTGCGCCTCTGGCTCAAGGAGATTAAGGCAGCGATGGACCAGCTGGCCATCGATCCGTCGTTCGCCCAGCGCAACGTGAACGAGGGCTTCTCCGGCGGCGAGCGCAAGCGCAGCGAGATCCTGCAGCTGGAGCTGCTCGCCCCCAAGATGGCGATCCTCGACGAGACCGACTCCGGCCTGGACGTCGATGCGCTGCGCGTGGTGTCCGAGGGCATCAACCGGGCGCGCGTGACTGGACACACCGGGATCCTGCTGATCACCCACTTCACCCGGATCCTGCGCTACGTCCGGCCCGACTACGTGCATGTCTTCGTCGACGGGCGAGTCGTGGCCGACGGGGGTCCCGAGCTCGCCGACCAGATCGAGTCGGAGGGCTACGTCGGCTACACGCCGGCCGCGGCCCGGGCGGTCGGGGCGGCGGCGACGTGACCCTCCTCGACCCGCTCCTCCGGTCGGACTTCCCGATCCTGGCCCGAACCGTGCGTGGCGGGCGGCCCCTGGTGTACCTCGACTCGGCGGCCACGTCGCAGAAGCCGGTGGCGGTCCTGGATGCCGAGCGGGAGTACTACGCGCGCAGCAACGCGGGGGTGCACCGTGGCTCGCACTTCCTCGGTGAGCAGGCCACGGAGGCCTTCGAGGGCGCGCGGGCGACGATCGCGGCGTTCATCGGCGCCCAGCCAGCCGACGTGGTCTTCACGCGCAACGCGACGGAGTCGCTCAACACCGTCGCCCACGCGTTCACCTCGGCGACGGCCAAGTCCGCCCACGGCGCACCCCTCCCGGACGGGGCGGAGCGGTTCATCCTGGCGCCCGGGGACCAGATCGTCGTCACGGAGATGGAGCACCACGCCAACCTCGTGCCCTGGCAGGAGGTCTGCGACAAGACCGGCGCGGTCCTGCGGTGGATCAGCCTCACCGACGACGGCCGCCTCGACCTGGCCAACCTCGACCGCGTCATCACGGCGCGCACCCGGGTCGTCGCATTCGTGCACCAGTCGAACATCCTAGGAACGGTCAACCCGGTCGCCCCGCTGGTCGCGCGGGCCCGGGCGGTCGGCGCACTCACTGTCCTGGACACCTGCCAGTCCGTGCCGCACATGGGCATCGACGTGATGGAGCTGGGAGTCGACGCCATCGCCTTCTCCGGGCACAAGATGCTCGGACCGACCGGCATCGGCTGCCTGTGGGCAAGGGCCGAGGTCCTGGCCAGCATGCCGCCGTTCCTGACCGGTGGGTCGATGATCGCCACCGTGACGATGCAGCGCTCGACATTCGCGGACCCGCCCCAGCGGTTCGAGGCCGGCTCCCCGAACGTCGCGCAGGCCATCGGGCTGGCGGAAGCGATCCGCTACCTGGACCGGATCGGGATGCCCGCAGTCGCCGCGCATGAGCATGAACTGACCCAGCTGGCGCTCGACGGCCTGGTCGCCATGCCGGGCGTGACGATCATCGGCCCTGCGTCAGCGGTGGACCGCGGGGGGGCCGTGTCGTTCGTCGTCGACGGGATCCACCCCCACGACGTTGGCCAGGTCCTCGATGACGACGGCGTCGCCGTCCGCGTGGGCCACCACTGCGCCTGGCCCACGTGCCGGCGCTACGGCGTTCCCGCCACCACCCGCGCCAGCTTCTACGTCTACAACCAGCCCGAGGAGGTCGACGCCCTGCTGGCGGGGATCCGGCGGGCCCAGAGGTTCTTCGGAGTCGCCTGATGGACAGCCTGTACCAGGAGATCATCCTCGACCACTACCGCAACCCGGTCGGCCGGGGGCTGCGGGAGCCCCACGAGGCGGAGGTCCATCACGTGAACCCGACCTGCGGGGACGAGATAATCCTGCGCGTCCACCTCGAGGGCGCGGGGGAGTCGGCCACGATCGCGGACATCTCCTACGACGGCCAGGGCTGCTCCATCTCGCAGGCCAGCGCGAGCGTGATGTTCGAGCAGCTCGCCCACCGCACCGTGGCCGAGGCGCTGGCCACGCATGAGGCGTTCGTGGCCCTGCTCACCTCGGGGACCGACGGGGACGAGGACGTGCTCGGCGACGGCGTCGCCTTCGCCGGCGTCGCCCAGTACCCGGCGCGCGTGAAGTGCGCGCTGCTGGCCTGGATGGCCTGGAAGGATGCCGTGGTGCACGCCTTGGCGGCACAGGGAGGTGGTGCCCGATGAACGCGACGGAGGACGACGTCCTCGAGGCCCTGTACGACGTCGTGGACCCTGAGCTCGGGATCAACGTCGTCGATCTGGGCCTGGTCTACGGCGTGCACGTGGACGCCGACAACGTGGCCATCCTCGACATGACGCTCACCACGGCGGCGTGCCCGCTGACCGACGTCATCGAGGACCAGACGCGGGCCGCCCTCGACGGGATCGTCAGTGACTTCCGGCTCAACTGGGTCTGGATGCCACCCTGGGGACCCGACAGGATCACGGACGAAGGCCGTGAGATGCTTCGCGCCTTGGGGTTCAACGTCTGAGTCCCCCAGGGGCGACTCGTGCATCTGCCGAGCCGATCCATCGATCACTGGTCCCGGCGATGGCTGGGACCCCACCAGAGCCTGGAGGAACACCATGACCGCTCCCAGCGTGATCACGAGTCGGCTGGCCCTGATCGGCGCCGCCGCCCTGATCTGCGTCCCAGTCCTTGGTGGGTGCTCCTCGAGCTCCGACAGCACGGCGGAGTCGCCCACGCCGAGCGACACCGCCTCGGCCGCCTACTGCGCCAGTGTCGACACCGTGCGGGCCTCCCTGGACGCCCTCGTGTCGACGAATGTGATCAAGGACGGGACGGCCACCCTCAAGTCGCGGTTCGAGGCGTTCCAGGCTGACGTGAAGTCACTCACGGACTCCGCCAGGGCCAACTTCACCTCGGAGTCCGCTGCCGTGGACGCGTCGGTGGCGACCCTCAAGGACGAGATGGCAGGACTCAAGGACTCCCCATCGGTCACGCAGGTGGCCGCGATCGCCAGTGCCCTCAAGAGCGTCTCTGCCTCGACGCAGGCCCTTCTCGACGCGGTTCGGGCGGCCTGCCAGTCCAGCTAGTCTCGTGCGCCATGGACTCGTGTCATAAGTAGTTGTCCAGGCGCGTGGCGAGGACGGGTCGGCCGAAGGCCTTCCTGGAGCTGCCTGAGGATGAGCGGGCGGCACTCCACCCCACCCCACCGGCTCGCGGACCCCAGACGGGGAGCATGACCGACGTTGACACCGACCGAGCGCCGGCACACCATCACCGACAACGAGGAACGCCGGGCCACCCCGGAGAACGCTGCACCAGCTTCGTGCGTCACCCCCATTTCGTCTAGCCTGCCGCTGGAGGCGGCCGTGGAACAGCTGTTGGGCAATCTGAGGACTGTCGACGAGTGGGAGCGCGTGGAAGGGGCGTCCTCACCGCTTGGCGCAACCTGGGTGGAGTCCGAGCAGGCGTGGAACTTCGCGCTGTACTCGCGCACGGCCTCGACGGTGACGCTCCTGCTCTACGCCCCGGCGGACGTGGCGCACCCGGTCCTGGAGCTGCAGCTCGACCCCCTGGTCAACAAGACCGGACGGATCTGGCACTGCCTGGTCCGGTCCGCCGAGGCCCCCGGAGTCACCTACTACGCCTACCGGGTCGACGGACCTGCGGAGCCGCGCAACCGGTTCCTTCCAGCCAAGGTCCTGTTCGACCCGTACGCCGTGCGATTGTGCTTCCCGCCCGGCTTCTTCCGCGAGGCCGCCCGTGGTGCGGCTCCGAACGACGGAGCGGCAGTGCTCGGCGTCCTGCCCACGTCGGAGTGGGGGTCCGAGTCAGTGCCGGCACCGGGCCCCCGGCACGCACATGACCTGGTCGTCTACGAGGTCCATGTCAGGGGGTTCACGGCGCGCGCGAACAGCGGCGTGGCGTCGGCGCGTCGCGGCACGTTCCGAGGGCTGATCGACCGGATCGACCACCTCAAAGAGCTGGGCGTCACGGTTGTCGAGCTGCTCCCTGTGCAGCAGCACGACCCGCAGGAGGGGAACTACTGGGGCTACATGACGATGAGCTTCTTCGCCCCGCACGCCCAGTACGCCCAGGATGACCCGGTCGCCGAGTTCCGCGAGATGGTCGATGTGCTGCACGCGGCCGGCATCGAGGTGTGGCTCGACGTGGTGTACAACCACACGGCCGAGAGCGGTGTCGGCGGACCGACCTACAACCTGCGTGGGATCGACAACGACTCCTACTACCTGGTGGGTCCCGATGGCCAGTACATCGACGACTCCGGGTGCGGGAACACCACGCAGGCGGCCGACCTTGCCACGCGCGCAGTCGTGCTGCGCAGCCTCGGACACTGGGTCGAGCAGTTCGGCGTCGACGGGTTCCGGTTCGACCTGGCCTCGATCCTGACCCGGGACGAGGACGGCGCCATCACCCAGGAGGCTCCGCCGCTGGTCAACGAGATAGGCGCGTTCGCCGCCTCGCACGACGTCCGGCTCGTCGCCGAGGCGTGGGACATCGGCGCCTACCTGTTGGGGCGGGTGTTCCCCGGGATCATGTGGAAGCAGTGGAACGGTCGGTTCCGTGATGACGTGCGCAGCTTCGTCCGCGGTGACGACGGGCTGGTGCCTGCCCTGATGACCCGCGTGTACGGCAGCGACGACCTGTTCCCTGACGGCCCGACCGACATGTACCGGCCGCACCAGAGCATCAACTTCGTGACAGCACACGACGGCTTCTGCCTCTACGACCTGGTGTCCTACAACGAGCGGCACAACGAGGCCAACGGTCATGGCGGCACCGACGGATTCCCAGACAACCGTAGCTGGAACTGCGGATGGGAGGGCGACGATGGGGTGCCTGAAGATGTGCGGGCCCTGCGGACGCGCCAGATGAAGAACTTCGCCGCCATCCTGATGCTGTCCAACGGCGTTCCCATGTTCGTCGCCGGCGACGAGTTCGGGAACACGCAGGGGGGCAACAACAACCCGTACAACCAGGACAACGAGACCACCTGGCTCGACTGGAGCTTGAAGGAGACCAACCGCGACCTGTTCGAGTTCTTCAAGGGCATGATCGCCCTGCGCAGGTCCCGGCGCAGTATCGGGCGGAGCCGGTACTGGCGGGGGGACGTCAAGTGGTTCGGCACGTCGGGGGAGCCCGACACCGCGCTGTGGTCGCACAGCATCGCCTGGTGGCTCTCCGGCGCCGCCCATCACGAGGGAGATCTGTACGTGATGGTCAACGCTCACTTGGAGCCGCTGGACTTCAAGGTCCAGGCGCCGGGCCAGTGGCGCCGCATCGTCGATACGGCCAGATCCGCACCCGAGCACGTGCTGACAGTGGAGCAGGCACCCCTGTCGGGGGCCACGGTTCCCGTCTCGGCGCGATCGATCGTCGTGCTGTCCACGTGACCGGTGGCTCGTCGGTGACATGTGGCGCCACGGCCAGCGTGGTCTCCCTGTCCGGTGGAGCCCTGCTGGCCAACATCGAGCGGCGTGGATGCCCTGATGGTTCCCACCGACCTGGTCGCCGCCGAGGTGTTCGCGCGGCTGGTCACCCCCCTGATGTGGACCTTCCTGACCGAGATCCCGCGCCGGGACGACGCGTGGGCTGTCAGGCTCGTCGCCCGGCTGGTGTCCGGCTGCGGCGCACACGCGCCGGAGACCCGGGTGCTCGACGTCGACCGGTCCCACGCCCCTGCACTGGTCGGGCGGCTGTCCGGAGCGGAGGTCTGGGTCGACGACCTGCTTAGGGACGTCCAGGACCGGGACCTGCCGATCGCCGCGGTGCCGCTGCTCCTGGCAAGGGGTGATTCGGTGCAGCTTGCCCCGATCGACGAGGTGCCGCTCGCTGAGGGGGACCGGATCCTGATGGCGGCCGGGCGTCGGCGCGACGCTCGCAGGATATCGCGCTGTCCGATCCGGCGGCCCTGGCGTACGTGGCCACGGGGGAGGACCTGCCGGCCACGTGGCTCTGGCGTGCTGTGCGGGCGGCGCGCCGGCCGCGCTGAGCGTGGGGTGCCTCCGCGCGTTCAGGGCGCTTGGCCGAGGCCGACTTCGAGCATCCGCCGGGCAACGCTGTCCCAGCTCCACAGGCCCACGACGGC
>JBAVLA010000255.1:0-5743 GCA_049688595.1 Candidatus Nanopelagicales bacterium | reverse complement strand
CAGTGACCGCGGCCGCCCAGTGGCTGGCCGGCGCCCGCCCGCGCACGCTCCCAGCTGCCGTTGCCCCGGTGCTGGTGGGCTCGGCCGTCGCGATGTGGGAGGGTGGCGCCATCTGGGGTCGGGCCCTGCTGGCGCTCGTCGTCGCGCTTTCCCTCCAGGTGGGGGTCAACTACGCCAACGACTACAGCGACGGGATCCGCGGCACGGACGCGCGGCGCGTCGGGCCGGTCCGGCTGGTGGGTCAGGGCCTGGCCGAGCCGGCTGCGGTGAGACGAGCGGCGCTGATCTCGTTCGCCGTGGCGGGCGCTGCCGGACTTGCCCTCGTCGTGCTCAGCCAACTGTGGTGGCTGCTCGCCGTGGGCGCGGCGGCCATCGTGGCAGCCTGGACGTACACCGGCGGGCCCCGACCGTACGGCTACGCCGGGCTGGGCGAGGTGTTCGTGTTCGTGTTCTTCGGCTTGGTGGCCGTCTGCGGCACGTCTGCGGTCCAGGTCGGGTACGCCAGCGCCCTGGCCTGGCTGTGCGGCATCGGCGTGGGGGCCCTGTCCTGCGCGATCCTGGTTGCCAACAACCTGCGCGACATCCCCGGTGACACGGTCTCAGGCAAGCGGACGCTGGCCGTGCGGATCGGTGACCGGGCGACGCGTCAGGTGTACTCCGGGCTGGTGGGCGTTGGCCTGGCCGTTCCAGTCGCCCTGGGCATTGCCGGCGCGTTGCACCCAGCCAGGTGGCCGGCCGCGGGGATCCTCGGCCTTGGCGCAGCCGTGCCCGCCGCTGCGCCCCTCAAGGCGGTGCACCTGCGCGCGTCCGGGCGGGATCTCATCGCCGTCCTGGTGGGCACGGGTCGACTGCTGCTGACATACGGGGTACTGCTGGCCGTCGGCATCGGGGTGGGCGCCCTCCGGCTGGGCTGAACTGGCTCGCGATCTGGCGAGGCTGCGGGGACTCGGCCGATACTTCAGGGCATGTCCCTGGAGGAGAACCGCGGTCGTCGGGACTTCGCCAGCACGCCGGAGCCAGCCGGCACCCACTGGCCATCGGAGCCACGGGCACCCGGGCGCCGCTTCGTCGTCCAGCGGCACCGGGCGACCCGCCTCCACTACGACTTCCGGCTGGAGGTCGACGGGGTGCTGGTCAGCTGGGCAGTCCCGAGGGGCCCAACGCTGGACGCAGCCGCCCGCCGGATGGCCGTGCACGTGGAGGACCACCCGCTGGAGTACGTCGACTTCGAGGGTGTCATCCCGGCCGGCCAGTACGGCGGCGGGGACGTGATCGTCTGGGACTGGGGCACCTGGGAGCCGGAGCCGGAGACGCCCGACCCCATACCCGCGATCGAGCACGGCGAGCTGAAGTTCGTGCTGCACGGCGAGAAGCTGCGCGGCAGGTTCACGATCGTGCGGACGTCCCGCCGGCCCGGCGTCGCGCCGCCGGCCGCGTCCGCCGAAGCAGCGCATGAGCAGTGGCTGCTCATCCACAAGCGCGACGCCAACGCCGCCGCGGGGTGGGATGCCGAGGACCATCCCCGCAGCGTCAAGAGCGGTCGGACGAATGACGAGGTCCGCGCCCACGCGCCGGCCATCTGGGTCAGCGACGCCCCGCTGGCTGAGGCCCAGATCGACCTGTCGGCGGCGGTCGAGGAGCCGATGCCCAACTTCATCGAGCCGATGCGCCTGACGCTTGCCAGCAGGGCATTCCGGGATGAAGACTGGCTGTTCGAGGTGAAGTGGGACGGGTATCGGGTGGAGGCCGTCGTCCGGGACGGACAGGTGCGCCTGTTCACCCGCAACGGCAACGATGCCCAGGCGTACTTCCCCCAACTGCTGAGCCCTCCGTCGTGGATCGACGCCCGGGCGGCGATCGTCGACGGCGAGGTGGTCGCCCTCGACGCCAGGGGCAGACCCGACTTCGGCCTGCTGCAGGAGCGCATCACCGAGTACCGCGCTGGACGCCCGGTCGGCCTGGTCTTCCAGGCGTTCGACCTGCTGCACCTCGACGGCCGATCGCTGCTGGCCGTCCCGCTCGAGGACCGCAAGCGACTGCTCCGCCTCGTGCTGCGGGAGGGACCCCGTGTGCGGTACGCGGGGCACGTCACCGCTGACGGGCTGGCGTTCCTCGACGCGGCCGAGCGGCAGGGGCTCGAGGGGATCGTGGCCAAGATGCGGCGCTCCCGGTACGTGCCCGGCCAGCGGGGCGCCACGTGGCTGAAGGTGAAGCTGCGGCCGGAGCAGGAACTCGTCGTGGGCGGCTGGACCGCGGCGACGGACAACCCCAGCGATCTGGGCGCCCTGGCCGTGGGCGTCTACGAGGGGAGCCGGCTGCGGTTCGCCGGCAAGGTGGGCTCGGGCTTCACGGATCGCGCGCGCCAGGCGCTGCTGACCAGGCTCGACTCCCTGCGGGTTGCGGATTCGCCGTTCGACCCGCCCCCGCCGCTGGGTCGTGGCCGGTGGGGCGGCGACCTCGCCGGCGTGGTCTGGGTGCGGCCGGACGTGGTCATCAGGGCCGAGCTGGGCGGCTGGTCGCGAGACGGCATGGTCCGGCAGGCCTCGTTCAAGGGACTTGAGCTGGGCCGGGATCCGCTGGAAGTCGTGCGCGAGCGAGCCGTTGACCCAGGGGTGGCCGAACAGGCGGCGGTCGGGGGGCCTCGATCCGAACAGGCAGCCGCCGGGGTGCGTACATCCGAACAGGCAGCCGACGGGGTGCCTCCATCCGAGCAGGCCGCCGCCGGTCACCCGTCCGCCCGGGGCCCGTCAGCAGTCGGCCGGCGTGGCAGCGGCGAAGGCCAGCCGTGGGAGGCCACGCATGAGGAGCTCCGCGCACTGGATGCGCTCGCTGGCGAGGGTCGATGGCGCGTCGGCGGCCAGACGCTGCACCTGACGAACCTCGACAAGGCACTGTTCCCGCCCAGGCCCGGCACGAACGACGCGCCTGTCACCAAGGGCGAGCTGATCAGCTACTTCGCGCGCATCGCGCCGGCGATGCTGCCGCATCTGGTCGATCGGCCCCTGAACCTGCACCGCTTCCCGAACGGGACGGATCGCCCAGGGTTCTGGCAGAAGAACATCCCTGCCTCAGCCCCGAAGTGGCTGACCCGCTGGCACGAGACCGGCCTCGGCGAGGACCGCGACCGCGCACCCAACGACCACCTCGTGGCCGACGGCGTCGCGACCCTGGCTTGGCTGGCGAATCAGGCCGCCTTCGAGATCCATGCCTGGACATCAACGACGACGAACCCTTGGATGCCCACCTTCGCGCTGATCGACATAGATCCCGGCCCGCGGACTGCTTGGGAGGAGACGCTCGCGATCGCCCGCCTCTACCGCACCGCGCTGGACCACCTCGGCGTGCGCGGATACCCGAAGACGACTGGCTCACGGGGCCTCCAGATCTGGATCCCGATCATCCGCGGGAAGTATGACTACCGGGCGACGTCGGCGTGGGTGGAACGCTTGTCCCGAACAGTCGCGGCCGCCCTGCCCGACCTCGTCAGCTGGGAGTGGTCGAAACAGGAACGTGGCGGCAAGGCGCGCTTGGACTACACGCAGAATGCAGCCATCAAGACCCTCGTCGCGCCGTACGCCGTCCGCCCGCGCCCCGGCGCGCCGGTCTCCATGCCGATCGCCTGGGACGAACTGGACGACCCCTCGATCCGCAGCGACAGGTGGACGATCCGGGACGCGATCCCACGCGTGACCCAGAGGGGCGACCTGTTCGCGGGTGCCCAGACCGACGCCCAGGACCTGCCCCCGCTGTAGCGCACGGGCTTGGCCACGGTCCCCCTTGTGCGGGTTCGCGGCTTATCGCTGCCTTATCGGAGTCTTCTCGTGGGCATGCCCCGGCTCGGGCCATGATGGGGCCGTGCTGACGACGGACGGGCGACCAATGGATGCACTCACTCGGGGCATGGTCAACGGGCTCATCCTCTGCGTGTTCCTGTTCTGGGGTCCGGCGCTCGCCTTGGCCTTCGCGCTCAACTGACGGTTCTTGCTCACGCGCGACCAACCTGCGCGATCACCGGCGGCGCTGGATCCGGGGATGCTTGGGGGTGGAGGGTTCGGGGCCGGTGAGATCCGACCAGGATTCAGGGCTGAACGGGGTCCGGGGGGCTCTCCGCCCCTGATCCGCCCACCCCTGATCCGCCCGGCTCGGACACGCCCGGGCTGGCTTGGCCGTTCTCGCGCTCCCGCCGGAGACGCTCCATCTTCGCCGCCCAGGACTGCTCATCGAGGCGCTTGAGGAACTCTGGGTCGTCATCGGGTGGGAGCGGGCCTGAGGGCCGGCCCCAACCCCCGCCGCCCCCGCCCGACGGCGGCGACTCAGCCGTCGGCCTGCCGAACAGGAACCAGGCGCCTCCGCCCAACGCCCCGAACGCGAAGATGATGACTGCCCAGAGCAACTTGGGCATCACGCGCACCTTGTCGCTCGGCGATCGGGACAGGTCGACCAGCGCGTAGACCGTGATGGCCACATATGCGAACATGAGTAGGATCCTGCCCACGACTCCCCTTCCGAACACCCTGTTCACAGGCTAGCCCCAGTGCTGCGGACCGGCCAGTGGCGGTCTTCCGGGCCACGATGGTGACCCGCGGCTGGAGACGGTGCAAGCGTCCGGGATCGGCTGCCGCACCGATCGGCGTAGGCTCTTCCGACATGAGCGAACCGACTGTCGACCCGCGCAGCGAGCCCACCGAGACCCTGCCGCTCGGTCAGCAGCCGACGAGCCCTGGGAGGACCACGGTCAGCCCGGGCGCGGCCCAGTCGAGGCCGGTCCCCCATGCGGGGCTGCGCTACACGATGCTTAGGTTCGCCATGTTCGTCGCGGTCGGCGCCGTCCTCTACGTGATCGGCATCCGCGGATGGCTGCTACTCATCCTCGCCGTGCTCGTCTCGGGCATCGTCAGCTTCTTCACCCTGATGCGACAGCGCGACGCCGCGGCGGCGAACCTCGAGCACACCGTCCAGGACTGGAACGAGCGCCACCACCGGCCGATCGACTCCGACGAGGAGTGAGCCCGACACGTCCCCTGCCGACCAGTTCGCGACCGGCTTCAGACCCCTGAGTACGAGTGCAACCCGCCTGCGAACAGGTTCACTCCGAAGAAGTTGATCAGGAAGGCCGCGAAGCCGACGAGGCCAACCAGGGCGGCCTTCCGGCCCCGCCAGCCGGCAGTGGCCCGCGCGTGCAGGTACCCCGCATAGACCAGCCAGGTGATGAAGGCCCACGTCTCCTTGGGATCCCAGCCCCAGTAGCGACCCCAGGCGTCCTCGGCCCAGATCGAACCGGCGATGACCGCGAAGGTCCACAGCGGGAACGAGAACGCGTTCACCCGATAGGCCAGCCAGTCCAGCGTCGCAGGCTCCGGGAGGCGCCGCGCGATAGAAGCAGCGACCCGCGAGCCCGCTCGGGCCCGGCGGTGCTCCGGGGCAGCGGCGTCCCGCTCGGCCCGGTCGGCGACCAGGTAGAGGGCGGTGGCCGCTGCCCCAACGGTGAAAGCGCCCCCGGCAATGATCGCGGCAGCCACGTGGATCACCAGCCAGTACGACTTCAACGCGGGGACCAGCTGCGGGCTGTCGTTGTACAGCAGGAGGACGGCGACTCCAAGGTTGACCAGGCTGGCCATGGTCACGGGCAGGCCGAGCCAGCGAACGTCGCGCCGCAGCGACACGAGGAGGAACACGCCCATGATCGCCGCCGACGAGGCAAGGGAGTACTCGTACATGTTGCCCCAGGGGGCCCGCCCCGCCC
>JBAVLA010000254.1:0-10331 GCA_049688595.1 Candidatus Nanopelagicales bacterium | reverse complement strand
CCCGATGGGGGGCCTCTTCGTGCCGGCGGGCAAGTCCGCGGACTTCGGCGGGACGGTGCGCCGCCTCGCCCAGCGGCTGCGGCCCATGACTGGGCAGATCCTGTTCGTGGTCGCCATGACGGTGGGCAGCGTGGCCCTGGCGATCCTGGGCCCGAAGCTCCTCGGCAACGCCACGACGCTGGTCTTCGAGGGCTACATCTCCTCCCAGCTTCCGGCAGGCGCGGAGCTGGAGGAGGTCGTGGCAGGGCTGCGGGCCGCCGGCGAGGACCGGCAGGCCGACATGCTCGCCTCGATGGACATCGTCCCCGGGGCCGGGGTGGACTTCGCCCAGCTCGGCCGCCTGCTCGCCGGAGTGGCAGCCCTCTACCTGGTCTCGGCCCTCCTGGGCTGGGCCAGCGCCCACCTCATGGCCGGTGTCACCCAGGCGGCGATCTACGACCTGCGCGAGGAGGTGGACGGCAAGATCGGCCGGCTGCCGCTGAGCTACTTCGACGCCCATGCCCGCGGCGACCTGCTCTCGCGGGTGACCAACGACATCGACAACGTCTCCACGACGCTCCAGCAGGTCCTGACCCAGCTGATCACGTCGGTCCTCACGGTGATCGGCGTGCTCGGCATCATGTTCTGGATGTCGCCGCTGCTGGCGCTGCTCTCGCTGCTCACCGTGCCGCTGTCGCTGTTCCTGATGATGACGATCGCCCGGCGCTCGCAGAAGCAGTTCGCGGCCCAGTGGAAGTGGACCGGCGGGCTCAACGGCCACGTCGAGCAGATGTACACCGGCCACGACCTGGTCAAGGTCTTCGGCCACTCCGATCGCGCGGTGCGCCAGTTCGACGACCTCAATGAGCAGATGTACGCGGCGAGCTTCCGGGCGCAGTTCATCTCCGGGATCATCCAGCCCGCGATGATGCTCATCTCCAACCTCAACTACGTCGCCATCGCCGTGATCGGCGGCCTGCGGGTGGCCTCGGGCGCGATGCCCCTGGGCGACGTCCAGGCGTTCATCCAGTACTCGCGGCAGTTCCAGATGCCGATCACGCAGATCGCCTCGGTCGTCAACCTCATGCAGTCCGGGGTTGCCTCGGCTGAGCGGGTCTTCGAGTTCCTCGACGCCGAGGACGAGATCTCCGACCCGGCCGAGCCAGCGCGGCCCGAGGCGGTCCGCGGGCGGGTCGAGTTCGAGGACGTGTCGTTCCGCTACGTGCCGGACAAGCCCCTGATCCACGACCTGGACCTGGTGGTGGAGCCGGGGGAGTCGTGCGCGATCGTCGGCCCGACCGGGGCGGGCAAGACCACCATGGTGAACCTGCTCATGCGGTTCTACGACGTGGACTCCGGCCGGATCACTCTGGACGGCGTGGACATCATGGACATGACCCGCGACGACCTGCGGTCGTGCTTCGGGATGGTCCTGCAGGACACCTGGCTGTTCGGGGGCACGATCAAGGAGAACATCGCCTACGGCGCCGACGCGACCGACGACGAGGTGCTCGCCGCGGCGAAGGCGGCTTACGTCGACCACTTCGTCCGGACGCTGGCCGATGGCTACGACACGGTCATCGACGACGCCGCATCGAACGTCTCGGCGGGTGAGAAGCAGCTGATCACGATCGCCCGGGCCTTCCTGGCCGACCCCTCGATCCTGATCCTGGACGAGGCGACCTCCTCGGTCGACACCCGCACCGAGGTGCTGGTCCAGAAGGCGATGGCCGGGCTCCGCCACGGTCGCACCTCGTTCATCATCGCCCATCGGCTGAGCACCATCCGAGACGCCGACACGATCCTGGTGATGGAGTCCGGGGCGATCGTCGAGCAGGGCAACCATGAGCAGCTGATGGCCCTCGGCGGGGCCTACGCCCGTCTCTACCAGAGCCAATTCGCCGGTGCGGTGGTGGAATAGCGTTGTGACCGACACGGCAACGAGCGGCACCGGGACCATCGCGTCCGCGGTCGCTGGCAGCACTGTCCCCGCCGTCTCCCTGCGTTCCAGCGTCCCGACCGCACTGGTCGATCGGCTCCTGGCCGCGGTCCGCGCAACGTCCGGGCAGACCGAGTCGCCGCTGGCACCCTTCACCGGCGAGGCGCTGATCACCTACCCGCGGTCGAGCGAGGCCGACGTCGAGGAGGCGTTCGCCCGGGCCCGGGCGGCGCAGCTCGAGTGGGCGTCGCGGCCTGTGCGCGAGCGGGCGGAGATCCTCGGCCAGGTGCACGACCTGGCCTTCCGGCGGCAGGACGAGCTGATGGACCTGCTGCAGCTCGAGGCGGGAAAGGTCCGGTACGACGCGTTCGCCGAGGTCGCCGCGGTCGCGGTCTACGCCCGCTACGTCTCGCGCACCGCTGCGAGGCTGCTGGCGCCCCACCGTCGCAAGGGGATCGTCCCGGTGGTCACCAAGGCGGTGGAGCTGCGCCACCCGCGCGGCGTGGTCGGCCTGGTCACTTCCTGGAACTACCCGGCCGTCTTCGCAGCCTCGGACGGGTTCTCCGCGGTCGTGGGCGGGAACGCGGTGGTCCATCGACCCGACGTGCAGGCGGCGCTCTCGGCGATCTGGGTGCGCTCGTTGGCCGTCGAGGCCGGGCTGCCCGAGGACGTCTGGCAGATCGTCCTGGGCCCCGGCCGGACGATCGGCACGGCCGTGGTGGACCGGGCCGATGCCGTGGCGTTCACAGGATCCACAGCCGCAGGTCGGGCGATCGCCGCACGAACCGGGCCCCGGCTGGTCTACACCGCGCTGGAGCTCGGCGGGAAGAACCCGTTCATCGTGATGGCCGACGCCAACCTCGAGCGTGCCGTCGATGCGGTGGTCCGGGCCTGCTTCGTCAACGCCGGCCAGACATGCGTGGGCCCCGAGCGGATCCTGGTCGACTCGGCAGTCTACGAGGACTTCCGCATCCGGCTGGTCGAGCGGCTGGGTCGCATCCGGATGGGTGCTGGCATGTCGTTCGGCTTCGAGATGGGCTGCCTCATCGACGCCCGGCAGCTCGACCGCGTTCGCAGCCAGGTCGATGACGCGGTGGCCAAGGGCGCGCGAGTGCTCTGCGGGGGCACCCCGCGCCCAGACCTGGGGCCGACGTTCTTCGCCCCGACCGCGCTGGAGGCGGTGACACCCGACATGGAGCTCTGCCGTGAGGAGACCTTCGGCCCGGTCGTGGCGCTCTACCGGTTCAGCGGGGCCGACGAGGCGGTGGCGATGGCCAACGACTCCGACTACGGGCTGCACGCCGTGGTGTGGACCCGGGATACGCATGCCGGGCAGCGACTGGCGTCGCGGATCCGGGCCGGCACGGTCGAGATCAACGACGGGATCGTCGCCACGTGGGGAAGCCCGGATGCCCTGCAGGGCGGCATGAAGGCCTCCGGGATGGGTCGGCGCAACGGCAAGTACGGCATCCTGCGGTTCACCGAGCCCCAGTCGATCGTCACCCAGCGGTTGCACGGGCTGCACCCCCCGGGCTCGATGGGCCATGAGGTCTTCGCGGCGATCATGACCCACTCGTTCAGGGCGATGCACCGGCTGCCCCGGGCCTAGGTCGGCCACTCGGGGATGCGCCAGCGCGTCCGCTCGCCCGCGTGTTCTCGCCCGCGCGCGTCCCGGGCTGGTCGTCCACCCTCGGCCCAGCAGGTGAGCCAGACCTGACCAGCTGCGCCGGGATGCCGGTCCCGTAGCCTCTTCGACCGTCTGGGTCTGCCCGCGGTGGGCCCGTGCGTCGGCCCACATCCTGGAAGGAACTGCCATGGTCTCCCAGCACCACCGCTTCGTGGCCATCTTCGCTGCGGCACTGGCCGTCGGCGCGCTCTCCTCGTGCGCCGCGGACACCACCACATCCGGCTCCGCCTCCGGGAGCGCGGCCGCCTGCCCGCTGACCGTGTCCGATTCGTGGGTGAAGGCCGCCGATGCTGACATGACCGGCGCGTTCGGGGTCGTGCACAACCCCAGCGACGCGGAGATCGTCGTGACGGCGGCTACCAGCCCCGCTGCCGGCATGATGGAGATCCACGAGGTCGTCGTCAAGGATGGGGCCAGCGTCATGCAGCCCAAGGCGGGCGGACTCGTGGTGCCCGCCGGCGGGTCGGCGACCTTGGCACCCGGCCAGGACCACCTGATGCTCATGCAGCTGCCAGCGCCGATCGAGGCCGGCGATCCAGTCCAGATCACCATCACGTGCTCCAGCGGCGGGACCGTGGAGTTCACGGCTGTCGCCAAGCCCTTCGAGGGCGCGGTTGAGAAGTACGAGCCGAGCGCGTCCTCCTCGGCGTCCGAGTCGCCGAGCCCCTCCCAGAGCTGAACGGCCGCGAGCGGATGACCCGGGCGGAGGACAGCGCGAGCGTGATCCCGGTCGATTCATCCGGTGCGCGCCCCGGGCGCCTGACGCGCCGTGGGTTGCTGGCCGGGTTCGGGGTCGGCGTCGGCGGCTTGGCGGTCGGCGCGGTTGCCGGGTACGCGTCTGGGTCCAGCGACGCGTCCGAGCCGCCGGGCACGCCCGCTCTCGGCAGCGCAGTCGAGGCCTTCTACGGCGACCACCAGGCAGGTATCGCCACGTCGCTGCAGTCGGCGGCGACCTTCCTCGCCCTCGATCTGAGTCGGGGCGTCGACCGGGAGGCGCTCGTCCGCCTGATGCGCCTGCTCACCGACGACATCGCGCGGCTGTCGGAGGGCAGGCCGGCGCTGGCCGACCCGGCGCCTGAGATCGCCACCGTGCCGGCCCGGCTGACGGTCACCGTCGGCTTCGGCGCGGGGCTGCTGGAGGCTGCCGGACGGGCCGACCAGTCGCCCGCGTGGCTGGCCGGCGGGCTGCCCCGCTTCTCGATCGACCGGCTTCGCCCCCGCTGGTCCGACGGCGACCTGCTGCTCCAGGTCGCCGCCGAGGACCCGGTGACGGTGTCACATGCCGTGCGGGTCCTGACCACGGACGCCGGCCCGTTCGCGACGGTCCGGTGGCGCCAACGCGGGTTCCACCGTCCCGCCAACACGGCTCCGGCCGGGATCACGGGGCGCAACCTGATGGGTCAGGTGGACGGCACGGAGAACCCGAAGGCTGGGACCGCGGACTTCGACACAGTGGTGTGGATCCCCGCCGGAGTGGGCCCAGGGTGGCTGCAGGGCGGCAGTTCGGTCGTCGTGCGACGGGTCGCCATGGACCTTCGGACCTGGGGCGGCCTGGACGTGGCGGCCAAGGAGCAGGCGATCGGGCGGCGACTGTCCGACGGCGCGCCGTTGACCGGCGGGACCGAGTTCACGGCCCCCGATTTCCAGGCGGTCGATGAGAACGGGTTCCTCGTGATCCCGCCGACAGCGCACATGCGACTGGCCCACGCGCAGGTCCCGGAGGAGCGGATCCTGCGGCGGCCCTACAACTACGACGACGGATTCACCGCTGACGGGTCACCGGATGCCGGGCTGGTGTTCGTCGCGTACATGGCCGACCCGGTGGCGCAGTTCGTGCCCATCCAGACGCGCCTGGCCGGGTCCGACGTGCTCAACGTGTGGACCACGCCGATCGGGTCGGCGCTGTTCGCGGTGCCGCCGGGCATCACGGTCGGGGAGTACGTGGGGCAGGGCCTGCTCGCCTGAACCGCTGGGTACTCGGGCACGTCCAGCGCCCGGGTCACTGGTCCGGGGTCACCTGCCCGGGTCCTGGGCCCGGGGCCTCGGGCTCCACGTTGTCCGTGAAGGATCCGGCGTGGGCCCGCAGCTCGGGGTTGCGGCGGACTGCTACCAAGCTCGTGATCGTCGTGATCGTCAGGACACCCACGATCACGGCCAGGGAGAAGCCGATCGAGATCTCGGGTACCCCCGCCCAGACCCCGTGGGCCCAGTGCAGCGCCAGCTTGAAGCCGATGAAGACCAGGATCAGGGCCAGGCCCGTGGACAGGTAGACGAGCCGGTCCAGCAGGCCGTCGACCAGGAAGAACAGCGCCCGCAGGCCCAGGAGCGCGAATGCGTTGGCGACGAACACGATGTACGGCTCGTCGGTGACGCCGTACACCGCGGGGATCGAGTCGAGCGCGAACAGGATGTCGGTCGAGGCGATCGCCACGAAAGCGATGAAGA
Source organism: Candidatus Nanopelagicales bacterium (assembly GCA_049688595.1). Classification (GTDB taxonomy): domain Bacteria; phylum Actinomycetota; class Actinomycetes; order S36-B12; family CAIYMF01; genus Prado023. Next base: position 4,281 of record JBAVLA010000254.1, on the reverse strand, counting down.
GGGGAGTGGCCATCCGATGGCCGCCCTCCCGCACGAACAGGTGGCCGCCGTGGTAGTCCGGGGTCACCGGGATGGCCCTCTTGACGGCCCTGACCATGGCATTGTCGGTGACGTCGGGATCCTGGTCGCGGTGCTGGTAGAGCTTGATGCCCGTGTAGATCAGGATGACCCCGAACAGGAGGAACATGAAGGAGAAGTAGTGCAGGAGCGTCGCTCCCAGTGCGATGAAGATCGCCCGCAGGACGAGCGCCAGGGCTATCCCCATCGTGAGCAGGCTGCGGCGGTGCTCAACGGGGACCGCGAAGCTCCCCATGATGATCACGAACACGAACAGGTTGTCGACGGACAGCGTCTTCTCGACTATGTACCCGGCGAAGTACTCAGCTCCATAGGGCGACCCCGCCCACCAGCCGAAGACGAGGCCGAAGGCGATCGCGACCCCGATGTAGAAGACGGACCAGCGCAGCGACTCCCGGAACCCGGCGACGTGGGGGTTCCGGGCTCCGACGATCAGGTCGAGGGTGAACAGCGCCGCGATGATGGCCAAGGTCAGCCCCCAGACGCTCAGTGGGATGCTGAGCGTGGGCTCACCGGTCGACTCCGCGGCTCTGACGGCCGCCGCAACACTTGGCATGAGTCGATCGTACTGAGACGTCGCTCTCCCGGGCGCAGGTTCCTAGACCAGCAGGCCGTCCCACACCGGACTCGTGCTCACGAACTCGACGAGCTTCTCCACGTTCTCCTTCGGGGTGAGGATCGTGTAGTAGTCCTCCTTGATCGTGGGAGCCAGCCGGATCGCCTCGATGAACGCGGCCCTGTTCAGCGGGTTCTCCTTGACGAAATGGATGAAGCCGGTCTCGGCCAGCACGCCCATCACCTGCTCGAGCATGGGGTGCTGCTGCAGCCACATGGTCGCGATGCTGGCCAGCCCGACCTGCAGGCCGTGCATGCTCGGCCTGGCGGCCACCTTCTCGTAGGCGTGCGAGATGAGGTGCTCGCTGCCGGAGGCCGGCCGGGACGAGCCGGAGACCTCCATCGCCACGCCGCTCATAACCAGGGCCCCGGCCATCAGCTTGAGGAAGGCAAGGTCGCTGATGGATGGAGCCGGGTGGTGGACGAGGTTGTCCACGCTCTGCAGCGCGATCAGGACCGCGAAGTCGTTGACCTGCTCGTCGGTCTCCCAGTAGGCCAGTTTCCAGTCGTGGACCGCCGAGTACTTGCTCAGCAGGTCGCCGATGCCGGAGTAGGTGAACCGCGGCGGCGACTTGGCGATGACCGCGGTGTCCAGCACGACGCCGTAGGGGATGCGGGCCGGGCAGCTCGTCCGCTTGCCGGCGATCTTCAGGCTGGCTCCGGGGGAGGCGAAGCCGTCGTTGGACAGTGCCGTGGGCACGGCGATCACCGGCTTCCTGGTCAGGAATCCGGCGTACTTCGCGTAGTCGATCGCGACCCCTCCGCCGACGGCTACGATCGCGTGGGCCTTGCGGGGCAGTCGGAAGGCGCTGTCGATGATCGCATCGATCTCATTGGTTGCCACGACCTGGGTGCAGGCGACCTTGATCTCAGAGCTGTCCAGCGAGATCTCGACGGTCTGGCCGAGAAGCTCGGGCATGCCTTCGCCGTAGTACAGCGCGATCCGGTTGAAGCCGTTGCGGCGCAGGTACTTGCCCAGCTTGTACAGCGTGTTGGGCTTGATCCGCAGGAGGGTGGGGATCTGGATCTCGGTCACTTCCCGGCCCCCTGGCTGGTGCCCGCCGAGGCGGTGGCGCCGGGCTCATCCCCATCCAGACCCGCGGCCAGCACATCCCAGTCGATCGAGCCCACGCTGTCGAAGATGAAGTCCGGACGGTAGGGGAACCGCTCGACGGTCTCGCGACTGGACACCCCGGAGAGCACCAGCGCCGTGCGCATCCCGGCCTCCAGTCCGCCGACGATGTCGGTGTCCATCCGGTCGCCGATCATCACGCAGTCCTCCGCGTGGGCGCCGAGCATCTGCCGGGCGTAGATCATCATCAGGGAGTTCGGCTTGCCCACGATGTAGGGCTTTCGGCCCGTGGCAGCCTCGATAGCTGCCAGGATCGCGCCGGCTGCCGGCTCGGTGCCGCCCTCAACGGGGTCGATGAGGTCGGGATTGGTGCCGATGAACTTCGCGCCCCCGTCGATCAGCTGGGCGGCGCGGCGCATGAGGGCGAAGCTGAAGTTGGCGGTCTTGCCCACGACGACGTACTCGGGGTGGCTCTCGGTGATCGAGTAGCCGACCTTGTACAGCTCTGCGGCCAAGCCGCTGCCGCCGACCACGTAGGCAGTCGAGTGTGGGCGCTGGGCGTGCAGGAACTGGGCGGTCGCGATCGAGGCCGTGATGAAGTTCTCCTGCGTCAGGCCGTGGATCCCCATCCCGTCGAGCTTGCGCTGCAGGTCCAGCGGCGTCTGCTCGGAGTTGTTGGTCAGGAAAAGGAACGGGATGTCGTTGGCTCGCATGTGAGCAACGAACTCGACCGCGCCGGGGATCAGCTCCTTGCCGCGGTAGATGACCCCATCCATGTCCGAGATGACGCTGAGCCGGCCCATTTCGCCCCTTCCTGCGACCATCAGCAAGGCTAGTCCGGGGCGGGATCGGGGCGCGTGGTGGTCCCCTCCCCACGTGCACTTCGGATCGGCCCAAGTCCGCTGGGGCGGCCGCGGATCGGTCCAAGTTCGCTGGGTCGGCCGCGGATCGCTCCAAGTCCGCTGGGGCGGTCAGCCCGCCATCCTGGATCGATCGAGGGGTGGGGCACGGGAGTCATGGGCTCGGCGGCGCGGCGATCGGCGGCGCGGCGATCGGGCGGCGCGGCGATCAGGCCGCGCGGCGATGGGCGGCGGCGCGCACGCGCAACGTCGTCTGGATGCGCGCGACGACCTCCAACGGCCGCCGCTCAACGTCCTCCCAGGTGAACCTGAGTACCACGTAGCCCATCGCGACCAGTCGCTGGTCGCGGGTCCGGTCGGACTGGAAGGCATCCGGCCCGTGGAATCGCCGACCGTCGAGCTCGACCACCGTCATGCTGTCCTCGTGGATCGCATCGACCCGTCCGATGAACCCGGCCCCATCGCGCAGGTCAACGTTGAAGCGCCACCCAGCTCCCAAGGTGCTGATCAGCCCGTGGAAGCGCCATTCCAGGTACGAGTGCGGATCGCATCGGCACGACATGGCGAGGTCCCGCGCCCGAGGGGCTCCGGTGCGACCGTGTGCCTTCGCCGCGGCCCGGGTCAGGTCGGCGGGAATGAGCAGCCCCCTCTGTAGGGCGTCCGTGGCCATGCTAACGGCTGCCTCCTGAGCCAAGCTGCAGAGCAGGTCGGTGATAGTGCGCAGAGGCGAGGTGACGTGCAGCGCGGCGACCGTGGTCCGCTCGCAGTCCTGGAGCGGCAGTCGGTGGGGCACCACAGGGCTGGTGAGCCGCTGTACGTGCCCTATCCCGTCCAGGGACTCACCAACGTGCAGCCCCCAGAGTGCCCCAGCCGTTTCGTGGCTGACGACGAGTCCGGCGGTGAGGCTCACGGCCCGAGCGCGCTGCCACGGCCCGATCTCAAGTTCGTTGTGGCACAGCACTGGACCGGCGATTCGGCGCCACGTCCCGGAACGGAGCAGCGTTCGCTGCCGGTCGTCGGACCAGCCGGCCGCGCGGGCCTGGGTCCGGGTGAACACTCCGTCCTGGGCGAGGGCGATCTCGGGGATCGAAGGGGTGCCGGTCGGAGCAGCGCGCGGCACCGGGTGAAAGTTGCGCATACGCGGATAGTGCTGGTTCTGTGTGGATCCGGGAACCCCTTGGGGTCGCGCCTGTGGACAGCGGCGCGGGGGCAGCACGACCCTCTCCCGAAATCCATCCCAGTCGAGCCTGTTGCACGAAGGTTGGGAGCGTTGACGGGGCGACGCTGTGACGCGCGGTGTCGCTCCGGGGCGGCCGTTGGGCGGTGATCAGGTGCGGCGTCTTGGTGGCCGTTGCTGCAGCCCGATGACGTCCGTGGGGGCACGAGAGCCGCTGAGAGGGGCGCTGTGGTGCCCGTTGCGCTCGTTCAGGCGGTGGCCGGGGCCTCGATCCGGCTGTAGGGCGCGGCCGAGGGGTCGGCAAGGACACGGCGGTACAGCTTGAGCAGGTTGTGGGTGCCGCAGATCAGTTTCCATTCCGAGTCCGCCGCTGCTTTCCCTCGCCGGCTGAACCCCCGGATTCCGCGGGCTTGCTTGATCTGCCCGAAGACCGGCTCGATGATCTGCTGACGCCGCCGGTACAGGGCGTTGCCCTTCTT
>JBAVLA010000253.1:0-49899 GCA_049688595.1 Candidatus Nanopelagicales bacterium | reverse complement strand
TCACCCCACCGGGCCGGGTGCTCGACGGCCACCCACACGTCCGCCCGCGGTGCGCTGCCGGGCATGGGCTCGTCGGCGTCCGCTGAGTCCGCGCTGCAGCGCGTCATGTCCGGGCGGCCACCGCGTCCAGGGAGCCCAGGTGGGGTGTCCCGGAACCGTCGCGACGCCGGTCGGGCTCGGGCAGGTCCACGGGCTTCCCGTCGGAGGTCGCGGCCACCGCCGGCCACGTGGTGATCCAGCCCTGCCGCAAGGCGTCCTCGCCCTTGAGGAACCGATGGGCCCGCACCCCGCTCGTGGCCCGGCCCTTGCCGGGGAACACGTCGGCGGAGGTCACCTTCAGGGAGCCGCCCGTGTCCTGCAGGGCGGCCGAGTCCGAGGCCAGGGTGACCACGACTCCCGCGCTTCCCGGTGGCCATGCCCCCAGCGCGATCACGCGGGCGCCCGGCGCGAGCTTGATGCCGGCCATGCCCCCCGCCGCCCGGCCCTGGGGTCGCACGGAGGAAGCGGGGAACCGCAGCAGCTGGGCATCGGTGGACAGCAGGACGAGTTCGTCCTCCTCGCCCGATGCGAGGGCACCGATGACTGCGTCGCCGTCGGCGAGCCGGATGACCTCCCAGGCGTCCCGATTGGGCGCCGGTTCGACGGCGAGCCGCTTGATCGTGCCCGCCGCGGTGGCCAACGCCAGCGGAGGAGCATCAGGCAGGAGGCTCGCCAGCCCGACGGCGTGCTCACGCGGGTCGAGGGTCGCGAAGGCCCCGAGGGGAGTTCCGCCGGCGAGGCTCACCGGCCCGGCTGTCCCGGGCAGCCCGGGCAGTTCCAGGACGTGCACGCGCAGGGCCCGTCCAGCGGACGTGACGACCCCCACGTAGCCGCGCACAGTTGCCCCGGCCCGGGCAACGACCACGTCGTGCTTGCCGCGCAGGAGCGGCCGAGGCGAGCCCCCAGTCGCCTCCGAGTCCTGGTCGGCATCCCCGCGCAGGGCGCGGCGGGCCATCAGGCCGGTGCTGCTCAGCAGCACCTCGCACGGCTCGTCGGCCAGCTCCAGGACGGGTGCGGCGGCGGCCGCCGCCCGAGCTGTCGGCGTCGGACCCTCCAGAAGGACGGTCCGACGGGGGGTGCCGTGGGCGGCGGCCACATCGGCCAGCTCTGCCGACACGAGGTCGCGCAGCGCCGACTCGTCGGTGAGCAGGCGCTCGAGCTCGGCGATCGTTCGATTGAGCTCGTCCCGCTCGGCCTCCAGCTCGATCCGGCTGTACTTCGTCAGCCGCCGCAGGGGCATGTCGAGGATGTAGTTGGCCTGGACCTCGGACAGGTCGAAGACGCCCATCAGCCGCCCCCGCGCCTCGGCGGTGTCCTCGCTGGACCTGATGACCGCGATCACCTCGTCGATGTCGAGGATCGCGACCAGCAGCCCCTCCACCAGGTGCAGCCGGTCGGCGGCCCGCTTGCGTCGGAACTGGCTGCGCCTCCGGACGACCTCGAGCCGATGGGCCAGGTACACCTCGAGCAGCGCCTTGAGGCCCAGGGTCTGCGGCTGGCCGCCGACAAGGGTCACGTTGTTGATCCCGAACGACTCCTCCAGGGGCGTCAGCCGGTACAGCTGCTCGAGGACGGCCTCTGGGACGAAGCCGCTCTTGAGCTCGATCAGGAGCTGGAGGCCCTTGTTGCCGTCGGTGAGGTCGATCACCCCTGCGATGCCGGCGATCTTCTTGGCGTTGTGCAGCTCGCGGATCCGTTCGATCACCTTCTCCGGGCCGACGTTCCACGGCAGCTCGGTGACGACCAGGCCCGCGCGTCGGGGGGTGATCTGCTCGACGTTGGCCGTCGCCCGCATCCGGAAGGTGCCGCGACCCGTCTGGTAGGCGTCCCGCACGCCGTCCAGCCCGACGATCCGCCCCCCGCTTGGCAGGTCCGGCCCCGGGACGAACCGCATGAGGTCCTCCGTAGTGGCCTCCGGATGCGCCAGCAGGTGCCTGGCCGCGGCCACCACCTCGCCGAGGTTGTGCGGGGCCATGTTCGTGGCCATCCCCACGGCGATCCCGGAGGCGCCGTTGACCAGGAGGTTGGGGTAGGCCGCCGGCAGGACCACGGGCTCGAGCTCGCGGCCGTCGTAGTTCGGGGCGAAGTCGACGACCTCCTCGTCGAGGCCAGCCACCATCGGCAGGGCGGCCTCGTCCATGCGGCACTCGGTGTACCGGTAGGCCGCCGGCCCGTCGTCCAACGAGCCGAAGTTGCCGTGGCCGTCCACGAGCGGCATCCGCAGGGAGAAGGGCTGGGCCATCCGGACCAGGGCGTCATAGATCGCGGCGTCGCCGTGCGGGTGGAGCTTGCCCATGACCTCGCCGACCACGCGCGCGCTCTTGACATGGCCCCGGTCGGGTCGCAGGCCCATCTCGTTCATCGTGTACAGGATCCGGCGCTGCACTGGTTTCAGGCCGTCCCTTGCGTCGGGCAGCGCCCTGGAGTAGATGACCGAGTAGGCGTACTCCAGGAACGACGCCTGCATCTCCGCGGTGACGTCGATGTCGACTATCTGGTCGGCGACGGGCTCCGGGGGCGGCGTGCGACGGGCCATGGTGCTCCTCGGTGGTTGACGTTCGGGGCGGCTGCTGACCGGCCATGAGGTCTGGGCCATTGTCCCCGACGCCCGACCGGATCGGGTCGACCTGTCGCCGAACGGCACCTAGGCTGTGTGCGTGCCGCTCGCGTACCCAACGCACTGGGAGGCCGACGTGGTCCTGCGGGACGGCCGGACCTGCCACGTGCGCCCGATAACGCCGCAGGACGCCGATCTGCTGGTGGACTTCCATACCCGGCTGTCCGCCGAGACGATCTACTTCCGGTACTTCACGCCGTACCCCCACCTGACCGACCGGGACATCAAGCGGTTCGTGAACGTCGACTACGAGGACCGCGTGGCCCTGGTGGCCACTGAGGGCGGCGAGCTGATCGCGGTCGCCCGGTTCGACCGACAGGACTCCCGGGACGCCGAGGTCGCCTTCGTGGTCCGCGACGACCACCAGGGTCGCGGCCTGGGCGCCGTCCTGCTCGAGCACCTGGCCTCTGCGGCGTGGGAGCGCGGGCTGCGGCGGTTCGTAGCCGAGGTCCTGCCCAACAACCGGCGGATGCTGGCGACCTTCCGCGAGGCCGGGTACGCGGTGAGCCAGCGGATGGAGGACGGGGTGTTCCACGTCACCCTGGACCTCGAGCCCACGGAGAAGGTCCTCGACGTCCGCGCCGTCCGCGAGCACCGCAGCGAGGCCCGCTCGGTGGAGCGGCTGCTCAACCCGATCGGAGTCGCCGTCATCGGGGCCTCCCGGACCCCGGGCCGGATCGGCCACGAGCTGCTGCGCCACCTGAAGGACTACGGGTCACCGGGACCCCTGTACGCGATCCATCCGGAGGCGAAGTCCATCCTGGACGTGCCGGCCTACCCGCACATCACCGACATTCCGCAGCCGGTGGACCTCGCCGTGGTCGCCGTGCCCGCCGAGAGCGTGCTCGGCGTCGTGGCCGAGTGCGCGGCGGCCGGGGTCAGCGGGCTCGTGGTCGTCTCGTCCGGGTTCGCCGACACCGCCACGGAAGAGGGCCGCGCCCGGCAGCGCCTGCTCGTGCTCACCGCCCGTGAGTTCGGCATGCGGGTCGTGGGCCCCAACTGCCTGGGCATCATCAACACCGACCCGCGCGCCAGCCTGAACGCGTCGCTGTCCCCGATGGTGCCGCGTCGGGGCAGGGTGGGGCTGTTCTGCCAGTCCGGCGCCCTCGGCGTGACGATCCTGGAGACCGTCGCCCGGCGGGGGCTGGGCCTGAGCAGCTTCGTCTCGGCGGGCAACCGCGCGGACGTGTCGGCCAACGACCTGCTCCAGTACTGGGAGGCCGACCCCGCGACGAGCCTGATCCTGCTGTACCTGGAGAGCATCGGAAACCCGCGCAAGTTCACCCGGATCACCAGGCGCCTGAGCCGGGACAAGCCGGTCGTCGCCGTGCGAAGCGGCCGCTACTCCCAGGCGCTGCCGCTCGGGCACAACGTGCGGCGCACTTCGCTGCCGTCGAAGGCTGTCGACGCCGTGTTCGAGCAGAGCGGGGTGGTGCAGACGTCCTCGCTCGGGGAGCTGTTCGACGTGGCCGCCATCCTGGCCTACCAGCCGCTGCCGCGCGGCGACCGCGTGGCCGTGCTGGGGACTTCGGCGGCCCTCGAGTTCCTGGCCGCCGACGCCGTGCAGGCCGCCCGACTGACCGTGTCGACCGGGCACCCGACCCTGGCCCAGTCGGCCAGTGCCGAGGAGATCCGGGTCGCGCTGCGCGAGGCCTGCCAGCACCCGGGCTGTGACGCGGTCGTCTTCGTGCACATCCCGAGCGTGGGCGCCGAGCAGACCAACGTGCACGGGGCGATCACCGAGGTCAGCGTCGGGGCGACCAAGCCGTTGGTGGCCGTGATGCCGGCCGCCGACGGCACCGGCCTGATCCCGGCGGGCAGCGGCCTGCTGCCAGTGCGTGGGCCCGACGGGCGGCCGGAGCACGGCTCGGTACCGACGTTCTCGAACGTCGAGGACGCCGTGCACGCCCTTGCCCTGGTGCGCGGCTACGCCCGCTGGCGGGACTCGGAGAGCGCGGACGTGCCCGTGTTCCCGGATGTGGACCCCGAGCGTGCGCGTGGGCTGGTCGAGCGGTGGCTGCGCGAGGCCATGGACGAGGCAACCGGGCTGCTGCTGGACGACGGCGAGTTCCCGGGGGCTGCCGAACCGCCCGGTCCGGGCGTGGAGCTGACTGCCGAGCAGGTCCAGGAGCTGCTCCTCTGCTATGGGATCCGGGTGTGGCCGACGCTGCCGGTCCGGTCCGAGGAGGAGGCCGTGGCCGCGGCTGCGCAGCTGGGGTACCCGGTCGTGCTCAAGACCACGGCACCCTGGCTGGCGCACCGGGTGGACCTGGGCAGCGTTCGGTTGAACCTGGAGTCGGAGCGGGCGCTGCGGACGGCGTACCTGTCCATGGTCTCCCAGCTCGACCAGGAGGCCGGCCGGCGGCTGGTCGTCCAGACGATGGCGCCCCCGGGGGTCGCCACGATCGTGGGCGCCGTCGACGACGCGCTCTTCGGCCCGGTGGTCCGGTTCGGCGTGGGCGGAGTGGCCTCCGAGCTGCTCGGTGACCACGCCTACCGGATCCCGCCGTTGAGCCTGTCCGAGGCCCGGCGGCTGGTCGCCACGCCCAAGGCTGCGCCGCTCCTGCGCGGCTACCGGGGCTCCGACCCCGTGGACACCGAGGCGCTGTGCGGGATCATCGCCCGGCTGGGCCTCCTGGTCGACGAGCTGCCGGCTGTGGCGTCGGTCGACCTCAACCCGATCGTCGTCTCCGAGCGGGGCGCCGTGGTCCTGGGCGCGACCGCGCGGGTGCGGGTGCAGTGGCAGCGTGTCGGGCTGGACGTGCGGCGGCTGCTCGATGCCTGATCCTCGTGCGAGGATGGTTCGGTGAACCCAAACTCCCAGTTGCGTTCCGAGATCGCCTCCTCGGGCTACTACCCGGAGCTCGTGGCCGACAGCATGGCCACCGCCCTGGCGGGTGAGGATCCAATCAGCTACGTGATCCAGCACGAGGCGACCTTCGACCGCGAGGAACTGCGCCGGCACATCTCGCTGCTCCTGCTGACCAGGTCCAGGCTGCTGGTCCTGCACATCGACGACTTCCCGGCCGATGAGACCTGCCCGGTGCCCTACGCATCGGCCAACTCCGAAGCCGTCCGACTGGCCGACGTGAAGTCCGTCGTGGTCAACCGGATCGTCGGCAACCCGGCGCTGCACCAGCCCGGATCGCCGGTCCGCGAGGTCATGCTCACCATCGGCTGGGGGGCGGTGTCCCGAGTCGACCTCGAGCCGGCCACCTGCGGGGACCCCGAGTGCGTCGCCGACCACGGCTACACGGGAACGGTCTCCAACGACGACTTCTCGGTTCGCGTGTCGGAGGCAGGGGATGGGGCCGACTCCGTCGCCCGGACCCTGGAGTTCGCCGCAGCCCTGTCCGCCGCGGTCCGGCAGCATGCGCGATGATCGCTCGGCCGCTGGCCGAGCTGCTGCCGGCGGCGGCGGGAGTGCTGGGGGTGCCTGGCCTTCCCGGTGAGGACTGGCTGGCCGCAGGGCCGGTCGGTTCGGCCGAGCACATCGTCATCCTGCTCGTGGACGGCTTGGGCCACGAGCAGCTGGCCGCGCACCTCGGGGTCGCCCCGCGACTGGGAGCCATGACGGATCTGGGTCCGTTGGCCGCCCCGTTCCCAGCGACGACCAGCGTATCCCTGACGAGCTTCGGCACGGGGCTGCCGCCCGGCTTGCACGGGATCGTCGGGTCGATGTTCCGGCTCGACGGTCGGGTCCTGGCGCCGCTGTCCTGGGGCGCCGACCCGAACCCGATCGCCACTCAGCCGGAGCCGACGATCCTGGAGCGGGCCGCGGCCGCAGGAGTGCTCGTGGTGTCGGCGGCGCCCGCGCGATTCCGGGCCAGCGGCCTGACCCGAGCAGCGCTGCGCGGCGGTGAGTACGCCGGGGCGGAGACCTCCGCCGAACGGGTGGCCGTCGCCCGGGACGCCGTGGCGCGAGCCCGGGCAGCCAGCAGGCGCAGCCTGGTCTACGTGTACTGGCCGGACCTGGACAAGGCTGCCCACGTCCACGGGGCCGCCTCGGCGCAGTACCGCGCCGAGCTTGCGGCCGTCGACCGCCTGGTGGCTGATCTGGCCGAGCTGGCCCGCCGCGGGGTCGCGCTGCTGGTCACGGCCGACCACGGGATCGTCGACGTGCCGGACAGCAGGCGGTTCGACATCGAGTCCCGGCCCGTCCTGCGCAGGGGGGTGCAGACGATCCTGGGTGAGCCTCGGGTGCGGCACGTGTACACGGCGACCGGCCGCTCCCGTGAGGTCCAGCGCAACTGGGCTGAGGAGCTCGGCGAGCGAGCGCTCGTCCTGCTGCGCGAGGAGGCCGCGGATCTGTACGGGTCGATCGACCCGTGGCACGCCGATCGGATCGGGGACGTCGTGGCGATCGCGAACGCGGACTGGGCGTTGGTGTCCGACCGCGTAGATCGCCTCGTGTCAAGCCTGCGGGGCCAGCATGGGGGGCTCACTGACGCGGAGGTCCTGGTGCCGCTTCGGCTGGCAATTGGCTGAGCAACTGCACGCTGGCGGTGGCCAGCGCAGGCTAGTGCTTGGGAGCCGGCCCGAAGAGGATGTCGTCGAAGCTGGGGATGGTCGGCCGACCAGGGTGCTTCGGGGACGCCGGCGCCGCGGGCGCCGCGAACAGGGGCACCGCAGGCTCCGGCACGCTGGGCTCGGGCTGGGCCTCTTGCGCTTCGACGTCCTCGGGCGCGGTCTCCTCGGGCGCGGCGGCCGGCGCATCCACGACGTCGACCTCAGCTGGCTCGGGCTGGGCAGCCCGTGGCTCGGACTCCTCCGGCGCAGCGGGGGCTGGAACGAGGGTCTCAGCCAGGGCGATCTCCATCGGCACGTCAGTCGTGGCGATCGCGTCCTCGGACTCCTCCTCATCGTCCTCGTCGTCGTCCGGGTCCGGGCCGGGGAGGTCGTCGCCCTCGTCCTCCTCGTCGTCATCTTCGCCGTGGGCGGCCGCGGGGCCAGCGAGCACCTGGCCGGTCCGGACGGGAACCTCGGCCGCCTCGTCCTCCCACCGCACCTCGTTGAGCTCGGGGAGGATCACGACAGGGGCCAGCGCCGGTCGCGGCTCCACCAGGCGCAGCGGGGCATCCGGCGAGATGACCGTGAGCGTGCGAGCGTTCTCATCCGCGACGGTCATCGTCCGGGTGGCGCTGTCGTAGGTCCAGGTCGCCACGTGCGTGTTGGGCGGGATGGGGAAGGTGGCGGTCACTACCCAGAGCCCGTCATCACCTCGCCAGGCATCCCAGACGATGTCCTCCGGGCCCACCCCATCGTCGGCCAGCCGCTCGGCCACCAGTGCGGCGAGCTGGATGTCCCCGCCGGGCCGGCGCACCTCGGTTGCCTGGGCCTGCCGGGCCACCCAGTCCCGCTCCCGCAGGATCGGGCCCTCGAAGCGTCGCACGTGCTCGACTGGCAGGCCGCTGGCAGCCGCGACATCCTCAGCCGTGGCTCCCGCCCGGATCCTGGCCTGGATCTCGCGCGGGCGCAGACCCCCCGACTGCTCGATCTCGAGCTGGCTGATGCGGGAGCGGTCCCGGCGGACCGCCGCCTCGACTCGTTCGTCGATGACGACCGACCACTTCTGCCCGTCCTTTCCGGACAGGATCAGTCGGGTGCCGTCCGGGGACAGCCCGTCGAACCGCAACTCGCGCATGGGACTCCTTCGCACACCACGGACCGCAGGTGCGCTCATTCTGCCCCACCCCGACGATGGGGGAGCCAGTGCCGCGCCTGTCCGGGGCCAACGGACCACTGCGGCCAGCGATGCGAGCCCCCTGGCAGGCGGTCGCGGCCGTCATCAAGATCCGCCAGCAACGGCCATCCGCCAATGGAGTTGCGGCCGCCGTTGGACAAAGGTGCCGCCGATGAGTGTGGCAGGGTCGGTGCATGACCGATGATCCCAGCGCCCCCCCCACCCAGCTCGACCACCCCCTCCTCCCGCTGGCCTGGCGGGCGGCCCGATCGGCCGGTGCGCTGCTGCTCAGCCGACGGACGGCCGAGCTGGTCGTGGCGACCAAGTCGACCCGGACCGACGTCGTGACCCAGATGGATACCGCGTCGGAGAGCCTGCTCGTGCAGATGATCCTCACGGAGCGGCCCGACGATGCGATCCTCGGCGAGGAGGGCGCCGATCGGCCAGGCAGCTCGGGCATCCGGTGGGTCGTCGACCCGCTGGACGGCACCGTCAACTACCTGTACGGCCTCCCGGGCTGGGCCGTGAGCGTCGCGGTCGAGCGCAACGGCGAGGCGGAGGTCGGCGTCGTGGAGGTCCCTGTCTACGGCGAGACGTTCGCGGCAGTCCGCGGTCAGGGGGCGATTCACGTGAGCGGGGGGAAGGTCGAGCACCTCGTTCCAAACGCCGCGGAGGAGCTGGCCCAGGCCCTGGTGGCGACCGGGTTCGGGTACGCCCCCGAGCGGCGTGCCGGCCAGGCCCGCGCGTTGGCGACGATACTTCCCAGGGTGCGCGACATCCGGCGCGCCGGGGCTGCCGCGGTCGACCTGTGCTGGGCTGCTGGCGGGTTGGTCGACTGCTACTACGAGCGCGGGCTGCAGCCCTGGGACCGCGCCGCCGGCATCCTGATCGCCACCGAGGCGGGCTTGGTCGCAGGCGGCCCCAGCGGCTCGGCCCCGTCCGGGGACCTCACCTGGCTGGCCCCGCCGAACCTGGCCGACCAGTGGCAGGAGCTGCTGACCCGAGCCGGCGCCGATCGGGATTGACGCGAGGCGCTCCCGTTCTGCTGATCCCAGAATCGCTCGACAACGATACGGCTGGGGCGGTCAGCCGAATCGGGGCGTCAGTCGATCCGGCGCAGGCTGGCGCTGTACCAGTCGGCATTGGCCACGTAGGTGCGCACCGATGCCTCGATCATCCCCGCCGGGACCGAGTTGGGCCTGATCCTGGCCGGCACACCCATCGCTGTCGCTCCAGTGGGCACCTCGGTCCCGGGGGAGACGAGGGCCTGGGCGGCCACCAGCGCCCCGGAGCGCACCACGGCGCCGTGGAGCACGACCGATCCGGAGCCCACGAGGCTGCCGCTCTCGATCGTGCAGCCCTCCAGGTGCGCCATGTGACCAATCACACACCCGTCACCGACCACGGTGTCGAGTGCCTCCGTGCAGTGGATGACGCTGCCGTCCTGCACCGATGTCCGGGCGCCCACGCGCACGCGTCCGGAGTCCCCGCGCAGCACGGCTGTGGGCCAGATCGAGGAGTGCGGACCCACAGTGACATCGCCGATGATGATTGCGTCGGGGTGGACGAAGGCGGTGGGATCGATGGTCGGAGTTCGGTCGCCTATCGCGTACAGGGCCATGCATCCTCCTGGAAGTCCGTCCCGGGCTGCCGATGGCCAGCGAATAGGGCACAATTCGCGGGCAGCCCGGGCTCGTACACCGCCGGCTCGGCGTTGCTGGAATCCTTATCAACCCAATCATGGGGGGAGAGCACGACGATGGCCACCGACTACGACGCGCCGCGCAAGACCGAGGACGACGGTCTTGCCGAGGACAGCATCGAGGAGTTGAAGGCCCGGCGTGTGGACAAGGCGGCCTCCACGGTGGACGTCGATGAGACCGAGCTGGCGGAGAACCTCGAGCTTCCGGGCGCGGACCTGTCCGACGAGAGCCTCAGCGTTCGGGTGCTGCCGCGGCAGGCAGATGAGTTCACCTGCAGCCGGTGCTTCCTGGTCCACCATCGCAGCCAGTTGGCGGGGGAGCGCAACGGGCTCCCGATCTGCAAGGAGTGCGCGTCCTGACGCCGGGAACCGGGGCGGTCGGCCGCTTGGATCCGGCAGCCCCGTCGGCTCTGCGTCCGTCGGGGACGGGTCCCGTCCGGATCCGCGGGTCGCATCGGTGAGTGCCCTGTCGGGTTTCCTGGATCACTCGGGCGCTGCGGTCTGGCGTGATGTCAGCAGCCAGGAGGCGGCGCGAACTCACTCCTCGCGGAAGGCCTGCCAGATGATCGCCTCGATGAGCGCGATCGCGGCGGCGACCGTCGCAGCCCAAAGGACCTTCGACTTCAGCGATGCCTCGCGGGAGTACACCAGCGGGGCCGACTTCCCGGTGCGGTGCTCGTAGCCCTTGATCATCGCCTTGCGGACTGCCCACGCAGCTCCCATGCTCAGCGCCGGGGCGGCGCTCTTGGCTACGGTGCTGGCCGCTGCCGAATGGCCAGAGCCGGAGCTCGCCGTCGACTTGCCTGGACTGGGACTCATGGCAACAGCGTGCCACGGGCCGCGCGTATGGCGCTCGCCAGCCGCTCGGGGTGGCGGGAGGCAAGCAGCCAGGTCCGGTGCGGGTCCTCTGCGTCGGTGACCTCGACGACTACCGCCCCGGGGCCCACCCCAGGCCGCAGCAGGACGTAGGCCGTGGGATCCCCGGCCGGTCCCCGGGCCAGCCGGGCGCTGGCTGCGTCCAGGGGCAGCACCCGACCTGCGAAGTGCAGCGGGAGGACGGCGCGTCCAGCATGCAGGAGGCCCGGCGTCACGGTCACCCGTGGAGTGGACGAGGCGATGGCTGCGACCACCGTCATCGTCCCGGCGAGCCCCACGAGCCAGCCGGCGGCCGGGCCCAGTGCGGCGGTGTAGGCCACTGCGAGCGAACCGGCCGCACCCAGGCACAGCAGCCAGAGCCACGGCCCGGGCCAGAGCCTCTCGGCATAGCTCGGCGGTGCGGCCGCCGGCCGGTGCCCCGGAGATCCTTGGTGGTGCGCCGTTCGGCCTTCGGCGGGATCCTCGCGGGTGTTCGACACGGCCCAACTCTGGCACCGGCTCCGCCAGCGATCTGGCTCGGGTGGCAGCAGCGCCCGGTTCGCTCGATGGCGTCGGCCGTCTGGCCCGCCCGGCAGTAGGGTCGGATCGTGATGTTCCCCCAGCCGATCGGGCCGGCGACCACGCCCGGGCCGCAAGCCGTGATCCCCGAGCGTCACCCGGATGCGGCGCCGCCGGGCACGGAGATCGTCTCGCACTACCGGAACTGCTACGGCTGCGGCGCTGATCACCCCAGCGGCCTGCACATGCACGTGCTGGCCTCGGAGGGCTTGGAGCTGCGGGCCTCGTTCGAGGTCACCGGGCTGCATCAGGGCGCCCCGGGGCTCGCGCACGGCGGCCTGCTCGCCGCGGCGATGGATGAGACCCTCGGAGCGTTGAACTGGCTGCTGATGCGCCCGGCGGTGACCGCACGCCTGGAGACCAACTTCGTGCGGCCAGTCCCAGTCGGTGCCGTGCTGGACCTGCACGCCAGGATCACGGGCGTGTCGGGTCGCAAGGTCTACACGGCGGCCGTGGCCTGCTTGGGGCCGGACGGCCCGATCGCGGTGACGGCGTCAGCCCTGTTCGTCCAGGTGCAGCCCGGGCACTTCCGGGAGCACGGCCGACCTGAGGACGTCGCCCGAGCCGTTGCCGCTGGCGACGCCGGCCCGCGGGCGGAGATGAACCCGTGATCCCGCAGAAGCCGACGGGGCAGGGGCCCAAGTCGCGCAGGGGGACGTCTGGCCCGGTTGCCGAAGTCCTGATCACCCGCATCGACCCCGGGGTGCCGATCCCCGCGTACGAGCATCCCGGGGATGCCGGGGCGGACCTGATGACTACTGTGGACCTGACCCTGGCCCCGGGGGAGCGCGCGCTCGTGCCCACGGGCGTGGCGATCGCCCTGCCGGACGGGTACGCCGCCTTCGTGCACCCCCGGAGCGGGCTGGCCGCCAGGTTCGGCGTCGCCCTGGTCAACGCGCCGGGCACGGTCGATGCCGGATATCGGGGCGAGATCAAGGTCAGCGTGATCAACCTCGACCCGACCCGCCCGGTCGCGTTCCGGCGGGGCGACCGCATCGCGCAGCTGGTCATCCAGCCGGTGGTCCGCGCGGTGTTCCACGAGGTGGCAACGCTGCCGGGGTCCCAGCGTGGGTCGGGGGGATTCGGATCAACAGGGGGCCACGCCGCGGGGTAGCCTTTCAGGGCTGTCGTCGTTCCCTGGAGGCTGCCATGGCCCGTTTCCGCCGCCGCTCCGCGCCATCGGAGCCCGCCGAGCCTTCCACGGGCGCCGCAGGGGATTCCACAGCGGTGGACCCGGCGAGCAGCGCCCCCACCGGGGGCCCGCCAGACGAGGCGGCCCAGCCGTCGGGGCCGTTCGACGAGTCGGACGCAGGATCCGCCGAGAGCACGCCCCGGGTGGATCTCGGTGGCCTGCGCATCCCGATGCTTCCGGGCATCAGCGTCCAGGTGGAGGCCGACTCGCACACCCAGGAGGTGGTCGCCGTGACCGCGGTCGCCGGCGACGCGGCCGTGCAGCTCCAGGCATTCGCCGCGCCGAGGTCGGAGGGCCTCTGGGACGAGATCCGGGCCGAGATGCTGGCAGACATCCGTTCGACCGCAGAGGCCACGATCGCTGAGGAGGAGGGGGAGTTCGGCACGGAGCTGCGGGCGGTGCTGCCCGGGCGGACGCCTGACGGCAAGCAGGTCAAGCAGGCCGTTCGGTTCGTCGGAGTCGACGGGCCGCGATGGTTCCTGCGCGCCGTGTTCCTGGGCCGAGCCGCGCTCGGGCCGGCTCCGCGGGACGAGCTGGTCCAGCTGGTCCGCCAGACCATCGTCGTCCGGGGGTCGCAGGCGATGGCTCCTCGTGACCCGCTACCCCTCAAGCTGCCGGAGCAGCCCCAGGAGGGCTCCGATGAGGAGGCCGCCGGCGACGTCGAGCATGCCGAGGACGTGGCAGAGGTCGAGGACCGGTTCGAGGGGATGGATCCGTTCGAGCGCGGCCCGGAGATCACCGAGGTCCGCTGACCCGCGCGTTCGTTGGCCCCGTCCCGAGCGGAGGACCCGAGCGGGGCGGGCCGAAGCCGTGCGGGATGGCCGCGCGCCGGATCGACGAGGTTTCAACGTTCGTCGCGCGTGGGTACCCTTGTCTCGTGCCAGCCGCCAGCGCCGACCGGAAACCCGGCATTCTACGCCGAGTTGTGGCAAACCTCGCCCAGAGCAAGTCGGAGCAGCATGCCCAGGCGTTGCAGGACGAGGTGCAGGCGGTCGAGGGCGTCACCCCGATCGCCGATTGCACGAATGGCATGCCCGTCACCGTCTCGGGGGTGCTCCGCTCCGTCACCCTGCGTCCACGCGAGCGGGTCCCCGCGGTGGAGGCCGAGCTGTTCGATGGATCAGGGCAGGTGCTGCTCGTGTGGCTGGGCCGCCGGCAGATCCGTGGGATCGAGCCGGGCCGGGCAATGGTTGCGTGGGGCCGCATCACGTGCACCGATGGCAGGCCGGACAAGCTGACCATGTTCAACCCCCGCTACGAGCTGCGCGCACCGGGGGCGGGCATCTCATGAGCGCGGCGGAGGACCGGATGGACCAGGCCCAGCAGGTGGGAGTCGATCGTGCCATGCTCGACCGTGCGTTGGGCGGCTGGCGCGGGCTGATCGACTCAGGCGTGCCCGCAGCGGTGTTCGTCGGAGCGTACATGCTCAACGGCCAGCAGCTGCGGCCCGCGGTCATGGCGGCTGTGGGATCGGGCGTGGCGATCGCGCTGTGGCGGCTGTTGCGCCGCCAGGACCTCCAGCAGGTAGCCGCCGGTTTCGCCGGGGTCGCGATCTCGGCCTTCGTGGCCAGCCGCACCGGTCGAGCCGAGGACTTCTTCCTCCTGGGCATCCTGATCAACGTCGGGTACTGCCTGGCCTACGTGGTCTCGATCCTCATGCGCTGGCCGCTCATCGGGCTCGTCGTCGGCTACTTCCGGGAGGATCCGACCGGGTGGCGGGCAGACCAGCGGCAGTACCGCGCGTACTTGACCGCCTCCTGGATCTGGGCCGCCATGTTCGGGCTGAGGCTGGTCGTCCAGCTTCCCCTATACGTGACCGGAGCAGTGGGCCCCCTCGGCGTGGCCAAGCTCGTGATGGGGTGGCCGCTGTTCCTGCTCGCTTCGTACCTGACCTACCGGGTCATCAAGCCCGTGCTCTCCGACGCCGAAGTCCCGGCGCCTGCGGGTCTGGCCAGGGCCAGCCTGGAGCCGGAGGCCTCCTGACCGACGGCCAGCTTCGAGCTGGATGCGTCCTGACAGGCAGGCCGGAACTCGCGCCCCTTCAGACGATGTTTCGTGGCGACGCCGACAGCAGGTCCTGAAGCTCAGCCTCCTGGTCCGGTATGCACACGAACAGCAGCTCGTCGCCCTTCTCCAGCGGATCGTCGGCGCTCGGGGCGATCACCTGCCCGCTGCGCAGGATCGCAACCAGCGCAGTGTCCGTCGGCCACGTGACGTCGCCCACGCGGGCACCGATCACCGGGGCGTCGGCGGTCAGCGTCAGCTCCACCAGGTTGGCGCTGCTCTGCCGGAAGGTGAAGATCCGGACCAGGTCGCCGACGGTGACTGCCTCCTCGACCAGGGCCGAGAGCATCCGCGGAGTCGAAACGGCGACATCGACGCCCCAGGCCTCGTCGAAGAGCCACTCGTTCTTGGGGTGGTTGACCCGCGCCACCACTCGGGGTACTCCGTACTCCGTCTTGGCCAGCAGGGACACCACGAGGTTCACCTTGTCGTCGCCGGTAGCCGCCACGACGGCCTGGCAGGTCTGCAGCTCGGCCTCGTCCAGCGAGATGATCTCGCAGGCATCGGCGCACAGGACGTGGGCTCCCTCGACGATCCCGACCTTCGCGATCTCCGCGTCCTGATCGATCAGGAGGACCTCGTGGCCCCCCTCGAGCAGCTCTCGGGCGATGGCGCGGCCGACCTTCCCGGCTCCGGCGATGCATACCCTCATGAGTGGACCTCCGGTGCGGTGCGGAACGTCTCCTGGACGCGCGCCTCGTCATCGCGCCTGAGCAGCACGTGGATGATGTCGCCGTCCTGGAGCACCGTCTGCCTGGTGGGAAGCAGCGCGACCCCCAACCTGGTCAGGAAGGCGATGCGGGCGTCGGTCGAGTCCTGGAGGTCGTGCACGAGCCGGCCGTACCAAGCGGGGTGCACCTCCATCTCGGCCAGCGCAATGGTCCCGCTCGCGTCAGTCCATTCCTCGCGGGCGTCCATGGGGAGCAGGCGACGCAGCATCTGGTCGGTCGCCCACGCGACGCTGGCCACTGTGGGGATGCCGAGACGCTGGTAGACCTCGGCGCGTCGCGGGTCGTAGATCCGCGCGACCACGCTCTCCACTCCGAAGGTCTCGCGGGCCACGCGCGCTGCGATGATGTTGGTGTTGTCCCCGCTGCTGCAAGCGGCGAAGGCCTGCGCGCGCGCGATCCCCGCGTCGATGAGCGTGTCGCGGTCATAGCCCACGCCGACCACGGTCTCGCCGCCGAAGTCGGGGTGCAGCTTCCGGAAGCTCTCCGGGTTGAAGTCGATCACCGACACCGAGTGGCCCTGCTTGTCGAGCGTGCGCGCGAGGGCCGACCCCACGCGGCCGCAGCCGAGGATCACGATGTGCACCCTTACACGCTACACGCCGTGGTCGGCCGGGGGTGCCCCGTAGCATGCGACGTGTGGGATCGTTCTCAGACGCGTTCAAGCGCGTGTTGTTCGGCCGGGCGCTGCACACCAACCAGCTCGGGGAGACGCTGCTCCCCAAGCGGATCGCGCTGCCCGTGTTCGCCTCCGACGCTCTTTCGTCCAACGGCTACGCCACGCAGGAGATCCTGCTCGTCCTGTCCCTGGGCGGGTACACGCTCTTCCAGTACGCTCCGCTGGTCGCCGGCGCCGTGGTGCTGGTGTTCGTCGTCGTCGTCGCGTCCTACCGCCAGAACGTGCATGCCTACCCCTCGGGCGGCGGGGACTACGAGGTCGTCTCGACCAACCTGGGCCCGCGCGCGGGGGTGTTCGTCGCCAGCGCCCTGATGGTCGACTACGTGCTCACCGTCGCGGTCTCGATCTCCTCGGCGGTGGCCAACGCAGCCTCGGCGCTGCCGATCATCGGGCGGCACAGCGTGCTCGTGGCGATCACCCTCGTGGTGCTGCTCACCCTGATGAACCTGCGTGGCGTGCGTGAGTCCGGGACCACGTTCGCGGTTCCCACCTATGCCTTCGTCTTCGCGATCTTCGGCATGCTGATCTGGGCGGCCGTGCGGATGCTCTCCGGTGACGAGCTCCGGGCCGAGTCCGCCGACTGGGAGATCGTCCCCCATGCCACCTACACCGGCGCTGCGCTTCTCTTCCTCATCGCCCGGGCGTTCTCGTCCGGCACCACGGCGCTGACCGGCATCGAGGCGATCAGCAATGGGGTGCCGGCGTTCCGCAAGCCGAAGAGCCGCAACGCGGCCACCACCCTTCTAATGCTGGGGCTCATCGCGACCACGATGTTCGCCGGCATCACGTGGCTGGCTGTGACCACCCAGGTGAAGATCGCCGAGTCGAACGACTCGCTGATCGGGATGCCCGAGGGCGCTGAGCAGAAGACCGTGATCGCCCAGGTGGCCCAGGCCGTGTTCTCCAACTTCACGCCGATGTTCGTGTTCGTCTCGGTGGTCACCGCCCTGATCCTCGTGCTGGCGGCCAACACCGCCTTCAACGGGTTCCCGGTGCTCGGCTCGATCCTGGCGCGGGACGGCTACCTGCCCCGTCAGCTGTACACACGGGGTGATCGCCTGGCCTTCTCCAACGGGATCATCTCCCTGGCGGGACTGGCCGGCCTGCTGATCTACGTCTACGGCGCGAACGTATCGGCCCTGATCCAGCTGTACATCATCGGCGTCTTCGTCTCGTTCACCCTCAGCCAGCTCGGGATGATCCGGCACTGGAACCGGCACCTGGCAACTGAGCGAGACGCAGGCGAGCGGGCGCGCATGATGCGCAGCCGGGTCGTCAACGCGATCGGCTTCGTCCTCACCGGCGCAGTGCTGGTGATCGTCCTGGTCACGAAGTTCACGCACGGGGCCTGGATCGTCTGCGTTGCCATGCCGCTGCTGTTCCTGCTCATGCAGTCGATCCACCGCCACTACGAGCACGTGGCCATTGAGCTCGTGGCCGGCGACGAGGAGAAGGTCACGCTGCCCAGCCGCGTGCATTCCATCGTGCTGGTGTCCCGGATCCACAAGCCGACCCTGCGGGCGCTGGCATATGCCCGGGCCACGCGGCCGACCGTCCTGGAGGCAGTGACGGTCAACGTGGATGACGACGACACCCGCAAGATGATCCAGGAGTGGGACCGGCGCCAGATCCCGGTCCCCCTCAAGGTGCTCGACTCGCCGTTCCGGGAGATCACCCGGCCCGTCGTCGAGTACGTGCGCGGTCTGGGCCGCACCTCGCCGCGGGACCTGGTGTGCGTCTATGTCCCGGAGTATGTCGTGGGGCACTGGTGGGAGCACCTGCTGCACAACCAGAGCGCCCTGCGGCTGAAGAGCCGCCTGCTCTTCTCGCCGGGGGTGATGGTGATCAGCGTGCCCTGGCAGCTCATCTCCAGCGAGCGCATCGCCGACGTGCCCGAGATGTCCGCGCCCGGGGCACTGCGACGGGGGGAGCCCGACGCTGAGACGGCCGAGGCCTTCGTGGCCGAGCAGCAGGGAGCCGTCCCATCGAGGCGGTGAGCCCGGTCGTCGGGGACCGGGTCGTTGTCGACGTCGGGCCGGTTGCGCACGGCGGGCACTGCGTGGCCAGGGCCTCGGGCCAGGTGCTGTTCGTCCGGCACGCGCTGCCCGGTGAGACCGTCGTGGCCGAGGTCACCTCCGCGGGCCGGCGGCGCCGGTTCCTGCGTGCCGACGCTGTCGAGGTGCTCGCCGCCAGCCCCGACCGCCGGGAGCCGCGCTGCCCCGTGTCCCGGGCCTGTGGCGGGTGCGACTGGCAGCACGCGACTCCGGCGGCGACCCGGGCGCTGAAGTCCGCGGTCGTCGAGGAGGCGATGCAGCGCTTCGCGGGGATCACGCTGCCCGAGGGGTTCTCGGTAACGCAGGTCGAGATCGCGTCGGCACCGCTGCCGGGGTTGGGCTGGCGGACCCGCGGGACCCTCTCCGTCGACGAGGCGGGGCGTGCGGGCTTCCTCGCCCCGAGGTCGCACCAGGTGGTCGTCACCGACTCCTGTCCGCAGCTGCTCCCGCGCCTGGCGGTGCTGGACTTGTTCTCCCGGCGCTGGGAGCCGAGGACCCGGGTCGGCTTCGTGGCCCCTTCGGCGGGTGATCCGATGGCCTTCCCGGCCGACGCGGCGCCGACCGACCCCGTCTCCGAGCGCGCCGCCGGCCTCGACTGGGCGGTCGCGGCCGACGGCTTCTGGCAGGTGCACCCGGGCGCGCCCGACGCCCTGGTCGAACACGTTAGCCGCGTGCTCGCTCCGCGGCCCGGTGACCGGCTGGTGGACCTCTACGCGGGCGTCGGACTGTTCGGGATCAGCCTCCTGGCCCGCCAGCCGCACCTGGACCTCACGCTGGTCGAGGGCGACCGGAGGGCGTGCGAACTGGCCCGCCGGAACGCCGGCGGGCAGGCAGTCCGGATCGTGCGCTCGGACGTCGATCGCTGGGTCCAGCGGCCGCGTTCGCTGGACGGCGCGGATCTCGTGGTCCTGGACCCGCCGCGGGTTGGGGCGGGGGAGCAGGTCGTGCGCGCCGTGGCCGCGGCCCGGCCACGGGCCATCGCCTACGTGGCCTGCGACCCGGTCGCCCTGGCCAGGGATGTCGCCACCTTCGGCTCCCTGGGCTTCGGGATCGTGGACCTCGTCGGGCTTGACCTGTTCCCGACCACCCATCATGTGGAGTGCGTGGCCCACCTCGCGCCCATGGACGCTCCGGGCCCGATGATATCTTGACGTCAAGATAAATGCTTGGGAGCCGAGCGCGATAGCCTTTCGCACCAATCGTCCGCCCAGAGGAGAGCAGATGACCAGCAGGGACAGTTACGGCGCCCGCGGCGCGTTCGAGGTGGGCCCGAAGACCTACGAGATCTTCCGGATCTCGGCGGTGCCCGGCTGGGAGCGGCTCCCGTTCACCCACCGGATCCTGCTGGAGAACCTGCTGCGCACCGAGGATGGGAAGAACGTCACCGCCGGGCACATCCGAGCGCTGGGTGAGTGGGACCCGACCGCCGAGCCGACCCACGAGATCCAGTTCACCCCGGCCCGCGTCATCATGCAGGACTTCACCGGGGTGCCGTGCGTCGTCGACCTGGCCACGATGCGCGAGGCCATGAAGGAACTCGGCGGTGACCCGGCTCGGATCAACCCCCTGGCGCCGGCCGAGCTGGTGATCGACCATTCGGTCATCGCGGACTTCTTCGGCACCGACGAGGCGATCACCCGCAACGTGGAGCTGGAGTACGAGCGCAACCGTGAGCGCTACCAGTTCCTGCGCTGGGGCCAGGGCGCATTCGACCAGTTCAAGGTGGTCCCGCCCAGCACCGGCATCGTGCACCAGGTCAACATCGAGGCCCTTGCCCGGGTGGTCATGGTCCGCGACGGGCAGGCATACCCGGACACGTGCGTCGGCACGGACTCGCACACCACGATGGTCAACGGCCTGGGCGTGCTCGGATGGGGCGTGGGCGGGATCGAGGCAGAGGCGGCCATGCTGGGCCAGCCGGTGAGCATGCTGATCCCGCAGGTCGTCGGGTTCAAGCTCACCGGCCAACTGCCGGAGGGCGCGACCGCGACCGACCTGGTCCTCACGATCACCGAGCTGCTGCGAAGGCGCGGTGTGGTCGGCAAGTTCGTCGAGTTCTTCGGGGAGGGTGTGTCCGCAGTACCGCTTGCCAACCGCGCCACGATCGGGAACATGAGCCCCGAGTACGGCTCGACCGCCGCGGTCTTCCCGATCGACGACGAGACCCTGCGGTACCTGCGCCTGACCGGTCGCACCCCGGAGCAGGTGGCACTGGTCGAGGCCTACTGCCGTGAGCAGGGACTCTGGCACGACCCGGCGGCTGAGGCGTCGTACACGGAGGTGCTCGAGCTCGACCTGTCCACGGTGGTTCCCTCGCTGGCCGGTCCCAAGCGCCCGCAGGACCGCGTCGCCCTGGCCGACGCCAAGTCCGGATTCCGCGCCGCGGTGCGCGGCTACGTCCCGGAGAGCATCGCCTCCGCGCTGGACGAGGCCGTGGACGAGTCGTTCCCGGCCTCGGACCCCCCGGCCGCGCATGCGGACTCCGCCGCATCCGCCCCCGCCCAGCCGGTTCGGGTGGCGGGTCGCCCGACGCGGCGCACGCCGGTCGTGGCAGCGGACGGTTCGACGTTCGAGATCGACCACGGCGCGGTCGTGATCGCGGCGATCACCTCATGCACCAACACCTCCAACCCGACCGTGATGGTGGCCGCGGGCCTGCTGGCCCGCAACGCCGTCGAGCGTGGCCTGACGAGCAAGCCCTGGGTCAAGACGACGCTGGCGCCCGGGTCGAAGGTCGTCACCGACTACTACGACAAGGCGGGCCTCACGCCATACCTGAACGCCCTGGGCTTCGACGTGGTCGGGTACGGCTGCACGACGTGCATCGGGAACTCAGGACCGCTTCCGGAGGCGGTGTCCGCGGCGGTGAACGACGCGGACCTGGCGGTGGTCTCGGTGCTCTCGGGGAACCGCAACTTCGAGGGCCGGATCAACCCTGACGTCAAGATGAACTACCTGGCGTCGCCCCCGCTGGTCGTGGCCTATGCCATAGCCGGGTCCATGGACGTCGACCTCACGACGGAGCCGCTGGGCACGGACCCGACCGGCCAGCCGGTGTACCTTCGCGAGCTGTGGCCCTCCTCGGCCGAGGTGCAGGCCGTGATCGACTCGGCCATCGATGCCCAGATGTTTGCCTCGCGGTACTCCGACGTGTTCGCCGGCGACGAGGCGTGGCGGTCCCTGCCCACCCCGACCGGCGACACGTTCGCCTGGGACCCGGCGAGCACCTACGTTCGCCGACCCCCCTACTTCGAGGGCATGGGTGCAGATCCTGCGCCGGTGGCCGACATCGTCGGTGCCCGCGTCCTGGCCAAGCTCGGTGACTCGGTGACCACCGACCACATAAGTCCGGCCGGCTCGATCAAGCCGGACAGCCCAGCCGGCCGGTACCTGTCCG
This sequence comes from Candidatus Nanopelagicales bacterium, assembly GCA_049688595.1. Lineage (GTDB taxonomy): Bacteria > Actinomycetota > Actinomycetes > S36-B12 > CAIYMF01 > Prado023. The sequence continues at coordinate 28,310 of JBAVLA010000253.1, read as the reverse complement.
ACAACGGCGTGCAGCGCAAGGACTTCAACTCGTACGGCTCGCGGCGGGGCAACCATGAGGTGATGATCCGAGGGACCTTCGCCAACATCCGGCTGCGGAACCAGCTCCTCGACGGGGTTGAGGGCGGCTTCACGCGCGACTTCACCGTGGCCGGCGGCCCGCAGGCGACGATCTACGACGCCGCGCAGTCCTACGCGGCCGTGGGCGTCCCGCTGGTCGTGCTGGCCGGCAAGGAGTACGGCTCGGGTTCCTCGCGGGACTGGGCCGCCAAGGGCACGGCGCTGCTGGGCGTCCGCGCCGTGATCGCGGAGTCATACGAGCGGATCCACCGCTCGAACCTGATCGGCATGGGCGTGCTGCCGCTGGAGTACCCAGTTGGGCAGGACGCCGGCACCCTCGGGCTTGACGGCACCGAGTCGTTCTCCATCTCCGGGGCGACCGCGCTCAACGATGGGGTGACGCCCAGGACGGTTGCTGTGCGGGTCAAGCGGGCGGACGGGACGGTCACCGGCTTCGACGCCGTGGTGCGGATCGACACCCCCGGCGAAGCCGACTACTACCGCAACGGTGGCATCCTGCAGTACGTCCTGCGCTCACTGGCCTGACCAGGCTCCCCCGCCCCGGTCCCGGCAGCGCTGCCTGCGGATCAGGCAGCGAACTCCGGGATGCCAGCGGTCGGTCGCGACGCGCACGGCGCGATCTGGTCTGGCTTGAGCGCCGCTCGCCCCGCCGTCAGGGCCAGCGGGGGCCTACCGTGGGGGTACCGGAAGTCGGGTCGTCGTCTGGTGCACTCTGGCGGGTTCGACTCCGTGTCACCGATGAGCACCTTATGGAAGGAGCCGCACCCAAATGCCAGCACCTGATCCCACAGCGCCTGAGGTCCTCAAGCTGCTGCATGACCAGTTGAGCCTCGACCAACTGAAGGCGGAGCTCAAGCATCAGCAGGATCGCCTGGACAACCTGGGCGATTCGCTTGATGACGACATGAAGCACATCATCCACACGTGGATGACAGCGATCCGCGGCGAGATCGCGCGGCGCGGCTAGGTTCGGCGCTCGGCTGCGAGCAGCCGACGAGCAGTGGGCGGGATTCCCGTGGCAGCCCTTCGGACTCCCGCCCACTGCCATGCGGCAGCTCAGTCCCCGAACCACTCCCGGACCCGGGCGGTGATCGCCTGGTCGAACTGGTCGTCGTCGTGGCGGGCGCCCAACCACTGGTCGAAGCTGCCGCCCGCGGCCCGGTCGAGCTCGGCACGGCAGGCCTGCGTGTCGACGACCGCGCGGTGGAGCATCTCCTCAGCCTCGGCGGGCGTCCGGTAGAGGAACGGGTACGCCGGCGGGAGGAGCGCGCGCGCCCACGACCGGTCGGGGAACACCCCGACGGCTCCGGCGACCAGCGCCTCGACGTAGGCCAACCCGTAGGACTCCTCGACAGCGGTGGCCAGGAAGGCAGTCGTGCGGGCCAGTGCCTGCCAGTAGTCCTCCCGCCTGGCGGTCAGCGGGCCCACCCACGCCCATTCGCGCCTCGACAGGCGCAGCGCCTGCTCGGTGACCAGGTGCGATTCGTGCAGGCGCGCCTCGACCCTGATCGGGGTGCGCCTGGCCACCCGGTCGACTACCTCGAGGAAGAGACGTGGCTGCTTGCGCTCCGACAGGTAGATCGCCGGGTAGAGCACGACTGGGACCAACGGCTCCCGGCGCGGCTGCACGTGGTCCAGCCGGATGCCGAGGTTCACCCAGGCGATCCGCGCCTTCTCCGACACCGCGGGGATCGTCCAAGCCGAGACGATCTCGCGGACCTCGGTCGCGGTGCGCTCCGAGTTGGCGAAGGTTGGGAAGAGTGCACAGGACAGGGCCAGTGCAGCACGCTGCACCGGATGGGACTGCTCCGAGGTGTTGAACCAGACGAAGTTCATCAGGCGCGGTTCCTCGCAGCTGCTCCTGAGGGTCTGCCAGGCGCCGAGCGAGTCGGCCACGTCCATGTTGATGACTACCGTGTTGGCGCCGTCGACGAACTCCAGCGGGAGCATGTCGAACCCGTCGAACTGCCGCAGTCCCGGTCCGATCAGCTGCGCGTCCGGGAACACCCGCAGCAGCCGCCGGACGAGCGTCGCCCCGGCATCCCGACCGGCTACCCGGCCGTCGGCCTCGACCAGGGCGCCGCCGTACCGGATCGCGATCCTCATCGCGGACCTGCCCCGGGCCCAACCAGGTCGCCGGTCGGGTCGCCGTGATCCTGCGCGGGGCCGCCCGTGCGGGCCCCGGCGAGTTCCGGCTCCGTCCCGCGGTAATCCGTCAGGTCCACGTCGTACCCGTCGCCCAGCTCGGTGTCGATGCGCATCCCGTAGAAGGACCGGTGCACGAACCGCATCGAGATCGCCAGGAAGAGCGCAGCCAGGGCCAGGACCACGGCGTGCAGGCCCTGGGCCGTCAGATTCACCGCGAGCTCCACGGCCAGCAGGCCGAACAGCGTCGTGAACTTGATCACGGGGTTCAGCGCCACCGACGAGGTGTCCTTGTACGGGTCGCCCACGGTGTCACCCACGATCGTCGCGTCGTGCAGTGCAGTGCCCTTCGCGTGCAGGTCGACCTCGACGATCTTCTTCGCGTTGTCCCACGCGCCACCGGCGTTCGCCATGAAGATGGCCTGGTAGAGGCCGAACACGGCGATGGAGATCAGGTAGCCGATGAACAGGAAGGGATCGACGAAGGCCAGTGCGAGCGTCACGAAGAAGACCCCGAGGAACATGTTGATCATGCCCTGCTGGGCGTACTGCGTGCAGATCTCGACCACGCGGCGCGAGTCGGCCTCGCTGGCGCGCGTGGCCCCGTCAAGGCGGATGGTCGTCTTGATGAACTCGACGGCCCGGTGTGCCCCGGTGGTCACCGCCTGGATCGAGGCGCCGGTGAACCAGTAGATCACCGCGCCGCCGAGGACCAGGCCCAGCAGGAACGGGGGATGCAGGATCGAGAGGTTCTCCAGCTGGGTCGTCAGGCCCGCGGTCAGGCTCATGATGATCGAGAAGATCATCGTGGTGGACCCCACCACTGCGGTGCCGATCAGGACGGGCTTGGCGGTTGCCTTGAACGTGTTGCCCGCGCCGTCGTTGTCCTCGAGCATCTGCTTGGCCGTGTCCCACTGGACGTCGAAGCCGTGCTCGTCGCGGATCTCGTCGTCGATGCCTTCGATGTGCTCGATCGTGGAGAGCTCGTAGACGCTCTGGGCGTTGTCGGTGACCGGACCGTACGAATCGACGGCGATCGTGACGGGCCCCATGCCCAGGAAGCCGAACGCGACCAGGCCGAAGGCGAACACCGCCGGTGCGACCATCAGCGTGCCAAGGCCCAGCTCGCTGATCAGGTACGCCCCGCCCATCAGGCCGGCGATCGCCATGCCCAGCCAGTAGGCCGAGAAGTTGCCTGCGACGAGCCCGGACAGGATGTTCAGCGAGGCCCCGCCCTGACGGGAGCTCTTGACGACCTCATGCACGTGCCGGCTGTGCGTTGACGTGAAGACCTTCACCAGCTCGGGGATGAGCGCGCCGGCGATCGTGCCCAACGAGACGATCGTGGCCAGCTTCCACCACAGGCCGTCTGAGGTGACGCCGGACAGCAGGGCGTTGGTGGTCACGTACGTGGCCAGGATGCTGAGCACGGAAGTCAGCCACACCAGCGAGGTCAGCGGGGCCTCGAAGTCCATCCGGTCGGCGTCGGCGTAACGGATGCCGGTCCAGGCGTCGTTGACCAGGTAGGACACCGCGGAGGTGACGACCATCACGGCGCGCAGCACGAACAGCCAGACCAGCAGGCTGGCCTGCACCTGCGGGTCGTGGACCCCCAGCAGGATGAAGGTGATCAGCGCGACCCCGGTGACGCCGTAGGTCTCGAACCCATCGGCGCTCGGGCCGACCGAGTCCCCGGCATTGTCACCGGTGCAGTCGGCGATGACGCCGGGGTTGCGGGCGTCGTCCTCCTTGATCTTGAAGGCGATCTTCATGAGGTCCGAGCCGATGTCGGCGATCTTGGTGAAGATGCCCCCCGCGATGCGCAGTGCCGCAGCGCCCAGCGACTCGCCGATCGCGAAGCCGATGAAGCAGGCGCCGGCCAGGTCCGGTGGCAGGAAGAGGAGGATGACCAGCATCATCGTCAGCTCGAGGCTGATCAGCACCATCCCGATCGACATGCCCGACTTCAGCGGGATCCGGTGGGTCGGCAGCGGGCGCCCGCGCAGCGATGCGAACGCGGTTCGCGAGTTGGCGAACGTGTTGACCCGGATTCCGAACCAGGCGACTGCGTACGAGCCGGCCATGCCGATGAGGCTGAACAGGAGCACGATCCCGACGCGCGACCACGGGAACCCGACGAGGAACCCGTAGTACACGATGATCACCGAGGCGATGAACACCCAGAGCAGCCCGAGGAACCTGCCCTGCTGGACCAGGTAGGCCTTGCTCGTCGCGTAGATGAGCTCGGAGACCTCGCGCATGGAGCGGTGCACCGGGAGCTGGCGGAGCTGGTGGAAGGCCACCACGCCGAACGCAAGCCCGAACAGGGCAACGACCAGGCCGATCGCGAGGGCCACCTGCCCCGAAAGGCCCCCGAACACCGTCACGGACCCAAGATCCGGCAGGACGAGGCTGGCCTCGCCGCCGTGGATCGTGGCTTCTGATCCCTCATCAGAGGCCGATGCGCACCCGGTCAGTAGGAACACCGCAGCGAGCGCACCTGCGTAGCGCGCGGCTGCAGACCTTGCCATCGTCATCGCTGTCCCCCCAAGGACATTCGTGCCGCTGATCGGGCACCTTGCCATCCACGCTAAGGGAGGTTCAGGGATGCCCGTGCGCCAAAGGTCCCGGATTGCCCGGCGGGGGGTCCTGTAAGCCAATCAGGCGGTCACGTCCACGGCTGCGGACGTCGCCCCCTGCCACCCGAAGCGGGGGTCCACGATGACGCGGTACCGACCCGGCGGGACATCCAGCACGCGGGTGTCAGCCCGTCCCCGTGTCTTGGATCGCAGCACTGTCGTCCAGCGGCTGGATGCGTACCTCTGGACGCTGAACCGCCAGTTGCTCGAGCGGCGGTTCGGGTCCACGTCGACGACGAGCGAGCCGCCTGCCGCCGTCAATGAGACGGTCACGCTGCTGCACGTCCCGCCCTTGAGCGGGACGTGCCCGGCCGAGTACTTCAGCAGGCGTGCTCGGGACACCCGCTTCCACCCCTTGATCCGGCTGTCCGATCTGACCCACGTCCACGTGACCGGGGACCCGTCGAGCGTCCCAGTGAGCTTGCGTCCCGCGACCACGCCGCTGAAGCTCGCCCATTCGCTGTACAGTTGCCCGATCTCGCCCTTCACCGTCGCGCCGGACTTGCGCAGGACGGCCACGCCGCCGAGGTAGATGCCGTTGGCTCGGGAAATGTCCTTGACCAGATAGATGCACGTCGACTTGGTGGCGGCGGCGGCCTGGCTGGACTGGGCGGGCTCGCCGGTCTGAGCTGCCGTGCTGGCCTGGGCCTGGCCTCCGGGTGCGATCATCGACCCGGCCAGGAGGACCGCCGCGAATGCCCTGCGCCCCGGCCTGCTCAACTCGTGCATACCGATCTCCCCCTCCGCCAGCGGGTGCCAGCCGCTGCCAGCCTATCCGCCCGCGTCCGCACGCACGCAGCGCCGTATCGGCCATGCGCCCTGCCCAGCGGCGAGGCGGTTGCGCGACCCGCCGGGGTGGCATCGGGGCGGTCACCGCGGGATTCTCGCCGGGAGGCGATCTCTGCGGTGCGAGACTATCGTCGCAGGCATGGCGTACACGCCGATCGGCCAGCCTGACCCACGCTTCCTCCAGAACGCGTCGAACCTCAGCCTGTCGCGCAGGGATGCTTGGAACCATCTCGCCGAGCTGGCGGCGCGGCTCGCAGAGCCCAACGTCGCTGAGCCTGACGCACTTGAGCGGCAGATCGCCGGGACCGTCGCCTTTCTGCGCGGAGTCGAGGGCTTCTGGGTGTTCCCCGGCACCTCCGCCCTCGACCGGCTCGAGGAGCTGGCCGGTCTGGGCCATCGTGACGAGCTGTCCCAGCTCGTGCACGCCATGGTGTGGCGCCTGGGCAAGTCCGGCGACGAGGGTGGCCTGATCTGGGCGGCCACGGAGGTCGGCGAGCAGCCGGACACCCCGACAGACCGGCACTACTTCACCGCGCTGATCGTCTCCGACGTCGATCCGTCAGTCCTTGCCGAGAGCGTGCGCGAGATGTACTCCTACCGCCGGCACGACGATGAGCTCATCTACTCGGTCGTGGGGGTCCGCTCGTTCGATGCCGCCCTGGCCTGCGTCCTGCTCAACCACGAGATCCAAGCCGTGATCATGCGCCCGGACGTCCCCCTGCGCTCGGGGACCGCGTTCGGGACGTTCGACACGCTGCTCGACGAGTACGACGCCGAGTTCAAGCTCTCCGCAGCAGGCGAGCAGAGGCGGGCCCGGGCGCTGGCCACCGTGCTGCGCCGCGTGCGGCCACACCTGGACCTGTACCTGCTCACCGACGAGGCCCTCCCGGACGGCCAGGGCCTTACCGTCATGGCCTTCGAGCGGGCCTTCTACCGATATGAGTCGCGAAGCGAGCTGCACATGACCCTGATGAACGGGGTCCGCCGCCGCTTCTCGACCCCGTTCTTCGACGCGCTGAAGCGGTACGCGAACAAGCCCATCGGCAACTTCCACGCCCTTCCGATCGCCCGGGGCAACTCTCTGTTCGGCTCGCCGTGGATGCGCGACATGGTCTCGTTCTACGGCCGCAACATCTTCCTGGCCGAGACGTCCACCACCTCTGGCGGGCTCGACTCGCTCCTGGCCCCCACAGGCTCGCTCAAGGAGGCCCAGGACAAGGCCGCCCGGACCTTCGGGGCGGTGCGCACCTTCTACTCCACCAACGGCACATCGACATCGAACAAGATCGTCGTTCAGGCACTGACCAAGCCCGGGGACGTCGTGCTCATCGACCGCAACTGCCACAAGTCCCATCACTACGGGCTGATCCTGGGCGGCGCCCACCCGGTCTACCTCGACGCCTACAAGCTGCCTGAGTTCGCGATGTACGGGGCGGTCCCCCTACGAACGATCAAGCAGACACTGCTGGACCTGCGTCGGGCCGGTCGGCTGGACTCGGTGCGGATGCTCCTCCTCACCAACTGCACCTTCGACGGAGTCACCTACGACCCGCTGCGCGTGATGACCGAGGTCCTTGCGATCAAGCCCGACATGGTGTTCCTGTGGGACGAGGCGTGGTTCGCGTTCGCAGTCTCCAGCTACTACGCCCGGACCCGCACCGGAATGGCTGCTGCCGCCTCACTGCGGGAGACGCTGGGCACGCCGGAGTACCGCGCCAAGTACGCCGAGCACATGGCGACCTGGTCGAAGCTGGACCCCGACGACGACGCCACCTGGCTGGACCACCGCCTCATGCCCGATCCCGACAAGGCCCGGGTCCGCGTGTATGCCACGCAGTCCACCCACAAGTCGCTGTCCGCGCTGCGCCAGGCCTCGATGATCCACGTCAACGACCAGGACTTCGCCCGCGACGCTGAGGCCGAGCTCCACGAGGCTTTCCTGACCCACACGAGCACGTCTCCGAACTACCAGATCCTCGCCTCCCTGGACCTCGCCCGCCGCCAGGTCGACCTGGAGGGCTTCAGCCTGGTCGAGCGCGCCTACGAGGTTGCCTTCGTGCTGCGCCGACGGATCGCCTCTGACCCGTTGCTGAGCAGGTACTTCTTCATCCTCGAGCCGTCCGACCTGATCCCCGCCGAGTACCGGCAGTCAGGCATCATCGGGTTCACCGGGCCTGGGTCGGAGGGCTCGGAGGCCGTCTCCAGGATGCGTGCGGCTTGGGCAGGCGACGAGTTCGTGCTCGAGCCCACCCGCGCCACGCTGTACCTGGCAGCCACCGGGCTGAACGGGGACACGTTCAAGAACTCGGTCCTGATGGACCGCTTCGGCCTGCAGGTCAACAAGACGTCCATCAACAGCGTCCTGTTCATCGTCACGATCGGGGCCACGTGGGGTGCGCTCAGCTACCTGCTGGAGTCGCTCACGTCGATCGCCCAGGACTTGCGGGTCCAGCAGGAGCAGGCCAGCCCGGTGCAGTTGAAGGTGCTCGAGCGGCGGGTCAGCGCCCTGTCCACGGACCTTCCGCCGCTGCCGGACTTCAGCCGCTTCCATGAGCGGTTCCAGCCGCACCCCGGCAGTCCTGAGGGCGACATGCGAGCGGCCTACTTCCTGGCCTACGACCCGGCGAACATCGACTACGTCACGTTGGCCGAGGCCACCGAGCAGATCGGCGCGGGCCGCCAGCTCGTGTCGACGACACTGGTCGTGCCCTACCCTCCGGGGTTCCCCGTCCTGGTGCCCGGGCAGGTCGTCAGCAAGGAGATCCTCGACTTCCTGACGAAGTTGGACGTGGGGGAGATCCACGGGTACGACCCCGAGCTTGGGCTGTCGGTGTTCACCGACGCGGCACTGTCCTAGTCGAGGTTCGCGGCTCGAATGGTTCAGGGGCGGGCCTTCGGCTGCCTGGCCTCAGGCAGTGAGCATCCGTCGCATGACCGCGGCCACCTGGTCGATCGGGATCTTCTCGATGCCCAGCCCGGCGCGCCATCGTTCGCCGAACAGGGTGATGCCCCATGCCAGCGCACCGATGCACGCAGCGACCACCAGCGGATCGACTGAAGACGTGATGCCGTTCGCTCTCCGGTGCTCCGCGATGGCCTCGGCGACGTGGGCGACCGGTATGGGGCCGATCGGCTCGGCATCCGGGTTCCTGATCATCTCGTCGGCCATCACCCGAAGCGCGGACCGGCGCTGGATGACCCCGACGAGGTTCTCCTCCAGGTTGGCCATCAGGGCGTCGAACGACCGAGGAAGTGTTGCCAGGTATTCGGCGTTTATGTCGGCAACGGCCAGGGCGAGGAGCTGCTCCTTGGATTCGGCATGCCGGTAGAGGTCCGAGTGCGCAATGCCGGCTTCCCTGGCGATCTGCCGCACGCTGACCTCGGCCCCGGGTCGCGCGAGCAGGAGTCGGGTGGTGGCATCGACGAGCGACCGGAGCCGGGCTTCGGGGTTCTCGAGGTCCTTTGACCGATGCACGCCGAACCGCCGGTGCCAGGCGACTACTTCCGAGCGGCTCCAGAGCAGGCGACGCCCGCCCGAGGGCATCCGACGGCCGGTCGGGAAGTCTGGGTAGCGGTGCCGATAGGTCGAGACGCTGTTGCGGTGGGACAACCCCAGTATCTCGGCAACCTCGGAAGCGTCGATCAGGTCATCGCTGGAGGAGTCAGGCACCCCGGCAGTCTACGACAGGTAGACAACTGCTTCACGGTCGGCAACGCGTTGTCCCCCGGAACCGCTGGCTCCGGGGGACAACGAAGGGCGGGCGGTGCCACCCTTCTGCATCTAGATGCCGCGTCTCAGCTGAGCGCCTTGGCCTTCAGTGCGTCGAACTCGGCCTGCGTGATGGCTCCGGAGTCCAGCAGCTCCTTGGCGCTGGCGATCTGTTCTGCCGGGCTCTTGGCGCTGCCGGCGACGCCCCGGATGTACTCCTGTTGGGCCGCATGGACCGACGCGACCTTGGCCAGCTCGCGACTGCCCATGCCCTTGCCGCGGACGATCAGGTAGGACAGCACGCCGAGCAGGGGGAAGAAGATCAGGAAGAGGGACCAGGCGACCTTGGCGAAGCCGCTGGCCTCCTTGTCGCTGAACAGGTCAGCGAAGATCCGGAAGAGCAGCATCAACCAGGCGATGATGAAGAAGAACCAGAGGCTCCACAGGAGGATGTCCCAGAAGTGGGAGAAGAAGTCGTCCAAGGCCCTGCCTTTCAGGGATCGGATGCCGCGGATCGGGACATACCGTTCGGTTTTGCCTCAGTCTACACGCGCTTGCAGGCTGGGTTGGGAGACCCGGGCTCTGCCCACCCCGTGCGTGGGAGTTTGAACCTATACCCCAGAGGGTATGATGGACTCAGAGGTGATGGCCGTGAGCGAACCGACTCCCCGGTGCATCCTGGATCGAGCGAGGCCGTGCATGGGCTGCGTGGCGCCCAATCCAGCGGAATGCCCATATCCCTACCTGATCTCGGAGGACTGATGATGACCAGCGCGACCGGCACTCGTCCGGAGTCAGGGGCGGTCATGGGCCACTCCGAGGGCCTTGGCCGGCCGGCTGCTGGCGAGTTGACCCTGGCGCGCGTCAGCCCGGCGCTGTACACCGCCTCGGTCGACGGCGTCATCGTGGGCCGCGCCAACATCGCGGTGGGCAACGGCGCCTGGGAGTTCTACAGCGTCCGGGTCGATCCTGACTTCGAGGGCCGGGGGATCGCGTCACGGCTCGTTCGGTTCGCGCTGGCTGATGCCGGCGCCGCCGGGGTCCGCGTGATCCCGACCTGCTGGTACGTGAACGGCTTCCTGCGCCGGCACGCGGCCGAGTTCGCGCACCTGCGCCATGCGTGGTCGGCCGACTCCGCTGCCGCCCCAGACCAGTCGAGCTGCCAGATCGCACCCTCGGTCGTGCGCCCCGGGTAGCGCCGACCCGGGGCCCGTGGTGGGCAAGGGCCTGAGTAGACAACCGGAACATGCGGCGGCAAGTGAATATGCTGGGAGCATGTCCACGGGAGCCAAGGTCGTCCTAGCACTGATCGTCGTCCCCATCCTGGCGACGTTCCTGTGGTCCCTGCTGCGCCAGTCGATCGTGGCCATTCCCACGGGCAAGCTCGGTGTGCTGGTGGTCCGTGGCAAGCCGACGGACCGAGTGCTCCTGCCCGGCCCGCACTGGGTGCCGGCGCTGCGCAAGCGCACGGCCGTCCAGTACCCGTCGATCGAGATGTCCCTCCGGGCCACGGATGCGCCCGGCGCCGCATCGGCCGGTCCTACGGAGGCATTCGGCCCAGCGCTGCGGGTGACGCTCGGCGACCGGGCTGAGGCGGTGGTCGGCTACACTGTCCGGTTCCGCCTGGACCCTGAGCGGCTCCGCTCGGTGCACGACAGGTTCGGCCCCGACGGCATCTGGGCGGTGTGCCGGGACGACAGCGGCCGGGCGATCGCCGGGGAGCTCGCCGATCCCGGGATCTCCCTGGAGGACCTGTTCGGAAGCGCCCGGGCCGACCTCGAAGCCCGGCTGGGGCGGGCCGTGTCGGCTGCTCTGGGTGCAGACGGCATCGTGCTCACGTCCTTCTCGCTCGGCGCGGTGGATCTCGGTCGTACCGGCCAGGTGATCCAGGCCGTCGTGCGCGCCCGGTTGGAGTTGGAGCGCGAGGAGGCCGAGTCCGCCATGCGACTGGCCCGCGCACGCCACGACGCCGAGCTCGCCCCGCAGCTGGTGGGCGTCGGCGAGGCGGCCCTGCGCTACCGGCAGACAGATCTCTGGCGCGACCTGATCGGACGCTCGGAGGCGGTGGCCCTGGCGCTGCCCGGCATGGGGGACTCCCTGCCCGGGATGCCAGAGGCTGGGTCGCGGCCGGCCGAGCCCGAACCGGTCGCCCCAGCTGAGCCGGTGTCGGGGGGTGCAGCCTGATGGCCCGCACCGGAGTCCTCGGGGACCGCTTCCTGGAGATCCTCGCGGTGGTGCTTCTGGGCGTGGCGACGGTCGGGACGGCGTGGTGCGCGTTGCAGTCGGCGCTGTGGAACGGCCAGCAGGACGACCTGGCGCTGGCGGCATCGAACCAGCGGGTCGAGGCCTCCAGGCTGTACGGGCTGGCCACGCAGACCCTCGCATACGACTCGAACCTCGTCGGGCAGTACGCCCAAGCCGTGCTTGCCGAGGACGAGAGGAGCCAGAAGTTCTACCGCGAGGTGCTCATGCGACCCGCGCTCCTGCCGTTCCTGGACACCTGGCAGGCCGAGATCGAGTCCGGCGGGGAGCCGCCCAACCTCGTCACCGACGAGCAGTACCTGGACTCCCTGCAGGGCGACTTCCTGGCTGCGGAGGAGGAGACCGAGAGGCTGACCACCGAAGCCGCGGATGCGGGTCGGACCGGGGACTCGTACGTGCTCACAACGGTGCTGCTGGCGATCTCGCTGTTCTTCGCCGGCGTCACGTCGTCGTTCCGGTACCCGGCGGTCCGCACGGCCCTGCTGGTCGGGTGCAGTCTGGCGATCGGCCTGGCCGCCGTGCAGATCATCGACCTGCCCATCGCCGAGGAGTCAGGAGCGCTGATCCCCCGGCTCTGAGGCTGCTTCCTGGGCTGTCAACCAGGCTGGGGGAGCCTCAACTGCCGGTCCGACGGGCGCGCGTCGTCTTGACGGGCGGCGCATCTGCTCCGGGCTCCGCGGCTTGCGGCCCCGGGTTCCTGGTCGTCGGCTCCTTCGCCGGTGCGCGCCTGCGCGGCGCCCTGGGAGCGGGGCTGCGGGCGGGCGCGGCCGGCCGCTCGGGCTCCTCCGCGGACGCAGGCCGCTTCCGCTCGGGCGCGACCTGTTGCGCGACCTGTTGCGCGGTCGGGCGAGCGGCCTGGGTCCTGCGGACGGACTCCTGCAGCGCGGCCATCAGGTCCAGGACGGTTCCCGATTCCTCCTCCTCGGGTCCAGCCGGCATGGTGACGTCCTCGCCCTCCAGGTGCCGGGTGACCAACTCCATGACGGCTTCCCGGTACTCGTCCCGGAAGGCCGACGGATCGAAGTCGGCGCTGAGGCTCTCAACCAGCGAGCCCGCCATCGCCAGCTCCTGCGGCCGGACCTGCACGTCGCCGTCCGAGATGCCGGGGAACTCGGGGACCCGGACCTCGTCCGGCCACAGCATCGTCTGCAGCACGAGGATGTCGCCGCGGACCCGGAGCACGGCCAGCCGGCTGCGCTTTCGCATGGTCATCATCACGATGGCCATGCGCTCGGTCTGCGCCAGCGCCCGCCTGAGCAGCACGTACGGCTTGGCGGCACCCGTGGCGGGCTGGAGGTAGTAGGCGCGGTCGAAGTTGATCGGGTCGATCTGCTCGGTTGGGGAGAACTCGACGATCTCGACGTCCCGGCCGTGCGGGACCTGGAGGGAGTCAAGCTCCTCGTCGGAGATGATCACGCGTCGGCCGATCTCGTCCTCGTAGCCCTTGCCGATCTCCGAGAAGTTGACCACCTGGTCGCACGTCTGGCACAGGCGCTGGTACTTGATCCGTCCCCCGTCGGCGAGGTGGACCTGGTGGAACTTCACGTCCCGGTCCTCGGTGGCGGCGTAGAGCTTCACGGGTATGTGGACCAGCCCGAACGTCACGTTGCCGCTCCACATCGCACGCATCGACCCATTGTGGGCCAGTTCGCGCCTGGACGCAGGGCGCAACTGGGGGGCGCGGTCGCCGCGGGACGTGGACGGACCTCCGGCCAGCTGGAGCCGGGTGGCACTTCGAACCAGCGGCAGGACGGATCGCGGGAACCTGGGCGAGGGCCTAGCGTGGCCAGTGGGAGGCGACATGTGGCAGCGACGTGCGGCAGCGGGGATGCTCGCGGCAGGTGTGCTGGCGCTGCCGGCCTGCGTGGACGGACCCGCGGGCAGCACCAGCCCGTCGGCGTCGAACCAGCGGGCCCAGTCTGCCTCGCCATCGAGCCCCGCATCCGCGAGCCCGTCGCCGGGCGATGCTCCTACCTTGCCCATCCCCGATGAGCAGGTCGTCGCGCGCCGGCTCGCGGCTCCGTGGGGGCTGGCGTTCCTGCCTGACGGCTCGGCTCTGGTGACCGTGCGGGACACCGCCGAGGTGCTCCGCGTCGGCACCGACCGCGAGCCTGAGGTCCTCGGCCGGGTCGACGGCGTTGCGCATGGTGGCGAGGGCGGCCTGCTGGGCATCGCGGTCTCCCCGACGTTCGCCCAGGACGACACGTTCTACGTGTATCACACGACCCAGCGGGACAACCGCGTCCAACGGATGCGGCTGAAGCCCGGCTCGTTCGTCGCGGGGAGGGTCGTCGTCGACGGCATCCCCCGCGCCGGCACCCACAACGGGGGTCGCATCGCATTCGGGCCGGACGGCTACCTCTACGTGACGACCGGGGACGCGGGGGTCACGAGCCGCTCACAGGACCCTGACTCACTCGGGGGGAAGATCATGCGCCTCGCCGTCGACGGCAGCCCCGCGCCCGGCAACCCGGACCAGGGGTCACCCGTGTGGTCCCGCGGCCATCGCAACGTGCAGGGGATCGGCTGGGACGCCTCCGGCCGGATGTTCGCCAGCGAGTTCGGGCAGGACACCTGGGACGAGCTGAACATCATCCGGACCGGGCGAAACTACGGCTGGCCGCTCGCGGAGGGGCGCGGGGGCGGCGGGGGGCTGGTGGATCCGATCGTCACGTGGCGGACCGCCGACGCATCGCCCAGCGGGATAGCCGTGGTCGGCACCGGGGACGGCGGGCCGACGACGGTCCTGGTTGCCGCGCTGCGGGGCAGGTCGCTCTGGCGCGTCGACGTCGATGGGCGCGGAGAGGTGCTGGACCGCCGGCGGCTGCTCGTGGGGCGCTACGGCCGATTGCGGGCCGTCGAGGTGGGCCCGGACGGGCGGGTCTGGCTGCTCACCTCGAACACCAGCCGCGGGGACCCGGAAGCCGACGATGACCGCGTGATCGTGCTCGCCCCGGATGCCCTGGGCTGAGCCATCGGAGCCCGGTCGGCCTGGGCGCCGGCATCCGCCGGCGCGGTTCGCCCAGCCCTCCGGTGCGTCGACCCGTTACTGTCAGACCCCGATGTCACTGTGGGGTCATGCGATTGCTCCACACCTCCGACTGGCACCTCGGGCGCCGACTCCACGGGCAGGACCTCCTGGCCCATCAGGCCGAGTTCATCGACTGGCTGGTCGACTTGGCGCGCACAGAGCGCGTTGACGCCGTCCTGGTCAGCGGCGACGTCTACGACCGGGCCCAGCCGGGTGCCGACGCCGTCCGCCTCATGGACCGCGCCCTGGCCGACTTCGCCTCGGTCGGCGTCCCGCTCGTGGTCACCAGCGGCAACCATGACAGCGCGGTCCGCCTGCAGTACGCCGGCGCGGTCCTGGCCCAGGCGGGGATCCACCTGCGTACGGGCGTCGAGCAGGTCGACCGGCCCGTGATCCTGACCGATGCGACAGGGCCTGTGGGCGTGTACGGCATCCCCTACGTGCTGCCGGACGCCGTGCTGGCTGACCTGGGCGTGGAGCGGTCCCACGCGGCGGTGCTGGCCTCGCTCGCTGATCGGGTCCGGCAGGACGCGGCAGCGCGGGGCCTTGACCGGGTAGTCGTGATGGCCCACGCGTTCGTCACGGGCGGGGCGGCGTCGCAGTCCGAGCGGGAGATCCGGGTCGGTGGCGTGGGGGACGTTCCAGCCGAGGTCTTCGACGGCTTCACCTACGTGGCTCTCGGGCACCTGCACGGACCGCAGGAGATCGGGCTTCCGCGCTCGGCTACCAGGTTGTCCTACAGCGGCTCGCCGCTGGCGTTCTCCTTCTCCGAGCGGGACCACCGCAAGTCCGTGTGCCTGGTCGACATCGACGGGGACGGGGCCGTCACGTTGGCGCGGGTGCCTGCCCCAGTGCCGCGGCGGCTGCGCCAGGTGACGGGGCGTCTTGACGACCTGCTCGCCCGTGCGCCTGGGGAGCTCGCGGAGCTCTCCGAGGCGTGGCTGAAGGTCGTGCTGACCGATCCGGGGCGGGTGGCCAGCGCGATGGAGAAGCTGCGCGCCGTGTGGCCGCACACGCTGGTGCTGGAGTTCGACCCCGAGCGTGCGGATGCGGCGGGGATCGGCCTGGCCCGGCCCATTGAGTCCTGCGACCCGGTCGACATCTGCGTCGAGTTCGTGGGAGCGGTGTCCGGGGCGCCGCCGAGCCCTGCCCAGCAGAAGGTGCTCAAGGATGCCGTGCTGGCGGCTCGGCGTGCGGAGATGGTGGCCTGATGAGGCTCCACATGCTGCGCATGAAGGCCGTCGGGCCGTTCGCCGACGAGCAGGTGATCGACTTCGAGCGGCTCGGGGCGGGCGGCCTGTTCCTGTTCGAGGGACCGACCGGCGTCGGCAAGTCCACGATCCTCGACGCCATCACGTTCGCCCTGTACGGGGGACTGGCGAGCGACACCGGGGATGCGGCCCGCATGCGCTCGGACTTCGCCGCCCCGGAGGTGCGTCCTGAGGTGATGCTGGAGTTCTCCGTGGGCGGCGTTCGCCATCGGATCACGCGATCGCCGGAGCACACCCGGCCCAAGCTCCGGGGAAGCGGTGTCACCCGCGAGAAGGCCAGCGTCCACCTGCAGCGCTTGGAGTCCGGCGCGTGGGTGAGCCGCTCGCACGCCAAGGACGAGGTCGGCGCGATCATCGGCGAGTTGATCGGCCTCAACCGCGATCAGTTCCGCCAGGTGGTGCTGCTTCCCCAGGGGGAGTTCGCAACCTTCCTGCGCGCCGATGATGACCAGCGCCGGGATGTGCTGGTCAAGCTCTTCGGCACCCATTTCTACGGGCGCGTGACCGAGCAGCTGCAGGCGCGTGCCCAGCAGGCGGGGCGAGAGCTCCAAGCCGCCGACGGGCATCTGCGGACGCGGATGGCCGCCGCCTGCGAAGCGGCGGGGTTGAGCCCCGACGACCAGGCCCAGATGGCGCAGCGGGCACTCACGGTGCAGATCGGCGCGTTGACCGACCTCGAGGGCGTCATCGCGGAGGAGGCACGCAAGGCCTCGGCCGCGGCGGCGGGCGCTGAGGCGGTCCATGACTGCGCGCGTACCGCTCTGGCCGACGCGCAGGACGTCCATTCCCGGATCCTCCGACGCCGACAGATCGAGGAGGGGCTCGCCACCGCTGAGGCGGAGCGGGAGATCCACGAGGCGAACCGGATCCGGGTGGCGGACGCCCGCCGTGCGGCCCCCGTGCGACCGTTGCTCGAGCTGTCGGACAAGGCCTCCCTTGCGGTCGCGGCGCGCCGCGACGCGCTCATCGCCAACGGGCAGCCCACTCAGGCTGAGCTCGACGGTGCCGGGTGGGAGGGTCTCGCGGAGCAGGCGCGCAACGTCCGCAGCGTTGCAGATGGCTTGACGCACGTGGTGGAGCTCGAGCGGTCGCTGGTCGAGCTGCGCGAGCGGCTCGGGCACGCGGTGCAGGCGCGCCAGGAGGCGGAGCTCGAGCAGCAGTCCATCGCCGAGCGTGCCGCGAAGCTCCCCGCCGAGCTGGAGCATGCCCGCGCCGCGCTGGAGGACGCCAAGCTGTCCGCAGGGCGCGTCCAGGCGGCCAAGGCTCGGCTCGAGGCCGTGACTGCCCAGGCTGCGGCTGCGGAACTGGCGATGGAGCTCGAGGGGCGGCTGGAGATCCTGCGCGCTGAGCGTGCGGCCGCCCGGCGTGCCTGCAACCAGGCCAGCGACCTGCATGCCCTGCTCATGGAGCAGCGGCTGTCCAACATGCGGGGGGAACTGGCCGCCCGGCTGGTCTCCGGGGATCCCTGCCCGGTGTGCGGTTCCCACGACCATCCGGAGCCCGCAGCGGCCGTGAATGCCGGGGTGACTGAGCGTGACGTCCGCGAGGCAGCTCGCCAGCGCGATGACGCCCAGATCGTGCGCGATGAGGCCGAGGCGGCAATGATCCGAGCCGAGGCCCAGCTGCAGAACGCTCTGGACACCGCCGCGGGGCGCACCTGTCAGGAGTGGCTCAGCCTCCGGGACGAGCTCGCCCAAGAGGTTGCCGAAGGTAACGCCTGCGCAGCTGCGCTTGCGAGCCTGGCGGTGCAGGTCAGCCGGATCGAGGGCGAGCAGGAGCGCGCCGGGAAGGCCGTCATCAGCATCGCTGAGCGGGTCGTGGCCGCGGCGGCGGAGGCTGATCACCTAGCACGCGGCCTTTCCGACGGGCAGGAGCGCGTCGAGGGAGCCCGGGGGGGCCTGCCCACCGTCGCGGAGCGGGTCCGTGTGCTCCACCGGCAGGCCGACTCCCTGCAGGAACGCTCCGAGTTGGTGCGCGCGGTGGCCAGGGCGCTCTCCGAGCGCCGGAGCGCGGACGACCGCGCACAGGTGGAGGTGCGTTCGGCGGGGTTCGCGTGCCTGGAGCACGCCGGGTGCGCGATCCTGCCGCCCGCCGAGTTGGAGGCGCTCGAGCGTGCCTGCGAGGCGTGGGAGACCGCCATGACGTCCGCCCGCGCCCAGCTCGCGGCCGCGGACCTCATGGCAGTGGCCGGCATCGATCCCGACGCGGCAGGTGCGGCGGTGACCAGGTTCCAGGATGAGCTGGCCGAGGCTGAGGCGTCGGCTCGGGCCGCCCGGAGCGAGTCAGACGTGGCCGTGCGACAGCATCAGCGGTTCACG
The DNA here is from genome assembly GCA_049688595.1 of Candidatus Nanopelagicales bacterium. Lineage (GTDB taxonomy): Bacteria > Actinomycetota > Actinomycetes > S36-B12 > CAIYMF01 > Prado023. The sequence goes on along the minus strand of JBAVLA010000253.1, from coordinate 10,066 downwards.
GCGCGGATGACCGAGGTGGAGCAGGCGGCGGATGCCAGGGCCCTGCTCGCCCTGGCTGGCGAGGAGGTCATGGCCCTCGACCAGTACGCCCGAGGCTTGGCCGGGACGCCACGGATGAGCCTGGTCGTATTCGTGCTGCGGCACTGGTTCGAGCAGGTGGTCGCGGCCGCGAACGTACGGCTCGATGCCGTGTCCGCGGGCAAGTACCAGTTGATCAGGCTGGACGAGGGGGCCCGCAAGGACTCCCGGACCGGGCTCGGCCTGGCCGTCCTCGACCGGCACACCGGGCGGCAGCGCAGCACCGGCACGCTGTCGGGCGGTGAGACGTTCTACACCTCGCTGTCCCTGGCGCTGGGCCTGGCCGACGTCGTGGTCGCCCAAGCCGGCGGTGCCCATTTGGACACCCTGTTCATCGATGAGGGCTTCGGCAGCCTTGACCCGGACACTCTCGACGACGTCATGGCTGTCATTGACGACCTGCGCGGAAACGGCCGGGTGGTTGGCATCGTCAGCCACGTCCCGGAGCTCAAGGAGCGCATCGCCGAGAGGCTGTCGGTGCGCCGGACGCGTCCGGATGGGCCGTCCAGCGTGGCGGTGGTGGCCTGAGGGACCCGGTTCATTGAGGTGCCCCCGGGCTCACCCGAGTGCCAGTGCTGTGGCGGGGTCGGCCATGAAGTCGGCGACCTCGCGCAGCACCCGCGCGCCGAGGGCGCCATCGACGACGCGATGGTCGAACGAGAGGGCCAGGGTCACGACGTCACGGACCTGCACCGCCCCGTCCACGACCCACGGTCGGGCCAGCACGCGGCCCAGCGCGAGGATGACGACCTCACCTGGGTTGAGGATGGGCGTTCCAGAGTCCATCCCGAAGACGCCGACATTGGTGATAGTCAGCGTCGAGCCGTGCAGCTCCTCAGGCCGGGAGCGCCCCGCGCGTGCCGTCTCGGTCAACGCGCCCAGGGCGTGGGCCATGCCGCGCAGGTCCAGTTCCTGGGCATCAGCGATCCGGGGCACGACCAGGCCGCGGGGCGAGTCGACCGCGATGCCGAGGTGGACGCTGCGGTGGATGATCAGGTTCTCGGCCGTCGCGTCGAGGCTGGCGTTGACCGTCGGATGCGCCCGTGCGGCCCGGACCAGGCCCAGCGCAGCGAACGTCAGTGGCGTGATGGACAGCTCCGCGAGGTCGGCGCGGGAACGGGTGGCCCGGATGAGTGCGGTCGTCGCGGACACGTCAACGTCTACCCACTCCGTCGCATGCGGAGCCGTGAACGCGGACGAGGTCATCGCCCGACCCATCATCCGGGCAACGTGGGACAGGGGGACGACCTCGGAGTTGGTCGCGGCTGCGGCGGTGCGCATCACGTCCTCATGGGTGACGCTCCCGCCAGGCCCGGTCGGGGCCACCTGAGCCAGGTCGATACCGAGGTCCCGGGCCAGCCTGCGGACCGGCGGCCTGGCGGGTACGCCGGCCTCGCCGAGCCGCCCCTCGACTGCCCGGGCGAGCTCCAGCCCGCCGTACCGGACGGGTCGTGCTGCCTCGCCGGGGGGACCGGGCTCGACATGGTCCACCCCGTGCGGAGAGATCCTCGGCCGGCGCTTGGGGGGCGGGGTGTCCTTCACCCCGTAGCCGACCAGGACTGCCTGGCGCTGCTCGTCGGCCGGTGCGGGCGGCTGCTCGGGAGGCAGCTGCTGGGCGGGCGGTTCCTCGGGAGTCGGCTCGTGGGCGGGCAGCGGCTCCGCCGGCACCGGCTCATCGATCCTGATGATCGGCTCTCCGACGGGCACCACATCCCCCGGCTGGGCGAGCAGCTCGATGACGGTGCCTGCGTACGGGCTGGGCAGCTCGACGGCTGCCTTGGCGGTCTCCACCTCGACGAGCACCTCGTTGACGGCGACCACATCGCCAACGGCTACCCGCCACAGGAGGACCTCGGCCTCAGTGAGGCCCTCGCCCGCGTCGGGCATGCGGAACTCGCGCAGCATCGTCGCCTCCTCAGTACGCCATGGCCCGGTCGACCGCCTCGAGGATGCGATCCAAGTCGGGTAGGTAGATGTGCTCGAGCCGGGACGGGGGATAGGGGGCGTGGAAGCCGCCGACCCGGAGCACCGGGGACTCAAGCAGGTAGAAGCACTCCTGGGCCACGGTGGCAGCGATCTCGGCGCCGAGGCCACCGATGACTGGCGCCTCGTGGACGACCACGAGCCGGCCGGTCCGGCTGACGGACTCGACGATCGTCGCCAGGTCCAGTGGGGCCAGGCTGCGGGCGTCGATCACCTCGAGGTCCCGCTCGGTGTCGGCCTGGGCTGCATCCAGGCAGGTGCGCACCATCGGACCCCAGCACAGCAGCGTGGCGTCCCGGCCACGCCGCGCGACTCGGGCCCGGAACAGGTCGGGCAGCGCAGCCAGCGGAGCCTGCAGGTCGACCTCGCCCTTGTCCCAGTAGCGGCGCTTGGGCTCCATGAAGAGGATCGGGTCGGGATGGGCGATGGCCTGGCGGATCATCATGTACGCGTCGGCCGGGGTGCTCGGCGTGACGATGCGCAGCCCGGGCGTGTGGGCGAAGTACGCCTCGGGCGACTCCGAGTGGTGTTCCACCGCCCCGATCCCGCCCCCGCTGGGCAGGCGGATGACGATCCGCATCGACAGCGCACCCGCCGATCGCACGTGCAGCCGGGCAACCTGCGTCGTGACCTGGTCGAACGCGGGGAAGATGAACCCATCGAACTGGATCTCGGCCACCGGGGCGTAGCCGCGCATCGCAAGGCCGATCGCGGTCCCGACGATGCCGCTCTCCGCCAGGGGCGTGTCGATCACGCGGTCCTCGCCGAACTCGGCCAACAGGCCGTCGGTGACCCGGAAGACGCCCCCCAGACGACCGACGTCCTCGCCCATGACCAGGACCTTGGGATCCTCGCGCATGGCCATCGCCAGGCCGGCGTTGATCGACTTGGCCATGGTCAGGACGGCCATCTCAGCGCCCCCCGGCCGGTCCGGCAGCCACTGCCGACCCCTCGGGGGCGAACCCGGCCAGGTACTCGACCAGCCACCTGCGGTCCCGCTCGATCGCGGGGTGGACGGTGGCGTACACGTTGTCGAACATGGACGTGGGCAGCGGATCGGGCAGGGCGCGGCAGCGGGCGCGCATGTCGGCGCCGAGCTCCTCGGCGAGTGCGTCGACCTCAGCCAGGAACGCAGCATCGACCAGGCCGTGGCGCACCAAGTAGGCGCGGACCCGCTCGATGGGGTCCTTCAGGCGCCAGGCCTCACCCTCCGCGGTCGTGCGGTACCTCGTCGGGTCGTCGGATGTGGTGTGCGCCCCCATCCGGTAGGTGAACGCCTCCACGAGGATGGGCCCGCCGCCTTCGCGCACGCGGTCCAGGGCGGCCGTCACGACCGCCTCGACTGCCAGGACGTCGTTGCCGTCCACGCGCACCCCCCGGAACCCGTACCCCGCGGCCCTCTTGAACAGCGGGATCCGGGTCTGGCGCTCCAGCGGCTCTGAGATGGCCCACTGGTTGTTCTGGCAGAAGAAGACCACGGGCGCGTCGTTGACTGCGGCGTACACGAACGACTCGGCGACGTCGCCCTGTGAGGACGCCCCGTCGCCGAAGCAGACCAGCACCGCCTCGTCCGTCCCGTCCCGTTGGATGCCCATGGCGTAGCCGACGGCGTGCAGGGTCTGGTCGCCGATGACGATGGTGTAGAGGCTGAACCCGTGGTCGGCCGGGTCCCAGCCCCCCAGCGTCGTGCCGCGGAACAGCCCGAGCAGGGCAACCGGGTCCACGCCGCGCACGTACGCCATGCCGTGCTCGCGATACGTGGGGAAGATCCGGTCGGCGGGTCTGGTCGCCCGGGCAGCGCCGACCTGCGCAGCCTCCTGGCCCTGGCAGGGGGCCCACAGGCCCAGCTCGCCCTGCCGCTGCAGGGATGTGGCCTCGGTGTCCAGCCTCCGGACCATCACGAGGTCTCGATAGCGGTCACGCCACTGGTCGTCGGTCAGCTCGAGGGCGTACGCCGGATGCTCGTGGAGCACGCCCTCGGGGGTCAGCAGCTGGACCAGGTCCGGCCCTCCGTTGATGGACATGCCGCTCCCTCCTCACGCGCATGCTGCCACTGCCGCTGCCCGCTGTCCGCGTGAGCGTGCGGCCAGTCCCTCAGCCCCCCGCCGGCAGCCAGCCGACTCGGTCCGCCAGCACCGCGTAGCCGACGAACGCCGCGACGTCGATCAGCGCGTGGGCCAGGAGCAGGGGCAGCACGCGGCCCCAGCGCCGGAACAGCCATCCGAACAGCACACCCATTGCGACGTTGCCGAGGAAGCCCCCGATCCCCTGGTACATGTGGTAGCTGCCCCGGATCAGGGCGCTGGTCCAGATGGCCGGCCACGGCGCCCACCCGAGCTGGGTGAGCCGGTGGATCACGAACCCGAGGACGATCACCTCCTCGAGGACAGCGTTCTGCAGTGCCGAGGCCAGCAGGACCGGCCAGCGCCACCAGGCCTCCGGAAGCGCCTGGGCCACCACCGCAAGGTTGATCCCCGCGCGGTAGGCGGCCAGGTATCCGAGCAGCCCGATACCCCCCACCAGCGCTGCCGTGGCTGCCGCCCGGCGCAGGTCGCGGGCGGGCTCGGCCGCGTCCAGCCCGATAGTGCGCAGGCTCTCCCCGGACCTGCGCAGCAGGTACCAGATCAGGGCCACCGGGGCCAGTGAGAAGGCGATGCGCAGGACCTGCCTGATGAGGTCGAGCAGTGGCCGACCCGGCGCAAGGGAGTCGTTGAGCACGGTGGACTGGTCGGCCAGCGGGACGCCGCTGGTCAGGTCGGCGATGAAGTTGACGATCGAGTAGATCCCCGATCGGCCCAGGGACAGGGCCAGGACCACGAGGACCTCGGCGATGACCAGGCCGCGGGTGAGCCCCGCGGGCAGCTTGCCGCGGGACCCGACCTGGTCCACTACGGACTGCCCAGCAGGTGGCCGGGCGGCGTGGCGTACTGCGGTGGCCGGAGGTCGTGCCGGCTCTGGACTGCCGGCTGCGGTGCGTGCTCGGAGGGTCGGCCCGTCGAGACGGCCCGGTTGTAGACGCTGACCGTCTGGCCGGCGATGCTCGACCAGTCGTACTGCTCGGCCAGGGCCCTCGTGGCGCGCTGCGCCCGCGCCGCCATCGCCTCGGGAGCGGACAGGTCCGACAGGACTGCGGCGGCCAGGCTGCGGGGATCCCCAGGGGTGAAGGTCGAGGCCAGGCGGCCGTTCCCAGCGAACTCCGCGAGGCCGCCCGTGTTGGCCACGAGGACCGGCGTCCCAAGCGCTGCCGCCTCCAGGGCCACCAGGCCGAACGGCTCATACAGGCTCGGTGCGACGGCCAGGTCGGCTGCGGTGACGATGCCGCGCAGGTCGTCCTCGGACACCCAACCGAGCAGGGCCACGTCTGCGTCGGGCCCGATCTGCTCGGCCTGCTCCCTGAGGCTGGGGAGGTACGAGCCGCGGCCCGCGACGATCACCGCCAGGTCAGGGTGATGCGAACGGATCTCGGGGACGGCAGCGAGCAACGTCTGCACGCCCTTCTCCCACTCGACCCGCCCGGTGTAGACGACGAGCGGCCGCCCCGGGTGCGCGGCACGGATGCGTTCGGCAGCACCGGGCGGGCAGGTCCACTCGGCGGCCTCGATGCCATTCGGGATCACTGTGGCGCCCTGGACCCCGAACAGGGCCCGGACCTCCTCGCGCATGTGCTGCGAGCACGTGATCAGCTCGTCCGCGGTGTTGGCCAGCCACCATTCGAGGCAGTGGATGGCCGTCGAGAGGTCGGTGCTCACCCAGCCCTGGTTGCGCCCGGCCTCCGTCGCGTGGATCGTCGCGGTGAGCGGCACCCCGGACTCCCGTCGGAGGGCTACCGCCGCGTGGGTCACCATCCAGTCGTGGGCATGGATGGCGTCCGGGCGCCACCTGCAAACGAGGTCGAGGCCCTGGTCGATGAAGTCCTGCTCCATGGCGGCGACGTGGGCCAGGAGGTCGCCCTGCATCTGGCGTCCGCCGGCGCGCACGACGTGAACGGGTCCCTCGTCCAGGCGGAGGTCTTCTGAGGTCGGGGCCTGCGTGATCACGGCCACCTCATGGCCCAGCGACGCCTGCGCCCGGGCGAGGGCATGGACATGGCGACCCAGCCCGCCATAGATGACGGGTGGGTACTCCCAGGACAAATGCAGGATCCGCATTGGGCTTGCATGCTACCGCGGCGCCAGCAGGGGGGCGCTGCCAACGCGCACGGTCTTCGCGCCTAGAGTTGGGTCGATTGGCAACTAGGTTACCCGTGGGTAACCTAGTTGCCTGTTGGGCGTGGGAAACGCCCAGCGGATCGCAAGGGTCAGGACACCGGGGACACCATCGGGCGCCCCGGTCTATGAGGGAGGGCGACAGCGCGACCATGAAGATCGTTGTCTGTGTCAAGCAGGTCCCGGACAGCTGGGCGGAGAAGACGCTCAGCCCCGCGGACAACACCCTGGACCGCGGCTCAGTGGACGCCGTGATGAACGAGCTCGACGAGTACGCGGTCGAGGAGGCGCTGCGCCTGCAGGAGGCGCACGGCGGCGAGGTCGTCGTCCTGTCGATGGGCCCGGCCAAGACGACCGAGACCATCCGCAAGGCCCTCTCGATGGGTGCCCATTCCGCCATCCACGTGGTCGATGACGCCCTGCACGGATCCGACGCCGTGGCGACCGCCCTCGCGCTGTCCAAGGCGATCGCGGCCAGCGGCGCCGACATGGTCGTCTTCGGCTCGGAGTCGACCGACGCCCGCATGTCCGTCGTGCCGGCGATGGTGGCCGAGCTCCTCGAGTGGCCCCAGCTGACCTTCTCCAGCTCCATCGCTGTCGACGGCAGCACCATCACCGTGAACCGGGCCACCGAGTACGGCTACGACGTGGTGCAGGCCAGCCTCCCGGCCGTCATCAGCGTCGTGGAGAAGATCAACGAGCCGCGCTACCCCTCGTTCAAGGGGATCATGGCGGCCAAGAAGAAGAAGGTAGAGACCCTCGACGTGGCCGCACTGGGGCTCTCCGCCGGCGAGGTCGGCCTGGCTGCGGCCCGGTCCATCGTCGCCGCGGCCGCTGCCCGGCCGCCGAAGCCCAAGGGCACCATCGTCACCGACGACGGATCCGGTGGCGTGGCCATCGCCGACTTCCTGTCCGCGCAGAAGATCATCTGAGGAGGCCGCCATGGCTGAAGTGCTTGTGCTCGTCGAGCATGTCGACGGCAACGTCAAGAAGGTCACCAATGAGCTGCTGACCCTCGCCCGGCGCATCGGCGAGCCGGCCGCCGTGTTCATCGGCAACGGCGCCGAGTCGGCGATCCCGGGGCTGGCCGAGTACGGCGCAGCCACCGTGTACGTGGCGGACGCCGCGGAGCTCAGCGCGCACCCGGTCGCGCCGAAGGCCGAGGTCCTGGCCAAGCTCGTCGCCGATCGCACGCCGGCGGCCGTGCTCGTCGCGAGCACCGCGGAGGGCAAGGAGGTCGCCGCCCGGCTGGCGATCCGGTCGGGTTCAGGCATCATCACCGACGCGGTGGACGTCGCTGCCGACGCCTCCGCGACCCAGTCGGTGTTCGGCGGCGCGACGGTCGTCAACTCGAAGGTGGCGGTAGGCACTCCCATCATCACGGTCCGCCCCAACAGCGCAGCCCCTGAGGCGGCGGCCGGCGCCGGCACCAGGGTCGACGTCGCGGTCGAGCTCTCCGCGGCGGCGAAGTCGGCTCGGATCGTCGACCGGGTCGAGCAGCCCAAGGGCGCCCGCCCCGACCTGACCGAGGCGGCGATCGTGGTCTCCGGCGGCCGGGGCGTGGGCAGCGCCGAGGGCATGGGCGTCATCGAGGCGCTCGCCGACGCCCTTGGGGCGGCGGTCGGGGCGTCCCGCGCGGTCACCGACGCCGGCTGGTACCCGCACCAGTTCCAGGTCGGCCAGACCGGCAAGACCGTGGCCCCGCAGCTGTACATCGCCAGCGGCATCTCCGGGGCGATCCAGCACCGGGCCGGGATGCAGACCTCCAAGACGATCGTCGTGGTCAACAAGGACCCCGAGGCGCCGATCTTCGAGCTGGCCGACTTCGGCGTCGTCGGCGACCTGCACGCGGTCGTGCCCCAGCTGACCGCGGAGGTGAGCAAGCGCAAGGGCTGATCCGCGCACCTGTCCGGCAGCGGGGCCCATTCCTCCACGGGATCGGGCCCCGTCGCCATGCTCCGCGGTTGCGAACCCGAGCATCCCGGCTCATCTACCATGGGTCGACCATGCGCGCCTACCTCGACCACGCGGCGACGACGCCGTTGCTGGGCCGCGCCCGCGACGCGATGGTCGCCGCGATGCCGACGGGCAACGCCTCGTCGCTGCACGCGGAGGGTCGGGCCGCGCGCCGTCGCGTCGAGGAGTCCCGGGAGTTGATCGCGGCGTCCCTCCGGGTCACGCCCGGCGAGGTCGTGCTCACGTCGGGCGGGACCGAGGCGGACAACCTCGCGGTGAAGGGACTGTGGTGGGCTCGCACGGCCGCAGACCCGAGGCGTCGTCGGGTGCTGGCCTCCCGGGTCGAGCACCACGCCGTGCTGGAGGCCGTCGATTGGCTCGGCCACCAAGAGGGGGCGGACGTGGTCTGGCTCGACGTCGACGGCGCTGGTCGGGTCGACCCCGCCCAGTTGGCGGCGGAGTTGGGTGCCGGCTCCGGCGCCGGGGACGTGGCGCTGGTCGCCGTCATGTGGGCCAACAACGAGGTCGGCACAGTGCAGCCGATCCCCGAGATCGCTGGGATCTGCGCCGAGACAGGTGTCCCGCTGCACGTCGACGCGGTGCAGGCGCTCGGGTCGATCGAGGTCGATGCGAGTCTGCCGAGCACCACGGCGGTCTCGGCCCACAAGCTCGGTGGCCCGCCGGGTGTGGGGGCGCTGATCGTGCGTCGCGGCGTGGAAGTGGTTGCGCTCAGCCACGGCGGAGGCCAGGAGCGGGGGATGCGCTCCGGAACCCTGAACGTCCCCGCTGCTGCCGGTTTCGCCGCCGCCGTGGATCACGTGGTCGCTGAGCTGCCATCGCGTTCGGCGCGACTCGCTGGCCTGCGGGACGCGCTAGTCGCCGGCGTGCTCGCGCTCGCGCCGGATGCAGTGTTGAACGGCGCCGTAGGGTGGCCGGGGGAGCGCTTGCCGGGCAACGCCCATGTCTCGTTCCCCGGGTGCCCCGGCGATGCCCTGCTGATGCTGCTCGACGCGGCGGGGGTGGCCGTGTCGACCGGCTCGGCGTGCAGCGCGGGGGTGCCCGAGCCGAGCCACGTGCTCCTGGCGATGGGCGTCGATCCGGAGCTGGCGCGATCCTCGCTCCGGTTCAGCGTCGGGTCAACGTCGAGCGCTGACGACGTCGAGGCGCTGCTCTCCGCGCTCCCTGGCGCGCTGGAGCGGGCGCGGCGTGCCGGATTGGTCCGGGCGAGTACCCGGGCGGGTTCCGGTGTGGGCACCCGGGTGGCGGCCGGCGCACGCGTAGGAGCCTGAGATGCACGTGCTGGCTGCGATGTCCGGGGGAGTCGACTCCGCGGTGGCTGCCGCGCGGATGGTCGCGGCCGGGCACATGGTGACCGGGGTGCACCTGGCGCTCTCCCGCAACCCCGCGACCTACCGCTCCGGCGCCCGCGGCTGCTGCACGATCGAGGACTCCCGCGACGCCTGGCGGGCTGCCGACCTGCTCGGCATCCCGTTCTACGTGTGGGACCTCTCCGAGGAGTTCGCCGCCGACGTGGTCGAGGACTTCGTCGCCGAGTACGCCGCCGGGCGCACGCCCAACCCGTGCCTGCGGTGCAACGAGCGCATCAAGTTCGCGGCAGTGCTCGACCGGGCCCTTGCGCTGGGGTTCGACGCGATGTGCACCGGCCACTACGCGCGCCTGGTCGAGGGGCCGCGGGGCCGGGAGCTGCACCGCGCGGTCGACCCGGCCAAGGACCAGTCGTACGTACTGGGCGTGCTTGACGCCGACCAGCTGGCCGGCTGTGCGTTCCCGCTGGGAGATGCGACGAAGGTGGAGGTCCGCGCGGAGGCGGCCCGGCTCGGGCT